>CAYMDM010000001.1:0-113469 GCA_964389235.1 uncultured Burkholderiaceae bacterium
AAAAATGACAATTCCCAGCAGCAAAGCCTACAAGCAGGCCGATGAGGCCGCAGCGTTTGCGCATATCAAGGCGCTTGCGGAAAAGGAGCCTGTTGATGACGAAGCGGCTTCGGAACTGTGGCTTGATGCCGAAGCTACCGTGGACGCCTACATCGACGCCGCCGAATCGCGGTCAATGGACTTGCTGCCTTCCAGGCAAGAACTGGGCGAATCCTGCTTTTGGCTGTTGTTCCAGACCAAAATTTTGCGGGATGACGAACATTACCGATTGATCGTCGAACTGCTGTCGCCACAGCTCGGACTCTCCATGTTCGATTTGCTGCCCCGCGTGCGAAAGCTCCGCGAGGCGGCCCTTGACGCTCTGGAGGCTATGGTCAAGAAGCCACCAATGGATCGTCCGATAGCACCGCAGGCGTGCGAAGACGACCTTTTCTAGAGGGGGAACCGGGGCACCTCCGGGCCGCAATTGTCGTATCAGCGATACGACAATCTCCACACTCGGCCGGCATCGGCAATGCTTCGCATCAGACAGCGTGCGCCGGCGCGGAATTAGCCAACGGCGCCACCGCCAGCCGCAGGCCCATCACCTTGAGGATGGCGGTCAAGCTGTTCAAGGCGGGATTGCCCTTCGGCGACAGCGTGCGGTAAAGCTGTGTCGGGTTCAGATGCGCCTGTGCAGCCACCGTCTGCACACCACCGACCGCCTGCGCGAGCTGGCGCAGCACGGTCATCAGCTCGGCCTGGTCGCCATCGGCCAGGATGCTGTTGATGACTTCGAGCGCGAGCGCCGGATCGCTGCGGTACAGCTCGGCCATCGCTTCGTCATGGGGTCTGCTTCTCATCATCCACTCTCCGTTGCCAGTCCTGCCAGTAGCCCACCGCTCGGTCTATGTCCGCATCCTGCGTGCGCTTGTCGCCGCCACATAGCAGCAACACCAGCCGCTGGCCCGCCAGGCCGTAATACACCCGATAGCCCGACCCCACGTCGATGCGCAGCTCCCACACGCCATCACGGCAAAACTTGTGATCGCCGAAGTTGCCCTGCTCGACACGGGCTACGCGCCGGATGGTCGCCACCTTGGCCTGGGTGTCGCGCAATCGCTTCAGCCAGTCGAGGTAAAGATCCTTCTGGCCGTCAGCCGTCAGGTAATGCTCGATGCGGTACATGGGATTTTCGTTTATTGACGAATTCAAGTCAAGGGACAAAGGAACAGCGGGGCGGGATGCCCGGCCCGTCGCGACAGCGGCGGCAGGCCGGACGCCCGCGATTCACGCGATCGACGTTTCCGGCGCCTTCGTTGGCGGCGATCCGGCCCGCTTCGTACCGGGCGGCACAGCGCGCGTTGGACTCTTGCGATGGCGGTACGGGCGATAGTTGCCCTGGCTTGTGCGGGTCTTTTCTCCGTCCGCGATAGCCGGAGCTGAGGCGGTCGGCGCCGGAATCGGCGCAGCCTGGGCCTGGCTGTCGATGGCGCCCCGGCGCAGGGTGGCCACCTTCTCGGCAGCGGCCCGCACCGGGTCATCCTCTGCATGGACATACGCCATGAACTGCGTGACGGTCTTGTGCGCAGTTAGCGCCATGCCGACCTTGATGGGAATACCGGAGTTGGCAATGTCGGTCGCCGCGCGATGGCGGATGCCGTGCGTCCCGACATGCGCTACCTCTGCGCGGCCCAGGATGCGCTTCCAGCCGTTGTAGTACGTGCTGTCGGGCAATGGCCTCTTGGCATCAAAGATGGCCGGACACACGTAAGGCGAGCTGTCGATGCGCGGCGCATTGAGCAGCAACTGGTACGCCGCCTCGCTCATCGGCTTGGACATATCGCCCGTCTTGCTGTCAGGCCAGACGACTCGGCGATTCTCGAAATCGACCCAAGCCCATTCGAGCGTGCGGATTTCGGTCATCCGCGCGGAAAACTCGAATTGCAGGCGAATCGCCAGCGTCACGGTCGGATGCTCCAGCCCCTGGGCATCCGCACGGTCGAGGTACGCATAGAGGCGCGCCAATTCCTCGTTGTTGATATACCGCGTCTCGCCGTCCTCGCGGTACTTGGGGACGTGACGGCACGGATTGGAGCCGTCGGGCCGGTAGCCCCACACCTCGGCCATATTGAACATCTTGCGTAGGCAGGCCAGAACCCGATTGGCTGTAACGCCGATCTTTGCCTTGTCCTTCATCAGCGTGGTGATGTGCGACCGCGTTATGTCCGGCACCTTGAGCTTGCCCAGGGCGGGCAGGATGTGACGGTCGATGTAGCCCTGGTAGGAATCAACTGTCCGGGGCTTGTTGCGCGGCTTGGAGTATTCCTCGATGAACTGCCCACACAGTTCCTTGACCGTCGGGGCCATGCGCGCGGCCAGCTTGGCGGCGCTGGGGTCATCGCCCTTGCGCACGTCGGCCAGCCAGTCCTGAGCGATCGACCGCGCCTGCTCGACGGTCAACTCGCCGAACTGGCCGATCTTCGGCTTGCGACGCTCGCCCGAGTTCGTGCGGTACTGAAGCATGAAGACCTTGCGGCCGTGCGCAGTGACTTTGCAGAGAAAGCCGGGGACAATGGTGTCCCGCAATTCGTAGTCCTTGCCGGTAACTTCGGCCGCATCGACAGCGGATTTGGTGAGTTTGATCTTGGCCATGACGCCTCCTAGTTCGGGATCGAACGCAGGAACCAGCCAAGAGCCACGGCATCGGAATGTCTGCCGCAATCGGTCTGGTCTAGGCGTAAGGCTAAACGGGACTAACTCCCCGGAAAACCAAGCACAGCAAGCCTTTGCGGGTTCCAGCGTAGTCTCATGCTAGTCTCGGGACTCAATCTCAAAATCCACCGCCCTTAAAAGCGTGCGGGTTCGAGTCCCGCTCCCGGCACCAATCCCAATCGAACGAACCTAGCCTGCCTTAGGCGACCAAGCCTGGGGCTAGGATGCTCTGCGGTTCCGTTCATTCGCTCGCCCGCCCCGCCGTGCAAGACCCTGCCGACAACCGCTTGCCGCCCGCCCATGCGCGGCTGTCCGAGCACACGCCGATGATGCAGCAGTATCTGCGCATCAAGGCCGAGCATGCGGATGTGCTGCTGCTCTACCGCATGGGCGATTTCTTCGAGCTGTTCTACGGCGACGCCGAGCGCGCGGCGCGGCTGCTCGATCTCACGCTCACCCGCCGCGGGCAGTCGGCGGGCGAGCCGATACCGATGGCGGGCATTCCGGTGCAGTCGCTCGACACCTACCTCGCGAAGCTGGTGCGGCTGGGCGAGTCGGCGGCGATCTGCGAACAGATCGGCGACCCTGCGACGAGCAAGGGGCCGGTGGAGCGGCGGGTGGTGCGCATCGTCACCCCCGGCACGCTGACCGAGCAGAGCCTGCTCGACGACAAGCGCGACGCGCTGCTGCTGGCGGTGCAACCGGCACGCGGGTCCCGCAGGGTGGTCGGTCTGGCGTGGATGGCGCTGACGGGCTCGCGGGTGTATCTGGCGCAGTGCGCGCCAGCGGCGCTTGCGGACTGGCTCGCGCGCATCGCCCCAGCTGAAGTGTTGTGGCCGCAGGCGGGAGATGGCGCTGAGGCCGCTGTCTGGCCTTTGCCGCAACTGCGGCCGACCGAACGCCCGCCCTGGCACTTCGATGCGGCAACCGGAGTGCGCAAGCTGTCCGCGCTGCTCGGGGTGCAGACCCTGGACGGCTTTGGTGCTAGCGCGCTGCCTGCCACACACGCCGCTGCCGCGGCTCTGCTGACCTACGCCGAACAGACACAGGGCGGCCGCCTGCCTGCGCTGGACGACCTGCGGGTGGAGGACGACACGGCCACGCTGCGGCTGGACGCGGCGGCGCGGCGCAATCTGGAAATCCTCGCCCCGCTGCGTGGCGAGGATGGGCCCACACTGCTGTCGCATCTGGACGTGTGCCAGACCGCGGCCGGCAGCCGGCAATTGCGCGAGTGGCTGCAGCACCCGCAGCGCGACGCGCAGGTGGCTCGCGCGCGGCACGCCGCGTTGCAGGCATTGCTCGATGGCCCGCTGGCCGAGCTGCGCACCTCCTTGCGGGGACTGGCCGACATCGAACGCATTGCCGCGCGCGTTGCGCTGCGGCAGGTGCGCCCGCGCGAACTCGCCGGCTTGCGCGACGCTCTGCTGCGCCTTCCCGATCTGACTGCGTTGATGGAGCGGTTTGCGGCCACCCCGCTGCTGGATGACTTGCGCGCTGCGCTGCAGCCGCCACCGGCTGCAGCGGCGCTGCTGCAGGCAGCGATTGCCGCCGAGCCCGCGGTGCAGTTGCGCGACGGCGGGGTGATTGCTCCCGGGTTCGACGCCGAGCTCGACCGCCTGCGCGCGATCGATGCCGATTGCAGCAGCTTTCTGCTGGCGCTGGAGCAGCGCGAGCGCGAGCGCACCGGCATTGCCAACCTCAAGGTCGAATACAACAAGGTGCATGGCTTTTACATCGAAGTCACTCGTGGGCAGACCGACAAGGTGCCCGACGATTACCGCCGGCGCCAGACCCTCAAAGGCGCCGAGCGCTACATCACCCCGGAACTCAAGGCCTTTGAGGATCAGGCGCTGTCGGCGCAGGAGCGGGCGCTGGTGCGCGAAAAGCTGCTGTTCGAACAGGTGCAAGGCGAGATGCAGCCGCATCTGCCGCCGCTGCGCAAAGCCGCCGGCGCGCTGGCGGCGATCGACGCGCTCGCGGCGCTGGCCGAACGCGCCGCGACGTTTGGCTGGGCCTGCCCGGAACTGAGCGACGCGCCGGGACTGGACATCGTGCAGGGCCGCCACCCGGTGATCGAAAGCCGGGTCGACCGCTTCATCGCCAACGACTGCCGGCTGGACCCGACGCGGCGGCTGCTGGTCATCACCGGCCCGAACATGGGCGGCAAGAGCACGTATATGCGGCAGGTGGCGCTGATTGCCCTGCTCGCCTATATCGGCAGCTTCGTTCCGGCACGCAGCGCGCGCATCGGCCCGCTGGATGCGATCCACACCCGCATCGGCGCCTCGGACGACCTGGCCGGCGGGCAATCGACCTTCATGGTCGAGATGGCCGAGACCGCGGCGATTCTGCGCACCGCCACCTCGCACAGCCTGGTGCTGATGGACGAAGTCGGCCGCGGCACCTCCACCTTCGACGGCCTGGCGCTGGCGCTGGCCATCGCCCAGCATCTGCATGACCAGAATCAGGCGCTGACCCTGTTCGCCACCCATTACTTCGAGCTCACCGATCTGGCACAGCGACTGCCCGCTGCAGCGAACCTGCATCTGGACGCGACCGAGACCCCGCAGGGTCTGGTGTTCCTGCACGAAGTGCGCGAGGGGCCGGCCAGCCGCAGTTATGGGGTGCAGGTGGCGCAGCTGGCCGGCGTGCCCGCAGCGGTGATCCGCAGCGCGCGCACGCGCCTGGATCAGTTGGAGCGCGAGCATGCGCGCCAGCTTGCGCAGCTCGACCTGTTCGCCGCGCCCGAGCCGGCGAAAGCCGCCGCCGCGCCCGCGCCTGACGCGGCGCTCGCCGCACTCGACGCTGCCAACCCCGATGCGCTGTCGCCGCGCCAGGCGCTCGACCTGCTCTACCGGCTCAAGTCGCTGCGGCAGACATCGACTCACGACTGAAACATTCCGCTACAGCCTTGCGCTTGAACGGCAACACGCTGCGGCGCACCATGTGGGTAGTTCAACCCTTTTTGAGGAGACGCCCATGCAGATTCTGCTCACTCGTCACGGCGCGGTCGAAGGCATCCACCCCGAACGCTTTCGCGGCCGCATGGAACTGCCGCTGATCGAACTCGGCAAAAAACAGGCGCAGGCGCTTGGCGCGCGCATCGCCGCCGAAGAAAAACCGGTGCGGGTCTACACCAGCCCGATGGGCCGCTGCCGCGACACCGGCGCAGCCGTCGCTGCGGCCTGCGGCATCGAGTCCGAAGTGCTGCCCGGGCTGGACGACCTGGACTACGGCGACTGGCAATGGAAAACCCACGACATGGCCAAATCGCAGTTCCCGCAGGAATACGCGCTGTGGAAGGCAGCACCGCAATGGATGCGCTTTCCCGGCGGCGAGTCGCTGCAGGATCTGGCGCTGCGCGTGGCCGATGGTCTTCGCAGTCTGCTCGCGCGCCACAAGCCTGACGACACCGTGGTGCTGGTCGGGCACGACAGCGTCAACCGCGCGGTGCTGATCCAGTGCCTGGAGCTGCCGCTGTCGGCCTACTGGCGCATCCAGCAGCAGCCGTGCTGCATCAACCGCATCCAGCTCGGGCACGACGGGGTCGCGCGGGTGCAGACCGTCAACGACACGGCCCATCTGAGGGACGTGAAATGAGTGCGCCCACCACCGCCGCCACCTTTGCCGGCACGCGGCATCCGGGCTGCCCGTTCTGCGCCAGCGAGACCCTGCCGATCGTGCTGCGCAACGAGCTGGCCTTTGCCCTGCCCGACCGCGACCCAGTGACACCCGGTCATGTGCTGCTGATTCCGTGGCGGCACGTGGCGGACTGGTTCGACGCCACGCCGGAAGAACAGCGCGCGCTGCTCGACCTGGCCGCGCAGTGGCGAGCGCAGCTGCTCGCCGGCCCCAACCCGCCCGACGGCTTCAACCTCGGGGTCAACTGCGGACGGTCGGCCGGGCAGAGCGTGTTTCACCTGCATCTGCACCTCATCCCCCGCCGCACCGGCGACATGCCCGATCCGCTGGGCGGGGTGCGCGGGGTGATACCGGCGCGGCAGAAATACTGACCCGCGCCCAGGCGCCGAGAGCCGTAACGTCTGGTAATTGGAAACATGTTTCGCATTGACCCTGTCGCAAACGCTGTTTAGACTGGGCTCAATCTCCGGTGATGGAGTTCGCCGTCAAAGTGTCGGGCGCCGCAGCAGCAAGCGCGTGTCCGGCTGATGACTCCTACCTGTTCCAACTCCGCCCTTGCTTCGTGGCCTGGGTGTGCTCTGAAGTTGCCAATAGGGAGGTTTGCCGCTTACGACGCCCATCGCTTCAGCCCCGGCCGCGCGCACGCGACGCCAGTGGGTGGTTCGATCTGCGGCACACCCCAGAACGATCGAAAGGAGAAATACATGTCCGCAATGTCCTCCGCCCTGCTGGGCAAGGTCGATGAACGTCTGGCGCATCTGCCGGTGCCGTGCAGCGTGGTGCTGCCCGGCGGGCAGAGGGTCGGCGCCAGCAACCCGCAGGTGGAAATGCGCATCCGCGACAAGCGGGCGCTGTGGCACATCGGCACCGGGCAGATCGGCAAGCTGGCCGAAGACTATGTCGAAGGGCTGGTGGACATTCTGGGCAATCTGCGCGACCTCATGCGCGTGGCGCCGGCGCTGCTCGGTGACGACCCGCGCCGCCCGCCAGCCAGCGGACTGGAGCGCTGGTGGGAAGGCGTGCGCCGTGGCATCTGGGAGCGCACCCACCACAGCCGCGAAAAGGACGCAGCGCAGATCCAGCATCACTACGACGTGTCGGACGATTTCTACGCGCTGTGGCTGGATCCGCGGCGGGTGTATTCGTGCGCCTACTTCGCCGACCCGGCGATGAATCTGGCCGAGGCGCAGGAAGCCAAGCTCGACCACATCTGCAAAAAGCTCAAGCTCAAGCCGGGCGAGCGCTTCATCGACATCGGCGCCGGCTGGGGCGGGCTGCTGCTGTGGGCTGCCGAAAACTATGGCGTCAATGCCACCGGCATCACCCTGTCGAAAAACCAGCACGCCTACGTCAACCGCCTGATCGAGCAGAAGGGTCTGCAGGGCCGCGTGAAAATGCTGCTGCAGGACTACCGTGACGTGGACGAGAGCCAGCCCTTCGACAAGGTCGCCTCGGTGGGCATGTGCGAGCACGTCGGCCGGCCCAATCTGCCGATCTACTTCGACAAAATCCGCCGCCTGCTCAAACCGGGCGGGCTGGTGATGAACCACGGCATCACCGCCGGCGGCATCGAAAACAGCCAGCTTGCCGGCGGCATGGGCGACTTCATCGAGAAATACATCTTCCCCGGCGGGCAACTGGTGCACATCAGCGTGATGGCCGACACCATGGCCCGCGGCGGGCTGGAGCCGCTGGACATGGAGTGCCTGCGGCCGCATTACGCCAAGACGCTGTGGTACTGGGTCGATGCGCTGGAAGCGAATCTGGAGCAGGCAAAGAAGGTGCTCGGCGACCGCGCCGACAAGACCATCCGCGCCTATCGCCTGTATCTGGCCGGATCGGCGATGGGGTTCGAGCAAGGCTGGATTTCGCTGTTCCAGATGCTGGGCGCTCGCCCGGACGGCGTGGTCGAAGCACGCGACTCCAAAGAGGCTTATCTGCGCGGCAGGCAAAGCGAGTATCCGTTCAACCGCGAGTACATGTACCCGCAACCACGCCGCGCTGGCGTGCCGGCAATGGGCGCGGCCCGCCCCGCCGACGCACCGGCACAGACGGCGGCAGCCCCGGCGCCGCAGGCGGCTGAAACGGCCGCGGCATGACCGCTCCGGCCTCGCCCGAGTCCGCGGCGAAGGCCGACGCATCGCCCGCCAGTACGGCGCAGCGCCAGCGCGCGCTGCGCTTTGTGCTGCTGATCGGCGTGCTGAGCCTGTTCGCCGACTGCACTTATGAAGGCGCACGCGGCATCAACGGCCCGTTCCTCGGGTTGCTCGGCGCGTCGGCGCTGGTGATCAGCAGCGTCACCGGCTTCGGTGAACTGGCGGGCTACACGCTGCGGCTGTTCTCCGGCCGCACCGCGGACAGCACACAGTCGTTCTGGCCCATCATCATCACCGGCTATGTGGTGCAGATGGCCTCGGTGCCGGCGCTGGCGCTGGCGCACACCTGGCCGCAGGCCGCGGCCCTCATCATCCTCGAGCGCATCGGCAAGGGGCTGCGCAACCCGCCGCGCGACGCCCTGCTCTCCCACGCCGGGCAGGCACTGGGCGGCTACGGCTGGGTGTTCGGGCTGCACGAGGCGCTGGACCAGACCGGCGCGGTGATCGGCCCCCTGCTGGTCGCCGCGGTGCTGGCGTGGAAGGGCCACGACTTTCGCTGGGGCTTCGCGGTGCTGCTGGTGCCGGCGCTGATCAACCTCACCTTGGTGCTCATCGCCCGTCGCACCTACCCCAAGCCGCAGGAGCTGGTGCCGGTCAAGCACGCGCACGATGTCACCCGCACGCGCTTTGAGCACCGCTTCTGGGTCTACCTGGCCGCAGCGATGCTGGTCGCCGCAGGCTTTGCCGACTTTCCGCTGCTGGCCTTTCATCTGCACGCGGGCGGGCAGTTTCCGGGCGTCGAGGTGTCGGTCGCTTACGCACTGGCGATGGCCACGGCCGGCGCCGGCTCGCTGCTGTTCGGCCGCTGGTTCGACCATGCGGGCCTGCGGGTGCTGCTGCCGCTGACCGTGGCCGGCGCGCTGTTCGCGCCGCTGGTATTCCTCGGCGGAGCGCTGGCCGCGTGGATCGGCGTGGCACTGTGGGGCATCGGCATGGGGGTGCACGAGTCCATCATCCCCGCCGCGGTCGCGCCGATGGTCGCGCCCGAGCAGCGCGCCGGCGCCTACGGCCTGTTCACTGCAGGCTATGGGGTGGCGTGGTTCGTCGGCAGTGTGATCATCGGCTGGCTGTATCAGGTGTCGCTGCCGGCGCTGGTGGTGTTCTGTCTGCTTGCGCAGGCCGCAGCGCTGCCGCTGATCGCGTGGGTCGCGCGACGTCCGGCACACGCGTCGCAACACCCCTGACACTCGGTTACCGCGCGCGCCGGTTTTTGCGTTGACCCGCTGCTGCACCGCACCTACACTCGATTGAAAACAAAGGCGATGGAGTTCGCCTCGTTTTCCGCCCCGCAGGGCTGATGACTCCTACCTCGCGTGCCGCACCGCGCACGCGCCTGCGCCAACGCACAGGAGGGAGGAGTGATGTATTGACAAGGTTTGGGCCGCTTGGCGTGTGCGCTCGGCTTGGAGCGCAGATCGCGCGAGTGGCCGCAGTTTGCCCCACCGTTCCGTCACGACGGGTTGCGCGGCAAGCGCCGCGTCCCGCACAACCACAGAAAGCCCTGCATGAACATTGAACTGCAATCCCCCATCGCGGCGATCGACGCGATCGAAATCCTCGACTCGCGCGGCCTGCCGACCCTCAAGGCCAAGGTGGCGCTGCAATCGGGCGTCACCGCCACCGCCGCCGTGCCCTCCGGCGCGTCCACCGGCAGCAACGAAGCGGTCGAACTGCGCGACGACGACCCCAGGCGCTATTTCGGCAAGGGCGTGCGCAAAGCCATCGACCATGTGCACGGCGAAATCGCCGAGGCGCTGCGCGGCCACAACGCGCTGGATCAGCAAGCGATCGACCAGCGATTGATCGACCTCGACGGCACGCCCAACAAGGCGCGGCTGGGCGCCAACGCCTTGCTCGCGGTAAGCATGGCGGTCGCGCGGGCTGCAGCGATCGAGCGCGACGTGCCGCTGTACCGCGTGTTCGGCGATGCGCAGGCCAGCCTGCTGCCGATGCCGATGTTCAATGTGCTCAACGGCGGTCGGCACGCGCCGGCCAGCAGCATGGATTTTCAGGAGTTCATGCTGGTGCCGATCGGCGCGCCGACTTTCACCGAAGCCGTGCGCTATGCCGCCGAAACCTTCGACAGCCTGCGCAAGCTGCTGCAGGGCATGGGGCATTCGACCGCGGTCGGCGACGAAGGCGGATTCGCGCCCAAGCTGAGCAATGGCAACGCTGCGGCGTGCGAGCTGATCGTGCGGGCGATCGAGCGTGCGGGCTATCGCCCGGGGGTCGATCTGGCGATTGCGCTGGACCCGGCCGCGACCTCGTTCTACAAAAACGGCGAATACTGGCTGACCCGCTCGGGCAACCAGCGCTACACCGCCGCGCAACTCATCGACCTGTATGCGAGCTGGCTGTACACCTATCCGATCGTGTCGATCGAGGACGGTCTGGCCGAGGACGACTGGGACGGCTTTGCGCTGATGACCCGGGCGCTGGGTCAGCGCATCCAGATCGTCGGCGACGACAACTTCGTCACCAACACCCGCTTCATCCAGCGCGGCATCGATGAAGGCACGGCCAACGCCGCGCTGATCAAGCTCAACCAGATCGGCACGGTCAGCGAGACCATCGCCGCCGTGCAGCTGTGCCAGCGCGCCGGCTGGGGCACGGTGATCTCCCACCGCAGCGGCGAAACCGAAGATCCGTTCATCGCCGACTTCGCGGTAGGCGTGGGCGCCGGGCAGATGAAGTCGGGTTCGCTGTCGCGCAGCGAGCGGCTGGCCAAATACAACCGCCTGCTGGAAATCGACGCCGAACTCGGCTCGGCCGCACGATTCGTCAACCCCTACGCCTGAACCGGAGGCCGCAATCATGGCGGTGAACGACTATCCCAGCATCGTCTGGCGCACCCCGCAGGAAGAACCGGCGCAGTCGCCGGCCGAGCCAGCGTGCTTTCGCGACGTCGGGCTGGACCAGATCGTCGCCGCCGCGGTGCAGGGGCGCGGCGAACTCGGGCTGGAGGCGATCTACCGCACCGCGCTGTCCGATGTCGAGGCCGTGCGCTGGCGGCAAGCCATTGTGCGCGACCTGCAGCGCGAACCGGTGCGGCTGGCGGTGCAGAACTTCAACGGCGCGATGCGGCAGATGCGCAAACATCTGGAGCAGGCCGGCAAGGTCTACAACGAGCACGAGCGCCAGCGCTGGCGGCTGGAGGCCGCTCTGGTTGCAGACGCCGCCGCGCGCGCGCTGCAGACCGAGCTGCGCGAGGCCGCACCGCAGAGCGCCGGGCTGCAGTCCATCCTGCGCCACGTTGATCAATTAATCGCCAGCAGCGCGTGGAGCGAGCGGGCGCAGAAGGCGCAGGCGATTGCCGACGATCTCGCCGCGGTGCGCTACACGATCCACATCGACGGCCCACAGGTCACGGTGCGGGCGTATGCCGACGAGGTCGATTACGCCGCGCAGATCGGGCAGACCTTCGACCGCTTCCGCCGCGCCGCCGCGCACGACTATCTCACCAAGTACACCGACGATGGGGTGCTCAACGCGGTCGAAGGCCAGATTCTCGACCGCGTCGCGCTGCTGTTCCCCGAGGTGTTCGGGCGGCTGCAGGCGTTCTGCGAACAGCATCCCGACCCGGCCGACCCGACGCTGGCCCGCTTCGACCGCGAGGTGCAGTTCTACCTCGGTTATCTGGACTTCATTGCGCCAATGCGCCGCCTGGGGCTTTCCGTGGAATTGCCCGAAGTCAGCGCCGACGACCGCACGGTGCAGACCCTCTCGACCTTCGACATGGCGCTGGCGCGGCGGCAGATCGCCGCGCAGCAGACCGTGATCACCAACGATCTGCAGCTGGCTGACAGCGAACACCTGCTGGTCATCAGCGGCCCCAACCACGGCGGCAAGACCACGATGGCGCGCACCATCGGCCAGTTGCACCAGCTCGCCGCGCTGGGCCTGCCGGTGGCAGGCCGCGACGTGAAACTGCCGCTGATCGACCGGCTGTTCACCCACTTCGAGCGCGAGGAGGACGTGCACAACCAGCGCGGCAAGCTGCAGGACGATCTGGTACGCGTCAAGCAGATCCTGCAGTCCGTCACCCCGCGCAGCCTGGTCATCCTCAACGAAACCTTTTCATCGACCACGGTGGACGACGCCGTGTTGCTCGCCCGCCGAGTGATGCAGTCGCTGGTCGAACGGGGCACCCGCGCGGTGTTCGTGACCTTCCTCACCGAGCTGTCGCACTTTGACGCGCAGACCGTGAGCATGGTCAGCACGGTCGATGCCAACGACCCGACGGTGCGCACCTTCCACGTGGTGCGCCGCGCGGCTGACGGCAAGTCGTACGCGATGGCGCTGGCGGAGAAATACCGCGTCACCGAAGAACAACTGCTGCAGAGGATTCCGGCATGAAGGTGCAACTGCTGTATCCCGACCGCGATGTCGATCTGCAGGCCGCGCTGCCACCGCAGACCGATGTGGTCGCCCCCGATCTGGCGCTGGACTCGCTGGTGCAGGCGATGGCTGCCGGCGATGCCTACCTCGCCGGCGTCGCCAAACAGATGCTTTGGCAAGCCTGCGGCGCCGGCGATATAGCCACAGTCCAGCACCGGCAGGCCGTGCTGCGCGATGCGCTGGCGCATGCGGCCGAGCTGCGGGCGCTGTATGACCTGGTGGTGCAGGCAATCGACAGCAAAAAGCAGCACCTGTTCAGCCTCGGACTGTTCGGCCACTATCCCAGCTCGGTGCTGCACGGCTCGGTCGAACTGCTGCGCACCTACACCGATTGGCTGCGCAAGCTGCGCGAGGCCACCCAGGCCCTGGCCGCGCAATGCAGCAGCGACGGGCTCCGCGGGCTCGCTGCCACCCTGCAGGACAACCTCGACGACGCGTATTTCGCTACCGTGCAGCAGCATCTGGACACTCTGCGCTTTCGCCATGGCGCGCGCATCAGCGCGGGTCTTGGCCCCGGCTGCGCCGGGCGTGATTACGTGCTGCGTCTGCCCAATGCCGACACCCGCGGCTGGCTGCCCAAACTGCTCGGCAAGGAGCCGCCGAACTACGTGTTCCGCCTGGCCGACCGCGACGAGGCCGGGGCGCGAGCGCTGTCCGAGCTGTACGACCGCGGCATTGCCGGCGTGGCCAATGTGATGGCGCAATCGACCGAGCATGTGCAGCAGTTCCTCGAAGCGCTGCGCGCCGAACTGGCGTTTTACGTCGGCGCGCTCAATCTGCACGACAGGCTCGAATCGCTGGGGGTGGCGATGAGCCTGCCTTCGGTCAACCCGCAGGGCGCGTTGAAGCTGCAGGCGCATGGCCTGCGTGACCCGGCGCTGGCGCTGACCCTGCAGCGCGCCCCGGTGCCGAGCGACTGCCTGGCCGACGGCCGCGACCGTATCGTGATCACCGGAGCTAACACCGGCGGCAAATCCACCTACCTGCGCGCGCTGGGGCTGGCGCAGGTGATGCTGCACGCCGGGCTGTATGTCTGCGCCAGCGATTACACCGGCACGCTGCACAGCGGGCTGTTCACCCACTACAAGCGCGAGGAAGACGCCACCCTCAAAAGCGGCAAGCTCGACGAGGAGCTGCAGCGCATGTCGGCGATCGCCGAGCATCTGCAGCCGGGCGCGGTGGTGCTGTTCAACGAGTCGTTTGCGTCGACCAACGAACGCGAAGGCTCGGAAATCTTTCTGCAGGTGCTCGCCGCGCTGCGCCAGCGCGGCATTTCCGCGTGGCTGGTGACCCATCTGGTGAGCTGCGCGCAGGCGCTATACGCACAGGACACCGAGCACACCCTGTTCATGCGCGCCGACCGGCAGGACGACGGCAGCCGCAGCTTTGTGCTGCAACCGGCGCCGCCGCTGCGCAGCGCCTGGGGCGAAGATCTGTACCGCGAAATCTTTCCTTCGGCCGCGCCGCAGCCCGCCGCAGCCAACGCCCCCAGCGCCTGAGCATGGCCACCGAAATCGCCGCAGGCTCCAATCTTCGCGCCGAGGTCGCGCAAGCGCGGCAACGCGCCACCGTCTATCTGCTGTCGCGGCAGACGCCCTCGGGCGGCTTTTGCTTCTATCGCTGGGGCGGCATCGAGGAGCCCAATCTGGCCGATACCGATCTGGCGCTTGGCAGTCTGCAGCGCCTGGGCCAGACGGTACCGAACCCCGATGCGGTGCAGACCTTCGCGCAGCGCTTTGCCGACTCCCTGCAGCCGGACGCGCTGCAGCACCGCATCGGCATCGACCGCGCCCTCGGCCAGCAACCGGCACAGGACGGCGCCATGCGCGAGGCCATCGCCGCCCTGCCCTGGCCCGAACCGCCCACCGGCGGAGCCAGCGATGCCGCCGCCTCCGCATGGCTGAGTCGAACGCGAAGGCTGGTGTCACTGCGCCGGGCGGTCGATCTGCCGGTCGATGGCGAGAGCCTGCTCGCCCAACTGAGCCGGCTGGTGCACGATGGCGGCTTTGGCAGCCCGCCCAATCTGCTCGACACCCATGCGGCGCTGGACATCGCCGCGCTGTGCGGCCGGCCGCTGCGGCGCGAGGACGTGCGCCGCTTTGTCGATGGGCTGCAGGTGCCGGCGTCAGCGTTCACCCTCACGCCGCTTTCTCGCATCGCCCGGCTGGATGTGATCGCCGCCGGGGTCGAGAGCTGCGCGCTGCTCGGACTGCCGCTGCGCTATGGGGGGGACGCGCTGCGTTTCGTGCTGGGCTGCCAGACCGACGGTGGCGGCTTTGCGCTGTCGCCCGGGGCGCTGGCCGATATCGAGTGCACCCACGCGGCAGTGCGCTTGCTGCAGACACTCGCCCGCGACTGAAGGACTGGCGGTGAGGCAGGTGGGTGCGGCGCACCGCCTCGCTAAACCGCGCAGCGGGGAAGCCGCTCAGCCTGCCGCGTCGAGCAGATGCTGCGCGCGCTCGCGCACCGCGTGCGCGGGGTGTTCGGCCAGACGTTTCAGCGCGGCGCTGACCATCGGCCCGGCGGGCATGTGATGCAGGCTGTTGAGGATTTCGATCCCCTGGATCACATCGTTCGGGTGCGCCAGCGCACAGTCTGCCAGCGCATCGGCCGTGCGCGCGTCGGCCATCTGCCCCAGCGCCAGGATTGCCGCCATGCGGGTTTCGCTCAAGGGGTGATGCAGGGCGTGCAGCACCCGGTCTTCATACGGCGTGTGGCGGGCGTAGGCGTCCAGGTCGGTGCCGCAATCGGGGCACACCTTGGTACCGGCCGGAATCTGCGCAAAGCACCAGGTGCAGTAGTGAATCGGCGGCCCGTCTGACATCGCTGCGCCCCCTTCTACGCTTCGTCACGCGATGCGGTGATCGGTGGCGTCGAAGTAATGCCGCGCAAAGGCGACGAGCTGGTTGTTCGACGGGTGGTCCACCGTCTCCACCGCAATCACCCGCTCATACACCTGCGGGTCATGCTTCTGCAGATGCTTGATCAGCCACAGCTTGGCCTGCCCCGGCCCGGTGACCAGAATCTCTCGCGCCGAGGCCAGCGACTCGGCCACCGCGTGGTAATACGCTTGGTCTTCTCCGGCCTTGCCCGATCCGATGGTGTTGGCGCGGTGATGCAGGTGCTGGTGCGGGTGCGGAGAGTGGATGATGGACTCGCGGATGTGCTCGGGGTCGATGAAAAACACATGGGCCTCGTGATGGTCGATCCACACGGCGGCGTGGCTGTTGAGGTTCATGGAAGCTCTTTCAGGTTGGCAGCGGCCGCACGCACCCTCTCGGAGCCTTGCGCTCCGCGGTCTGCGGCCAGAAAAATCAGATGCCCAGGCTTTCGACGCTCAGGCGCAGGCGCACTGCGCCGACCAGTAGATGATTCGGCCCGGTTGCACCATCGGTTGCAGCCGCGGCAGCACCGCTTCGACCACCTCGGGCTCGTCGAAAAACTCCATCACCAGCGGCAGGTGCACGTTCAGCCGCAGCAGATCGTCGGCATGGGTTTCGCCGCGGCTGCCGAATCCGGCCACACCGCGAAACACCGTGACCCCGCGCACCTTGTGCTGCTCGTGCAGCAGCTTGAAGATGGCGCGCATCAGATCGTGGCCCTCGTACTTGTCCCCCTCCTGAATGTAGATGCGGACGACGGTGACGGATTGGTTGCTCATGCCGAAACTCCCAGGTTGCGTGACAGGAAGGCGCCGAAAATGGCCGCCGCGATGGACAGAATCACCGACCCGCCGACATACAGCCCCGCCTTGACCAGTTCACCGTTTTCGATCAGGTTGAGCGATTCCAGAGAAAAGGTCGAGAACGTGGTGTACGCACCCAGTCCGCCGGTGAGGATGCCGGTGCGCAGTTCGGGGCTGAGGTTGATGCGCTCCAGGGTTTCGAAAAACAGAAAGCCCATCAGAAACGAGCCCAGCACATTGATCGACAGGGTGGCGAACGGAAACGAACGGCCGAGCACACCCTGCACAACCAGGGTCTGCCCGTAGCGCGCGAACGCGCCGATGATGGCGAAGATGGCGATGAAGACGTAAGTCATGATCAATCCCGTAGGAGAAAAACGCCCGCACGGCAGCGCGGGAAGGAACCGGAAGCGTCAGTTGTTGTGTTGAGAAAAGCTGAGTTGCATCAGTTCGACGGCGACCACACCAGCGCAATCGTGAACACGATCAGCAGCAGCACGCCGATGTAGGCCAGATATGCGTTCATCAGGCCGTTCTGCAAAAAGCGCAGCAACCGCGCCAGCCACTCCACGGCACGTACCGCGGGAGTGAACACATAGGGCCCGAAAAACGGCGCCTGGGTGTAGTCGAACTCGATTTCCTTGAGGAAGTAGGGCCGCCCGGCGAACTGCCGCTGCAGCACGTTGCGCGGGCGATAGACGAAGCTGTAGAACACCCGCAGCGCGTTGGAAAACGCCAGCCCGGTCGTTGCGCCGGAATGGGTGGCGTACTCCTCGCCGCCGGCCCACAGCGGCGCGCGGCGGGTCTTGTAGCGCCGCCGCAGCCAGACCAGCCCGATCGGAATCAGCGCCAGCAGCGGGGTGACGATCACCAGCATCGCCGGGGAGATGAAGGCGAAGTTGGCCGACAGCGGCACCAGCAGCCAGCCGCTGACCATGTTCGCGGTCGTGTCCGCGTTGGCCCAGGCGCCCATCTGCATCTGCGGCAACCACAGCAGCAAGGTGACGGCGAACACCGGCACCGCCACCCCGGTCACCAACACCGCGACGCGATACAGCGCCGGCAGCCGTGTCAGGTGCTTGCGATGATGCGCGCCATGCGGCTCGTTCTGACCGAGCAGACCGACGCCGAACAGCTTGACCATCGTCGCCAGCGCGATTGCGGCGGTGAGCGCCAGCCCGGCGCCCGACAGCGCCAGCGCGATGCGCGAGCCGTCGCCCTTGAGCGTGAAGTCGTGGAACAGGCTCTGGAACAGATACCACTCGCTGACAAACCCCGCGGTCGGCGGCATCGCCGCCAGGCTCATCGCGCCGAACACCGCGCCGATGCCCAGGGTCCACGGCGCATGGCGCAGCACGGCACTCTGCCGCAGATGATGATCGCCCTGCAGCGCCGCAGCCGAATCCGCGGCGAAGAACAGCGAGCCTTTGGCCAGGCTGTGGCCCATCAGATGCAGCACCCCGACCGTCCACGCCAGATCGGACAGCGCCGACTCGCCACCGGCGCGGAACACCATCGCCGCACCCAGCGCCGTCACCGCAACGGCCGCGTTCTCTGCCGAGGAAAACGCCAGCAGCCGCCGCCAGTCGTTCTGCTGGAAGGCGTAGAGGATCGCGAATATCGCGGTCAGCGTGCCGATGATCAGCACCACCACGCCGAACGCGGCCAGCCACGGCGGATTGCCCATCCAGTCCAGCAGCGCGCGGCCCAGCGCGTAGTACGCGGCGTTGAGCACGATGCCCGACAGCAGCGCGCCGCTGGCGCCGCTGCCGCTGCCATAAGCGCCGGGATACCACTCGTAGAACGGCAGCAGCCCGAGCTTGGCGCCAAAGCCCACCAGCCACAGCAGGCCGAGGAAAAACGCCGCGGCCACGCCGTACTCGCTCCACTGCAACGCATAGGTCGAGAACTGCAGGCTTTGCCCGAGCATCAGCACCGCCAGCAGCAGCGCGACCCCGCCGACTTCCAGCAGCGCGAGCATGAACAGGTTGTCCTCGCCCGCCTCGGTGTTGCGGTGCTCGGACAGCAGCATCACCGCGCCGCCGAATCCCATGACCTCCCAGGCGATCAGAAAACTCGCGCCATCCTGCAGGCCGTAAACCCCGAGCGCGCCCAGCAGCGACATCGCCGCACCGACTGCCCAGCCGCGCGGCCGTCCCGCGCCGCCAAGCAGCACCGCGAAAAACGCCGGAATCAGCGCCGGCAGCAGCAACCACAGCGCGGCGCGATGCGGCTCAAACTGCACCGGATATTCGCCGAAGGACAGCACCACCCCACCGGCATCACCTGCCGGCAGCGAAAACAGCGCGCCGACGCCGATCGCAACGCAGCCCGCAGCGAGCAGCCAGCGCGGCAACGGCCCCTTGAACGCGAGGTCGAGGATCAGCGCGGCGACCCAGGCCAGCGCGCCCAGCGCAAACGCGGTGGCAGCGATGGACTCAGGCGTGTTCATACTGGCCTCCATGCACCCGCTGCGGCCGCCGCTTGAGCAACATCAGCAGCGCCTCGATGATCGCCGCTGGATTGGGCGGACAGCCCGGCAGCCACACGTCCACCGGCAGGATGCCGTCGAGCCCGTTGTGGCAGGCATAGCCGCCGCCGTTGGTGCCGCCGCCGGTCGCGCAGGTGCCCAGCGCCATCACCCAGCGCGGCTCGGGCATCGCCTCCCAGGTGCGCAGCAGCGGCTCGTGCATCGCCGCGGTCACCGGGCCGGTGACCAGCAGCAGGTCGGCAAAACGCGGCGACGGGGTGAAAAAAATGCCCAGTCGATGCAGGTTGTAGAACGGGTTGAGCAGCGCCTGCAGTTCACTCTCGCAACCGTTGCACGATCCCGCGTCGACATGGCGGATGTGCAGGCTTTTGCCGAAGTTCTTCAGTTCCTGCGCGAACGCGATTTCCTTTTCTTTTACCGCCGTGTCGTGTGGCTCGCCGGTGGCGAGCAGGTCAGACTTGTCGCGCACCGCGTAGGCCCAATCCTGGCTGGGGGTGAAGGCGCCGTCCGGGCACACCTCGGTGCAGAGCTGGCATTCGACGCAGCGGGCATAGTCCAGCATCACCTGTCCGTCGCGCGCGGCCGGGCGGATGGCCTCGGCCGGGCAGGCGGCCACGCAATCGGTGCAGCCGCCGGCGCCCTGCTGGCAGCGCGAGGCGTCGAAGCGCGGCAGGCCGAGCACACCCTCCTGACCGTCCGGCCCCTTGCCTTCGGGCCAGTGGGTGGCGACGCGACCGCTCCTGACGCCAAACCAAGTCCAAACCGGCATGTGCGTTCTCCCTTGTGGTTATCGGTCGGCCCCAGCGATCGACAGGCCGAAGCTGGCTTCGTTGATCGCGTAGTCCATCATGTTGCTGTCCTGCACGGTGAACGGAAACACCCGCCAGTTGGAAAACGACGGGTCCTTGATCTTCACCCGCACCAGCCGTTGCCGCGACTCGTCCAGATGCACCGCGTACAGCAGCCCGCCGCGCGTGCCCTCGACCCAGCCCAGCCCTTCGCCGTTGGCATCCACCTGCTCCATCACGTCGAACCGCAGCACCGGCCCAGGCTTGACCCGGCCGATGGTCTGGCGAATCAGCGCCAGCGATTCGCGGATTTCCTCCATGCGCACCTGGGCGCGGGCATGAGCGTCGCCGGCTTCGCGCACCGGCACCGAAAAGCGCACTTTTTCGTAGTTGGCATAGCGATGGTCGCGGCGCAGATCGCGGTCCAGACCGCTGGCGCGTTCCACCGGCCCGGTCGCGCCCTGGTCGAACGCCACTTGCCGCGGCAGCACCCCGGTGGTCATCAGCCGATCGAGGTGGCTGCGCGTGTTATCCAGGCGGGTGAGATATTCGTCGATCGGGTCGGTCAGCTTGTCCAGCGCCGCGTCCAGCCCGGACACGTCGAGGTCACGCCGCAGCCCGCCCGGCACGATGAGCGAGCGCAGAAAGCGGCTGCCAGTAAGTTTCCCATTGATCTGCTTGACCTGCTCCTCCAGCCAGTGGCCCTGTGCGTCACCGACCTTCAGGGTCGTGGTCTTGCTCAGGTGGCCGAGGTAATGCAGATGGTTGTAGAGCCGCTCCAGCTCGGCCAGGATCACCCGCAGGTAGCGCGCCCGCGGCGGCGCCCGCCAGCCCATCGCGCCTTCGACGGCCTGCGCATACGCCAGCGCGTGCGCGACCGAGTCGATGCCCGACACCCGCTCGGCCAGCACCGCGCCGGCGCGCAGATCGACGCCGGCAAAGCGTGCCTCCATCGCGCGGTGTTTGTAGAACAGCCGCGGGTGGTAGTGCAGAATGCCTTCGCCGATGTAGAAAAACAGAAACTGCGCCGACTCGACGATGTCGGCGCGCACCGGGCCAAACGGCAGCCGCTGGATCTCCGGGCCGATGACCTTGGGCAGCGTCGGCGGCTTGGCGCGGCCGGTGATGCAAGGCTCATGGCGATCGAACGGATGGGTGAGCAGCGGCTCGCTCGGCGCCATGCCTTCGTGGATCACCAGCGGATACGGCTCGGGGTGGCCTTCGAAGTGCAGGCCATGTAGATCCTGCATTTCGCGTTCATACCAGCCCAGCAGCGGAAACTTCTCGGCCAGGCTGGGCAGCTTGCCGTCCTCCGGCGCGACCAGCCACACCGCATATGGCTCGTCCGCGCCCTGGCTGACCACATAGCGCACCTGCATCCCGCCCTGCGGGCAAGCGCAGGCGTAAGCGAACTGCATGCGGCCGTGGGCACTGGGCTGGTCGCCCAGCGCGGTCAGCAGCGCGTCGGCGGCGGCGGGCAACTCGGCGGCGGAAACGATGCGGGTTTCGCAATGGCGCATCTCAGACTCCTCCGATCTGCGCCGCAATCGCGGCCAGGTGATCCCACACCGGCGGCAGCCACCACAGCCCCAGCAGCAGAATCGCTGCTAGCGCCACGGCCATCGGCAGCACGTGTACGGTGCGCAGTTTGAGGTGCGGGGCGTGCTCGGGGCGCGGGCCGAAGAACATCATGCGGAATTTGTTCAGGAAGCCGATGAAAATCACGATCAGCAGCACCCCCATCCACCACACCGCCCAGGGGTTGGTGCTGGCCATGCCGCCGCGCAGAATCGTGAGCTCGGACAGGAACAGGCCAAACGGCGGCGCCCCGGTGATGGCCACCGCGCCGGCCAGCCAGATCGCGCCCGAGCGGGGAAAGAACCGCAGCACGCGGCGGATCTTGTCGATTTCCTTGCTCTCGTAGGCGTGCATCATGTTGCCCGCGCCAAAGAACACCAGGCTCTTGGTCAGCGAGTGGTTGAGCATGTGATAGAGCGCACCGATCACCCCCAGCGGCCCGCCAAAGCCAAAGCCCAGCGCGATCACCCCCATGTGCTCGACACTGGAGTAAGCGGCCAGCCGCTTGACGATGGTCTGGCGGGTGATGAACAGCGCGGCGACCAGCAGTGAAAACGCCCCCAGCACCACCAGCGCGGTGCGTGCATGGCCTTCGACCGCGGTGTCGCGCAGGATGCCCAGGTAACGCACCACACCGAGCATCGCGCAGTTGAGCAGCGCGCCGGAGAGCATGGCCGACACCGGCGCCGGGCCCTCGGCGTGGGCGTCTGGCAGCCAAGTGTGCATCGGCGCCAGGCCGACCTTGGTACCAAAGCCCACCAGCACCAGCAGGAACGACAGCAGCAACAGCACCGACTCGGTCTTGGGCGCGATCGCGGCAAAGCTCGCCCAGGTCATGTCGTACACCGGGCCGAGAACGAAGGTGCCGGCCCAGTAGAACAGCACCGTGCCCAGCAGCGCCAGGCCAAGTCCGGCGGAGACGATGACGATGTATTTCCACGCCGCTTCGATGCTCTCCGGCGCGCGCTGAAAACCCACCAGAAACGCGCTGACGATGGTCGTCAGGTCGATGGCAATCCAGTACAGCCCCGGGTTGTTCTGCACCGGAGCGAGGAACATGGTCAGCGCAAACGCGGCGAACAGCGAATAGAAGCGATGCAGCCGCGCCTGCTCGCCGTGCATCCAGCGCATGTAGCCAATCGCGTAGATCGAGGCCAGCAGGTAGACGATGGCCAGGCAGAACATCACCCACACACCGAAACCGTCGAGCAGCAGATAGCTCTGCAGCGCGGTCGCCCCGTCCAGCGGCGTCGCCACCAGCAGCACGCACACCAGCACGAAGTCGACGATCGCGGCAATCAGGTTCAGCGCCTCGGCAATGCGCGCCGAGCGCGAAATCCAGCTGCCGGCCATCGCCACTGCGGTGACGATCCAGATGGCATACAAGACATTCCAGATCATGTCTTCATCCCACCAGTCGGGTCAGCGCGCGGCTGCTGGTCGTGCCGACCTCCTTGTGCAGGAAGCGGATCAGCATGCCGAAGGTCGAGACGATGATCAGCAGGTCGAACAGGATCACCATCTCCAGCAGCAAGGGCATGCCCGGCACCAGAATCTGCGAGCCGAGGAAGATGCCGTTTTCGATCACCAGCAGGCCGAGGATCGAGCTCACCGCCTCGGCACGCAGCACCAGCATCAGGAAGCCGATGAGCTTCAAGCTGAACATCGCGGTCAGCGCCAGCACCGCGATGTTGTCGACCAGGTGCATGCGCGCACCGAGCTTTTCCGACAGGGCGTAGGAGAACAGCACCAGAAAGCCGCCGAGCACGATGCTGCTCGAAGGCTGCAGCAAGGGCGTGAACTCGCGGTTCTGGTTGAGGCCGACGACGATGCGGTTGAGCAGATACGGCAGCAGCGAGCCGCGAAACAGCGCGGTCAGCACCGCGATGAAAATCAGTTCGGGATAGTGGCCGTAGATGCCCACCAGCGCCGACAGCGCGGCGATCACCCACGACTCGGCGGCGAAGGCAAGGATGTGGTTTTTGATCCAGTGCGAGCCGAGCATCACGAACGACAGGATCAGCGCAACGATGACCAGCAGACTGAAAACGGCTGCGGCCAGCGGGTCGAGGTGAAAGATCAACATGGCGGGGTGCCTCTACGCATCAAGCATCAGATTTGCCGCGACACCACGGCCAGCACCGCCATCAGGAACGACAGAGCCAGCGGCTCCTGATAGCGATAGAACCGCAGCCGCGACTGCGCGGTGTCGACGAACACCATGATCAGCCCGACCGCGAACCACTTGAGCACCAGCGCAACGGTGGCGCCGATCATGCCAATGAGCGTGCCCTGGATCGACAGACCCCAGGGGATGGTCAGCACGTTGAGAAAGATGGTGTAGAGGATGGCCTGCTTCATCCACGACGCCCATTTGAGCAGCGCCAGCAGCGGCCCCGAGTATTCGAGAATGCGCGCCTCGCCGATCATGTAGATCTCGTAGTGGATGCTCGAATGAATCGGCAGCCGCTCGGTTTCGACGGTGAGCAGGATGAAAAACGCCGCGACCAGGAACAGGTGCGCGGGGCTCCAGAACACCGCCGGCTGCGCCACCAGCAGGTGGTTGACGACGAACGGCAGCATGGCCTGCGCCAGCAGGGTGATGCCGACGAACACCATGATCAGCGTCGGCTCGGCCAGGATCGCCAGCATCGCCTCGCGGCTGGAGCCCAGACCGCCGTAGGGATGGCCGCTGTCCAGGCCAGCGAGCAGGATGGCGAAACCACCCAGCGTCAGAATCAGGCCGCCCCCCAGGATGTCGCCCATGTCGGACAGCGGCAGCGGATAGTTGGTCAGCACCGGAATCAGAATCGGCACCGTGAGCATGCAGGTGAAGGCGACGATGGGCGCGATCCAGAACACCCACGAGGCCGTCTGCGGCACCACGATCTGCTTGGAAAACAGCTTGACCAGATCGCGGTACGGCTGGAACACGGACGGGCCCTGTCCGCGCTGGACCTTTTCTTCGACCGTGGTGATGAACCCGTGCAACAGCGGAGAAAGCAGAAGGATCGCGAGCACCTGCGCGATCTGCTGCAGCACGACGTCTCCCTGCATAGCGACTCCTCCCGTGTTGAACCCACCACCACCTTGCGCGGCACCGGGTAGGAGTCATTAGCTCCAAGCCGGGCCCGGAGCGATTGCGGCGAACTCCATCGCCTTTACGTTGCCGTCAGTCTAGGTGTGGGGGATGTGACCGACAAGAGTGTCGGCGTATCGGTCTGTAAGTATCGCAAACAAACTTGAAGCCGCAAGCTGTGCCAAGCCCCGATGGCGCCCGCGCAAAAAAAGACCCACGGTTTGCCGTGGGTCGTATGCCGCGCGCCAGCGCATCGGCGCCGCGCAGGGATTCGTTCAACGCATCAGCCGCGTTCGATGCGGGCGTAGGCCGAATGGTTGTGAATCGATTCGAAGTTCTCAGCCTCGGCGACGTAATGGCCGATGCGCGCATCGGCGTTGAGCCGGCGCGCGACGTCGCGCACCAGATCCTCGACGAACTTCGGGTTCTGATAGGCGTGCTCGGTCACGTATTTTTCGTCCGGGCGCTTGAGCAGCCCCCAGATTTCGCATGAGGCTTCGTCTTCGGCAATGCGGATGAGTTCTTCCAGCGCGACCGGCGCGAGCAGCTCGGCGTGGATGGTGATATGCGAGCGCTGGTTGTGCGCGCCGTATTCCGAAATTTCCTTCGAGCATGGGCACAGCGACTTGACCGGCACCATCACCCGCGCGGTGAGCTTGACGCGGTCGCCCCGCGCCTCGGCGATCCATCCCGCTTCGTAATCCAGCAGACTCTGCACCCCCGAGACCGGCGCCGTCTTGCGCAGAAACAGCGTGAAGCCGAACTCCAGCCGCCCCGCCTCGGCATTGAGCTTGGGCAGCATGCGCTGGGCAAGCTGCCCGAACGATTGCGCGTCGATCGCCTGCGGCATCGCCTCCAGCAGTTCGACGAAGCGCGACATGTGCGTGCCCTTTTTTTCCGGCGGCAGCGCCACGTCGGCGGCAACGGTGGCGATGGTCGGCTGCACCGAGCCGTCGCGCAGCCGCACGTTCAGCGGGTATCGCAGGCCCTTGATGCCCACACGTTGAATGGCAATGTGCCGCACGTCCACGCTGCTTTGCACATCGGGAATGGCTTCAAAGGGCTTGTTCATCGGTCGACGGGTCGGGCCGCGCCGCGCGCGGCCGTCCCGGGGCATGGTTGATCAAAGATGTCGGGATTATCGGCCACGCGGTCGAACCTTGCCGACAAGGCGGGCTTTGCGCGCCGGCGCGCCTCAGCATGCCTGCTCGAGCACCATCGGGTATCCGCGTCCCGCCCGCCGCAGCGCCCCCGTCACTCGTTGGCCGCACGCCGCGGCGCCGTGGCGGTGAGCAGCGGGCCGAACCGGCGGCGAATTGCCGCGGTGATGCCGGCTGCGTCCAGCCCCAGATCGCCCATGATGCGCGCCGGGTCGCCATGCTCGGGGAAGCGGTCGGGAAAGCCCAGGGTCAGCACCGGCGTCTGCACTCCAGCCGCCTGAAGCGCTTCCAGGCAGGCGCTGCCCGCTCCGCCCATCGCCGCGCCCTCTTCGACCGTGACCAGCGCGTCGTGGCTGCGCGCCAGCTCCAGAAGCAGCGCGGTGTCCAGCGGCTTGACAAAGCGCATGTTCGCCACCGTTGCGTCCAGGCTCTCCGCGGCCTGCAGCGCGGCGTAGAGCACCGGGCCGAAGGAGAGGATGGCGATGCGCCGCCCCGCAGGGGCGCTGCTGCTGCGGCACCGTTCTCCCCTGCCCCACGGCAGTTCGTCCAGCCCAGGCTCGACCGTGATGCCGGCCCCGGTGCCGCGCGGGTAGCGCACCGCCACCGGCCCGCCGTGGCGGTAGCCAGTGGTCAGCAGCTTGCGGCATTCGTTTTCGTCAGCTGGGGTCAGCACGCTGACGTTGGGCACGCAGCGCAGAAAGGCGATATCGAACGCGCCGGTGTGCGTCGCCCCGTCGGCGCCGACGATGCCGGCGCGGTCGACCGCGAACAGCACCGGCAGGTTCTGGATCGCCACATCATGGATGAGCTGGTCGTAGGCGCGCTGCAGAAAGGTGGAATAGATCGCCACCACCGGCTTCATGCCCTCGCACGCCAGCCCGGCGGCAAAGGTCACGGCGTGCTGTTCGGCAATGCCGACGTCGAAATACCGCTGCGGGAAGCGCTCGGCAAACTCGACCAGCCCCGAGCCCTCGCGCATCGCCGGGGTGATGCCGACCAGCCGCGCGTCGGCCGCGGCCATGTCGCAGATCCACTGCCCGAACACCTGGGTGAAAGTCGGCGGCTTGCCCGGCGTGGTCGGGGCCAGGCCGACGGCCGGGTCGAACTTGCCGGGCCCGTGGTAGGCGACCGGGTCGGCCTCGGCCAGCTTGTAGCCCTGCCCTTTTTTGGTGACGACGTGCAGCAGCACCGGGCCATGCAGATCGCGCAGGTTCTGCAGCGTCGGAATCAGCGCATCGAGATCGTGGCCGTCGATCGGGCCGAAGTATTTGAACCCCAGTTCCTCGAACAGCGGCGACGGTGACACCATGCCCTTGGCGTATTCCTCCAGTCGCCGCGCCAGCCCGAGCAGCGGCGGCGCGGCGCTGAGCACCTGCTTGGCGGTGCTGCGCGCGGCGTTGAACAGCCCGCCCGACAGTAGCCCGGTGAGATGCCGGTTGAGCGCGCCGACCGGTGGCGAGATCGACATATCGTTGTCGTTGAGCACCACCAGCAGATCGGCCTCCGGGTGCACCCCGGCGTTGTTCAGCGCCTCGAACGCCATGCCGCCGGTCAGCGCGCCGTCGCCGATCACTGCGACCACGCGCCGATGCTCGCCCTTGCGCTGCGCCGCCAGCGCCATGCCCAGTGCGGCCGAGATCGAGGTCGACGAATGCGCGGTGCCAAAGGCGTCATACTCCGACTCCTCACGCCGCGGAAAGCCGCTGATGCCGCCTTTCTGGCGCAGCCCGGCCATCGCCTCGCGCCTGCCGGTGAGGATTTTGTGGGCGTAGGTCTGATGCCCTACGTCCCACACCAGGCGGTCGTGCGGGGTGTTGAACACCGCATGCAGCGCAACGGTGAGTTCCACCGTGCCGAGGTTGGACGACAGATGCCCACCGGTGCGCGACACCGACTCCAGAATGAACTGCCGCAATTCGGCAGCGAGCTGGCGCAGATGCGCACGGTCCATCGCCCGCACGTCGGCGGGCGAGTTCACCCGCGACAGCAGCGGAAAGGCAGCGGTGTGAGCAGGAGTGGAATGGGCATCCATGCGTCGGAGTCGATCAGGCCACTCAGTGCTTGCGCATCACAATCAGGTCGGCAAGCTGGCGCAGCCGGCCGCTGCGCTCGCGCTCGGGGGCGGGCAGCGCGTCGAGTGCAAGCTGCGCTCGGTCGCGCAGTTCGTGCGCCAGATGCTGCGCCGCTTCCAGCCCGAGCACGGTCACGTAGGTGGGTTTGTTCTGCCGCGCGTCCTTGCCGGCGGTCTTGCCCAGGGTGTGCGAGTCGGCGGTGACGTCGAGCATGTCGTCGACGATCTGGAAGGCCAGCCCGACCGCGTCGGCATAGCCCGAAAGCGCCGCCATCACCTCCACCTGCTCGGCCGACTGCGAGCCCACGCCCACGCCGCCGCAGGCCGCGCCCATCAGCACACTGGCCTTGAGCAGCGCGCCGGTCTTGCGCACATGCATGTCCATCAGCGCCGCGCGGTCGAGCGCGCCGCCGGTGGCGAGGATGTCCAGGGTCTGCCCGCCGGCCATGCCGTCGGCCCCGGAGGCGCGGGCCAACAAGCCGCAAAGCCGCGCCTGCAGAGCCGGCTCCATGCCGGCGTCGGGCGTGAGCACCTCGTAGGCCATCGCCTGCAGCGCGTCGCCTGCCAGCAGCGCCAGCGCCTCGCCGAAGCGCACGTGGGTGGTGGGCTGGCCGCGCCGCAGCACGTCATCGTCCATGCAGGGCAGGTCGTCGTGCACCAGCGAGTAGGCGTGCACCAGTTCGACCGCGCAGGCGGCGCGGTCCAGCGCATGCTCATCGGCCTGCACGCATCCACCGGCCGCCCACACCAGCATTGGCCGCACCCGCTTGCCGCCTTGCCCGGCGGCGTAATGCATGGCCTCGTGCAGCCGCGGCGCCACCGGGTGATCGGCCGGGACAAAGCGCGCGACCAGTTCGGCAGCGCGCTGCTGCTGGGTGTGCATCCACTCCGCAAACGTTGGCTCCGGCGCCACGGCCGGCGGGCGTTCACCCACGATCGAAATCCCAGTCGTCATCGGCCGGCAGCGGCTTGAGCGCATCGGCGTCGAGCATCTGCACCTGTTGCTCCACCGCCTGCAGGCGGCTGCGGCAATACTTCAACAGTTCGTTGCCGCGTTTGTAGGCCGCCAGGGTTTCGTCCAGCCCGAGCTGACCAGACTCCATTTTCTGCACCAGGGTGTCGAGTTCGGCGACGGCTTGCTCGTAGCTCTCGGCGGGCTGGGCCGCGGATTTGGCAGGACGGTTGGCGGACATAGGCGGGGAGCGCGGCAGGGAAATCGACGCGCGCTCAGAAAAGTAGCGGCGCATTTTAGGCCGCGAGCAAAAAGCCCTTTGCCGAGCGGCGGCTCGCTGCTGCGCTGCGACAGCCCCGACCTAGAATCGCGGCTGGTTCCATTCGCAACGAATTGTGGAGGTGCATCCCCATCATGTCCGATCTGAGCATCCGCCTGGCGCAGGATCATCTGCAGCTGCCGGTTTCCGCCTATTTCGACGACGCGCTGTTCCAACTCGAACAGCAGCGCATTTTTCAGGCCGGTCCGCGTTACATCGGACATGAATTGACGGTCCCCAACATAGGGGACTATGCCGCCCTCGCCCAGGAGGGCGAGGGCCGCGCCATACTCCGCCGCGCCGAGGGGCCGCAAGGCATCGAGCTGATGTCCAACGTCTGCCGCCACCGGCAGGCGGTGATGCTGCGCGGCACCGGCAGCACCGGCAAGAACATCGTCTGCCCGCTGCATCGCTGGACTTACGGTCTGGACGGCCAGCTGGTCGGCGCCCCGCATTTCGCCGAAGACCCTTGCCTGCACCTGCAGCGCTACAAGCTGCAGAGCTGGAACGGCCTGCTGTTCGAGGACAACGGCTATCCCATCGTGCAGGTGATGGATCAGCTCTCGGTGCTCAAGTCGTTCGACTTCACCGGCTACGTACACGACCACACCGAGCTGCACGAGTGCAACTACAACTGGAAGACCTTCATCGAGGTCTATCTGGAGGACTACCACGTCGTGCCGTTCCACCCGGGGCTGGGCAAGTTCGTCGATTGCGACGCGCTGCAATGGCAGTTTGCGCCGGAATGGAGCGTGCAGACGGTCGGCGTGCACAAGGGTCTGCAGAACCCGGGCAGCCCGGTCTACAACAAGTGGCACCAGGCAGTGTTGAACTACCGCGGCGACCAGGGCGCGCCCGAGCACGGCGCGATCTGGCTCACCCTCTACCCCAACATCATGCTGGAGTGGTACCCGCATGTGCTGGTGATCTCCACCCTGTTCCCGCTTTCGCCGCAGAAGACCCTGAACATGGTGGAATTTTTCTACCCCGAGGAAATCGCCGCATTCGAGCGCGAATTCATCGAAGCCGAGCGCGCCGCCTACATGGAAACCTGCGTCGAAGACGACGAAATCGCCGAACGCATGGACGCCGGACGCAAGGCGCTGTTCGACCGCGGTGACGACCAGCACGGCCCCTACCAGTCGCCGATGGAGGACGGCATGCGCCACTTCCACGCCTGGTATCGCGGCAAAATCAACCCACCGGCCTGATTCGCCCCTGACAAGCGCCCCCGCCGGGGCGCTTTTTTTCACTTCACCTCATCGCGCTCTCCCCATGCCGACCTACACCGCCCTGATCACCCCCAAGCAGCTGCAGGCGCTGTCCGACGTGTTCATCGTCGATTGCAGCCACGAGCTGAGCAACCGCGAAACCGGCCCCAAAGCCTATGCCGAGGGCCACATTCCCGGCGCGCATTTCCTGCATGTGGACGACGACCTCGCCGCCCGCCCGAGCGGCCATAACGGGCGCCATCCCCTGCCCGACCCCGACGCCTTCGCCACCAAGCTCGCGGCGATGGGGCTGCGGCAGGGGCAGCAAGTGGTGGCTTACGACCGCTCGCAAGGCTGCTATGCCGGCCGGCTGTGGTGGATGCTGCGCTGGCTGGGACACGACGCGGTGGCCGTACTCGACGGCGGCTGGCAGGCCTGGCTGGCCGATGGCGGCGCCAGCACCACCGAAGTGCCGGCGCGTGTGGCGGGCGACTTCCGCCGCGGACCGTCCAACGTCGCCAGCGTGACCGCCGAGCAAGTGATGGCCAATCTGTCCTCGGGCGAAAAACTCGTGGTCGATGCGCGCTCGCTGCCGCGGTATGCCGGCGAGGTGGAGCCGATCGACCGCGTCGGCGGCCACATTCCCGGCGCGGTCTGCCGGTTTTTCGGCGACAACCTCACCGCAGACGGCCGCTTCAAGCCCGCCGAGCAACTGCGCGCGGAGTTCGATGCGGTGCTGGCCGGGCGAAAGCCGCAGGATGTGATTGCCCAGTGCGGCTCGGGTGTCTCGGCCTGCCACAACCTGGTGGCGATGGCCGCCTGCGGGCTCGACGGCGCGCTGCTCTACCCCGGCTCGTGGAGCGAGTGGTGCAGCGATCCAGCTCGGCCGGTCGCCCGCGGCCGCAGCCCGCAGGGCGAGTGAAATCCCACCGGCAGCAGCCACCCGCTCGCGGGGACGGCGCGGTTTGATCTGCGGCAAGCCGGGCGATACATTCGGAGAGCAGCATATGGACATGCGATCACGCAGCGGCCGCGGCCGCTGCGGGTCGATGCCCGAATGTCTGAGCCCAAACGGAGATCGCCATCATGTACAAGAAACTTCTCGTCCCCACCGACGGTTCTGAAACTGCGGGCAAAGCCGTTGCCCCATCAGTCGCCCTGGCCAAGAGCATGGGCGCCAGCGTGGTCGCGCTGAACGTGACCGACCCCTACCCCTACTCCGGGCTGGCTGAAACCGTGCCGATCACCGCCGATCAGTACCGCGCCCACACCACCCAGGAAGCCGAGACCGCGCTCAAGCCACTGGTCGACGCGTGCAAGGCTGCTGGGGTGCCGTGCGAAAGCGTGATCGCCGAAGACATCCACCCCTGGCGGGCGATGCTGGACGTGGCCAAGGATCGCGGCTGCGATCTGGTGGTCATTTCCTCGCACGGCCGCGGCGGGCTGCAATCGCTGCTGCTGGGCAGCGAAACGCAGAAACTGCTGGCCAGCTCCACCCTGCCGGTGCTGGTGTTGCGCTGATCCGACCGACTTGCGTCCCTGCGGCGCTGCCGCTCGCCCACCCCTGAAGGAGCCTTCCATGTTCAACCACCTGCTGCTGACCACCGACGGTTCGGAACTGGCCGAACAGGCCATCCCCTACGCCGTGGAACTGGCCAAGCGCTTTGGCTCGCGCCTGAGCGTGGTCACGACCATCGACCTCTACCCCTACATCGGCGCGATCGAGGTCATGCCCATCGGCATGGACACCTGGCAGGAGGAGGTGCGCAAACAGGCCAACGCCGCGCTGCAGCGCGCGCGCAGCGCCATCGAGGCGGCCGGGCTGAAGTGCGAAACGTTCGTGCAGGAGGACGCGCAACCCTGGCGTGGCATTCTGGCCGTGGCCGAAAAGCAGGGGGTGGATGCGATTGTCATCGCCTCGCATGGCCGCGGCGGCCTCGGCTCGGCGCTGCTGGGCAGCCAGACCGCGCGGGTGCTGTCCAACTCCAAGCTGCCGGTGCTGGTCGTGCGCTGAATCATTGCCCCGCGTCGGCGCGGCTTGAAGCGGCCGGGGGCGCAGCCCGCCGGCCGTTTTCATTGATACGAGCCGATCAGCCGACCTGATGCTGGCGCAGCCAGTCCATCGCCTTGGACCAGCCGTCCTTGGCCGCAGCCGGGTCGTAGCTCGGCCGATAGTCGGCGTGAAAGCCATGCCCGGCTTCGGGATAGACGATGATCTGCGACGCCTTGGCCGCCGCATCGCCCTTGGCCAGCGCGGCCTTCATCTGCTCGACCGATTCCAGGCTGATGCCCTGATCCTTGCCGCCGTAAAGCCCGAGCACCGGGGCTTTGAGGGTGGCGGCAATGTCGATGGGGTTTTTCGGCGCCAGTGCGGTCGGGGTGCCGACGAGCCGCCCGTACCACGCGACCCCGGCCTGCACCGGCGCATGCGCGCAATACAGCCAGACCATGCGCCCGCCCCAGCAAAAGCCGGTGATTCCCACATGCCCGGCCTTGCCGCCGTTGGCCAGCGCCCACGTGCGGCAGGCGTCCAGGTCCTGCATCACCTGCGCGTCCGGCACCTTGGAGATGACGTTCTGCATCACCTCGGCGATGGTGCCGTAGGCCATCGGGTCGCCCTGCCGCACGAACAGGTCGGGCGCCAGCGCCAGATAGCCCTGGTGCGCCAGCCGCCGCGCAACGTCAGCGATGTACTCGTGCACCCCGAAAATTTCCGACACCACCAGCACCACCGGCAGGTCGGTCTTGCCCTTGGGCTGCGCGCGGTACACCGGCATCTTCACCCCGGCGGACTCCACCATCACCTCGCCCGCCAGCAGCCCGTCGGCCGAAGTGTGAATCGCCGTCTGCGCGACCACCGGCGCGGCCGCCGCGGCAAACCCCACGCCCAGCGCCGTGCGCACAAACCCGCGCCGGCTCAGCGAGCCGTCACCTTCCGTGTTCAGCAGGCTTTGCGCCTGGCTCTGTGCATCCTCGTTCCACATGCTCGTCTCCTCGGTGGTTGGCCATTTGTATCTGGATGCTACGCAGCGCGGGGGCGTCCTGTCCCGTCCGCGGCGATACCCGACGACGGCGCGGGGGTTCAGCGCGGCAGCGCCGCGTCCCAGGCGGATTGCAGGCGGTCGAGCCAGGGCTGGCGTTCAGCCTCGGACACGAACGCGGCGTCCAGGCTGTTGCGCAGCAAGGTGTAGCCCGCCGCGCCGTCCAGCGTCGGCTGGGCGGCAAAAAGCTGGGTCAGATTGGTGCTGAGGTAGCCGCCGAAATACGCCGGGTCGTCGGAGTTGACCGTGACCTTCAGCCCCGCGGCCAGCAGCGCCGGCAAGTTGTGCTGCGCCAGATCGGCAAACACGCACAGCCGCACATTCGACAGTGGGCACACGGTCAGCGGCACGCGCTGCGCCGCCAGGCGCTGCATCAGCGCCGGATCCTCGACCGCCCGCACGCCGTGGTCGATGCGCTCGGCGCCGAGCACATCCAGCGCCCCGCGCACGTAGGCCGCCGGCCCCTCCTCGCCGGCGTGGGCGACGCGATGCAGCCCGAGCTGCGCAGTGCGGGCGAACACCCGCGCGAATTTTTCCGGCGGGTTGCCGCGCTCACTCGAATCCAGCCCCACGCCGATGAACTGCTCGCGCCAGGGCAGCGCCGCCTCCAGCGTGGCCAGCGCCTCCTCCTCCGACAGGTGGCGGAGGAAGGACAGAATCCAGCCCACGCTCAGCCCCAGCTCGCGCTGCGCCCGCCGTGTCGCCCGCGCAAAGCCAGGCATGAACACCTCGAAGCCAACGCCGCGGGCGGTGTGGGTCTGCGGGTCGAAAAACGGTTCGACGCGAACGATGCCGTCGGCCGCGGCGCGCTGGAAGTAGGCCCAGGCGAGGTCGTAAAAATCCGCCTCGGTGCGCAGCACGTCGCAGCCGGCGTAATACAGGTCGAGAAACGACTGCAAATCGGTGAAGGCGTAAGCCGCGCGCAGCGCGTCGATGTCGGCATACGGCAGCGCCACGCCGTTGCGCTGCGCCAGCGCAAAAATCATCTCGGGCTCCAGCGTGCCTTCGATGTGCACATGCAGCTCGGCCTTGGGGCTGGCCGCCAGCAGCGCCGGCAGCGCAGCCCGGTCGATCGCGGCGTAGCGCGCAGCGGTTGGGTCAGACATCGGTGATCTCCGGGTTGTGAGTGGCGCCGCAGCCGCGATCCGTCTCTCGCAGCAGCGGGCATTGGGCGGATTCTGCGCGAAAAAACCGGCGCGCGGCAGGCGGCACCCGGCCGGCCCGGGCCTTGAGCCGTGCCACCCTGCCCGCATATCTTTGTGCTGTTCCCAAGCTGCAGGAGATCGCGATGCCCGACACCCCCGCAACCACCCCGGACAAGGATCGAGACACCCCGCTGCGCCGCTGGATGAACCCCAAGAACGGCATCCACATCGGCTATTGGTTTCTGGCGCTGATCGCGCTGCTGTGGATCGAAAGCCTCTGGTCGAGCTACAACAACGTCGAAACGGTGCCCTACAGCCAGTTCGAAACTCTGCTGCAGCAGGGCAAGATCAGCGATGTGGTGATCGGCGACCAGACGGTCACCGGCACCCTCAAGTCCGAGACGGTCAACGACAAAAAATACGTGGTCGCGGTGCGCGTGGACCCGCAACTGGCGGCGCAGCTGCAAAAGGCCGGCGTCACCTACTCGCAGGTCTATCAGAACACCTGGCTGTCCAACATCCTGTCCTGGGTGTTGCCGGCGCTGGTGTTTTTCGGGGTGTGGTTTTTCATGGTCCGCAAGTTCGCCGACAAACAGGGGCTGGGCGGCTTCATGTCCATCGGCAAAAGCCGCGCCCGTGTTTACATGGAAAACCGCACCGGGGTGACGTTTGCCGACGTCGCGGGGGTCGACGAGGCCAAGGACGAGCTCAAGGAAATCGTCGATTTCCTCAAAAACCCGTCCGACCACAGCCGCCTGGGCGCGCGCGCGCCCAAGGGAGTGCTCCTGGTCGGCCCGCCGGGCACCGGCAAGACCCTGCTGGCGCGGGCGGTGGCGGGCGAGGCCGGCGTGCCGTTTTTTTCCATCAGCGGTTCGGAGTTCGTCGAGATGTTCGTCGGCGTCGGCGCGGCGCGGGTGCGCGACCTGTTCGAGCAGGCGCGAGCCAAGGCGCCGGCCATCATTTTCATCGACGAGCTCGACGCCCTGGGCCGCGCCCGCGGTGTCGGCGGGCCGTTCGGCGGCGGGCATGACGAAAAGGAGCAGACCCTCAACCAGTTGCTGGTCGAGCTCGACGGCTTCGATTCGTCCTCCGGGCTGGTGATTCTCGGTGCGACCAACCGGCCGGAAATTCTCGACCCGGCGCTGCTGCGCGCCGGGCGCTTCGACCGGCAGGTGCTGGTCGACCGCCCGGACAAGGCCGGCCGGGTGCAGATCCTGCGGGTGCATGTGCGCAAGATCAAGCTCGACCCGGCGGTCGACCTGGAGCAGATCGCCGCGCTCACCCCCGGTTTTTCCGGCGCTGACCTGGCGAACCTGGTCAACGAAGCCGCGCTGCTGGCCACGCGCGAAAACGCGCAGACCGTCAACGCCTCGCATTTCACGCGGGCGATCGAGCGCATCGTCGCCGGGCTGGAGAAAAAGAACCGCCTGCTCAACCCTAAGGAGCGCGACATCGTCGCCCACCACGAAATGGGTCACGCGCTGGTGGCGATGAGCCTGCCCGGCACCGATCCGGTGCACAAGGTGTCGATCATCCCGCGGGGCATCGGCGCACTGGGCTACACCATCCAGCGCCCCACCGAAGACCGCTACCTGATGACCCGCGAGGAGCTGGAAAACAAAATGGCCGTGCTGATGGGCGGGCGCGCGGCCGAGCACATCGTCTACGGCCACTGGTCGACCGGGGCGGCGGACGATCTGGCCAAGGTCACCGACATCGCCCGCAGCATGGTCACCCGCTACGCGATGGTCGAAAAGCTCGGCCAGATGGCGCTCGAAGACCCGCCGCAGAACGCGCTGGGCGCGCCCACGCTGCCGGCCCCGCGCGAATACAGCGAGGAAACCGCGCGCGAAATCGACTGCGCGGTGCGCGAGCTGGTCAACCGCGCCTTTGCAAGCGCCGAATCGATCCTGACCGAAAAGCGCGATCTGCTCGAACGCGGCGCGGCAAAGCTGCTGCAGCAGGAAACGCTGTCCGAGGCCGACCTCAAGGCGCTGCTGCAAACCGCTGCGTCGGCGGCAACTGCCGGGTCGACGAGCACGGCCTGAACCCTTGAATTCCGTGTCATACGGCCGCAATTTGCTGACAGGCTAATCAACGCGAACGGCCGATTCAGTTCGGCCGTCATCCCTCAGACAGGAGAAACATCCATGGCTTTTACCCTGATGCGCAACCCGGCGAGCTGGCTGGCCGAGCTCGACCGCATTCAGCGTGAATTCGATCGCACTTTCGGCGCCGTCGGCCTGCCGACGAGCATCCGCGCCGCCAGCGGCGCCGCGTTTCCGGCCGTGAACATCGGCTCGACGCCGACCTCGCTGGAGGTCTACGCCTTCGCCCCCGGGCTCGACCCGGCCAAGCTCGAAGTCACGGTCGACAACAACCTGCTGACCCTGGCCGGCGAACGCAAGCTGCCGCCGCAGGCGGAAAAGACCACGGTGTATGCGCAGGAGCGCTTCGACGGGCAGTTCCGCCGCGTCATCTCGCTGCCTGAAGATGCCGACCCGGCGAAGGTGGAAGCGCAGTATCGCGACGGCGTGCTGCATGTGACCATCGGCCGGCGCGAGTCGGTGCAACCGCGGCGCATCGCCGTCAACTGATTGTGGAGGACGACATGAGCAACGACATCACCACACCCCCCAGCGCTCCGGCCGAAACCCCGCGCAAGGTGCAGAGCTTCGCCCCGGCGGTGGACATCGTCGAGGACGCCGAAGGCATCACCGTGCTGGCCGACATGCCGGGCGTGCCCAAGGAGCATCTGCAGGTGCAGGTCGAAGGCGACACCCTGACCCTGCGCGGCGAAATGAGCGTGCCGCTGCCGCAAGGCGTCGAGCCGTTCTACGCCGAACTGCGGCATGGCGCCTGGGAACGCAGCTTCACCCTGTCGCGCGAGCTCGACAGCAGCCGCATCGAAGCATCGATGAAAGACGGGGTGCTCTCGGTGCGCATCCCCAAGGCCGAGCACGCCAGACCGCGCAAGGTGGAAGTGCGCGTGGCCTGAGTTTCAGCCCGAGCGCAAACGAAACGGCGGCCGCTAAGGCCGCCGTTTTTTATTCGGAGCAAACGCGGGCCGTCAGACCTCGGACTGCAGCAGTTCACGCAGCCGCATGCCGATTTCGGCCAGCGCCGACTCCACCTCGCCGGCGCTGGCATCCAGCGCCGCGCACACATCGGCCATACCCAGATCGGCGATGTAGTACAGCTCGAACACCTCGCGCTCCAGCGGCGCGGCGAACTCCGCCTCGACCCGTGCCAGCAGCCCCGGCGCCGCGGCGGCTGTGGTCTGATGGGCCGGTGCCGGCGGGCAGTCGCGCACTTGCTCCACCGCCAGGCGGTAGAACCAGCCGCGGTCGGTCAGCTCGGCGGGTTTTTCGCTCTCGGGCGCCAGCGCTTTTTGCTCGATGGCATCGACGATGACCTGCGCCCGCCCCTGCCGGCGCAGGTTGGCCAGCAGCCGCTGCACGGTGCGCAGCAGCCGCGGCTTTTCCGCTTCGAGCTGGCGGCGCAGCGCATCCAGCCGCGCCCGCTGCACGGTCTGGTGGAATTCAGGCTGCGCCAACTCGCCAAGCCCCAGCGGCTGCTCGGCGAAATCGGCCCAGTCCTCGCCCCGGCGTTCCTTCTCCTGACGCAGACGCCGGCGCCAATGCGCCTCGCCGCGCAGCTTGTGCACATGGCTGGAGAGCTGCCGCTCCAGCGCGGCAACAGCGAGATCGAACGCCTCGACCGCATCGTCGCCGCGCTGCTCGGCAAGCAAGGTGTCGCCCGGCACGCGCAGCCGCAGTCGTGCCTGCACGCCCTCGCCATGCGGCAGGGCTTCGAGCGCGATGTGCAGATGCACCGTCGCCGGGTCGAAGTGCTGCAACCGTTCGGTCAGCACCGACAGCTTGTCGCGCAGTTTGCTTCGCAGGTTCGGCTCGCCGTGCAGGCCGTGGGTGACGAGTTCCCAGGAAAAGTCTGGAGAGAGGTTTTTGTTGGACATGGTGTTAGACAGGCAAATGAAGGGAACGACCAGACCCGCATCGGGGTCTGCTGCTGACACGAAAATAGTCATGTACCGTGGCGCTCGCAAGCGCAGCGTTACACCTTGCGACCGTTGCCTGCTGGCGTGCGCTGGCAAGGGGTCGATGCGATGCAAAAACTGCTGATCGTTCTGGGTCTCGCGCTGCTCGCAGCCGGGCTGGCCTGGCCTTGGCTGTCGAAGCTGCCGCTGGGCCGTCTGCCCGGGGACATCGCCTTTCGCCGCGGCGATTTCAGTTTCTATTTCCCAATCACCACCTCCATCCTCATCTCGCTGCTGCTCACTTTGTTGCTGTGGTGGTGGCGCAAATGAAAACGGCGCGAGGTTGGCCCTCGCGCCGCTGGTCTTTCTGCCAGCGCGCCTCACGCGCCGTGCCGTTCGCTCAGCTCGGTGCCGTGTTCACTTGCCCGGCACCTTGCCCTCGACGCCCTTGACGTAGAAGTCGATGCCGTGCAGGAATTTGTCGTCGGCCACCTGGCCAGCAGGCACGACCACCTTGCCCGACTGATCGACGATCGGCCCCTTCCAGATGTGGAGGCTGCCGTTTTTCAGCCCGGCCTCACGCTCCATCACGGTCTTTTTCAGCGCCTCGGGAACGGCGGGCGAAATGTCCTGCAGCTGGATCACGTCGTGCTTCATGCCCCACCAGATCTGCTCGGGTTTCCAGGTGCCTTTGAGCACCGCGTCGGTCAGCATGATGTATTCCGGCGCCCAGTTGATCACCGCTGAGGCCAGATGCGCCTTGGGGCCGAACTTGCTCATATTGCTGTCCCAGCCGAAGCCATACTTGCCCATTTTTTCGGCGGTCTGCAGCACCGCGGGCGAGTCGGTGTTCTGGAACAGCACGTCCGCGCCCTGGTTGATCAGCGAGGTCGCCGCCTCGGTTTCCTTCGGCGGGTCGAACCACTTGTTCACCCACACCACTTTGGTGACGATCTTGGGGTTGACCGATTGCGCGCCCAGGGTGAACGAGTCGATGTTGCGCAGCACCTCTGGAATCGGCACCGAGCCGACCACGCCCAGCACATGGGTCTTGGTCATGCCGCCAGCCAGCACCCCGGCCAGGTACGCGCCCTCATAGGTGCGGGCGTCGTAGGTGCCGACGTTTTTCGCAGTCTTGTAGCCGGTAGCGTGCTCGAACTTGACGTTGGGAAACTCGCGCGCCACCTTGAGCGTGGGCTCCATGTAGCCGAAGCTGGTGGTGAAAATCAGCCCGTCGCCCTGCCGCGCCAGATCGCGGATCACCCGCGCCGCGTCCGGCCCCTCGGGCACGTTTTCGACGTACTGGGTCTTGATCTTGTCGCCAAAGTGCTCCTGCAGTTTTTTGCGCGCCAGATCGTGGGCGTAGGTCCAGCCGGCATCGCCGACCGGGCCGATGTAGACAAAGCCGACCTTCAGCGGCTCGGCCGCATGGGCCGCCACCGCCAGGCTCAGCGCGGTGGCGGCTGCCGCCAGCGCGGCCAGCGGCTTTTTCAGCAGGTTGTGGAACATCGAGTCCTCCGTGGAAAAAGAGTTGTGCGAAAACTGTATACAAAAATCATGCCCGACGCAGCCGGGCCGCGCTCGGTTTCATCCCCCCGGATGAAAGGGCTTGCCGATCGACGCCGGCATGTTGACGCGAATCCACGTCGGGTTGCGCGACAGCAGCGCCAGCACGATCACCGTCGCCAGATACGGCAGCATCGACAGGAACTGCGACGCCACCTGCACCCCCGAGCCCTGGAAGTAAAACTGCAGCATGGTCACGCCGCCGAACAGATAGGCGCCCAGCAGCACCCGGCCCGGCCGCCAGGTGGCGAAAGTGGTCAGCGCCAGCGCAATCCAGCCGCGCCCGGCCGTCATGCCCTGCACCCACAGCGGGGTGTAGACCACCGACAGATACGCCCCGGCAACGCCGACCAGCGCCCCGCCGACGACCAGCGCCAGCAGCCGGATGCGCCGCACCGGATAGCCCAGCGCATGCGCCGATTCGGGCGACTCGCCCACCGCGCGCAGCACCAGCCCGCCGCGGGTGCGGTCCAGCCACCACCACAGCGCAGCGGCTAGGAGCATGGTGAGATACACCATCGCATGATGTTGAAACAGCGCGGGGCCGATGAACGGCAGGTTGCTCAGGCCGGGAATGTGCAGCGGCTTGAAGTTGGGCAGGCTCTTGCCGACGTAATCGACCCCGATCAGCGCCGACAGCCCGCCGCCGAACAGGGTGAGCGCCAACCCGGTGGCGTACTGGTTGGTATTCAGCCAGATCACCAGCAGTCCCAGCGCTGCAGCCAGCGCCGCGCCGGTGGCCGCGCCGGCGCCGAACGCCAGCCATTGATTGCCGGTGTGCGCGGCCACGGCAAAGCCGGCGATCGCCGCCATCAGCATCATGCCCTCGGCGCCGAGGTTGACCACCCCCGACTTTTCGTTGATCAGCAGCCCGAGCGCAGCCAGCGCAATCGGCGTGCCGGCGCTGAGGGTCGAAGCGATGAGCAGAGCGGCGGTGTCCATGCGAGCCTACCTTCAGCGCGAGCGGCGGAGCCGCACCCGGTAATAGACCAAGGTGTCGCAGGCCAGCAGCGAAAACAGCAGCACCCCCTGGAACACCCCGGTCAGCGCGTTGGGCAGCCCCAGCCGCGACTGCGCCAGTTCGCCGCCGATGTAGAACATCGCCAGCAAGGCGCCCGAAAGCACGATGCCGATGGGGTTGAGCCGGCCGACGAACGCGACGATGATTGCGGCGAAACCATAGCCCTGCGACACCTGCGGGGTGAGCTGCTGCAGCGGGCCGATGGCGTCCAGCGCCCCGGCCAGCCCCGACAGACCGCCCGAGAGCAGCAGCACCGTCCACAGCGCGCGGCGCGAGGAATACCCGGCGTAGCGCGCCGCCGCCGGCGCCAACCCGCCGACCTGCAGCCGGAAACCCTGCACCGAGCGAAACAGAAACACCCACATCAGCGCCACGGCCAGCAGCGCAATCGGGAAGCCCCAGTTCAGCCGCGTGCCCTCGATGAGATGGCCGAGCAGTGCCGGGTCGGCGAACATCTTGGTCTGCGGAAAGTTGTAGCCGTCCGGGTCTTTCCACGGGCCGTAGACCAGATAGTCCAGCAGATACTGCGCGACGTATACCAGCATCAGGCTTACCAGGATTTCGTTGGCGTTGAAGCGGTCGCGCAGCAGCGCGACGATGCCCGCCCACACCATGCCGCCGACGATGCCCGCGGCCAGCACCGCCAGCACCACCGCATGCGGCGTGCCGTCGCTCACCAGCAGCGCCACCCCACCGCCGAAAATCGCGCCGAGCACGTATTGCCCTTCGGCGCCGATGTTCCAGACGTTGCTGCGATAACAGGCCGCCAGCCCGAGGCCGATGAGAATCAGCGGCGTCGACTTGAGCGCCAGTTCCGATAGGTTGTAGCCACTCTTGAGCGGCTCGACGAAAAACATCGCCAGCCCGTGCAGCGGGTTCTTGCCCATTGCGACGAACAGCGCCACGCCAACGGCCACCGTCAACGCCAGTGCCAGCAGCGGCGACAGCCACAGCATCAGCCGCGATGCCTCGCCCCGCGCTTCAAGCCGCAGCATGCGCAGCCTCCGTTCGGCTAGCGGATGCGTCGCCATCCCAGCGCCCGCTCATCCACAGCCCGATGGTTTCCACCGTCGCCTCGCTGCGCGCCAGCGGCGGCGACAGCCGGCCGCCGGCGATCACCTGCAGCCGGTCGGCGATCTCGAACAGTTCGTCGAGTTCCTCGGAAATCACCAGCACCGCGCAGCCGGCGTCGCGCAGCGCCAGCAACTCGCCGCGGATCTGCGCCGCGGCGCCGACGTCCACCCCCCAGGTCGGCTGCGCCACCACCAGCGCGCGCGGCGCTTCGCTGATTTCGCGGCCGACGATGAACTTCTGCAGATTGCCGCCCGACAGGCTACGCGCCGCCGCCTGTGGCCCCGCGGCCTTGACGCCGAAGCGCCGGATCACCCCTTGAGCGCGCTCGCGCAGAGCCGGCAGCCGGATCAGCCCGGCGCGCTGCACCGCGGCCGGCGGCGCGGTCAGCAGCATGTTCTGCTGCAACGACATCGAAGGCACGGTCGCCCGCCCCAGCCGCTCCTCCGGCACCACTCGCAGCCCCGCGGCACGCCGCCGCCCCGGCCCCCAGTTGCCGATTCCCTGCCCGGCCAGCCGCACCGCCTGCGGCGGCGCGCGCCGGTCTTCCCCCGACAGCGCCGCCAGCAGTTCCTGCTGCCCATTGCCCGACACTCCGGCGATGCCCAGGATTTCGCCGACGCGCACCTGCAGCCGCAGCCCGCGCAGCGCCACGCCGTAGGGCCCGTCGGGGGGCAGATCGAGTCCGTCGATCTGCAGCACCGCCTCGCCCTCGCGCGCCGGACGGTGCTGCAGCGCTGGCGGATCGGCGCCGATCATCAGCCGCGACAGCTCGGCCTCGCTGTGCTGCGCCGGGTCGACCGTGCCGACCACCCGGCCGGCGCGCAGCACCGTGCAGGTGTGGCACAGCGCGCGGATTTCGTCGAGCTTGTGGCTGATGTAGAGAATGCTGCAACCCTGCGCGGCCAGTTGCCGCAGCACCGAAAACAGCTTGTCCACCGCCTGCGGGGTCAGCACCGAAGTCGGCTCGTCGAGGATCAGCAGCCTGGGCGCGGCGAGCAGGCAGCGGATGATTTCCACCCGCTGCTGCTCGCCCACGGAAAGCGTGTGCACCGGGCGCTGCGGGTCGATGTCCAGCCCATATTCACTCCCCACCGCGGCGATGCGCCGCGTCACCTCGGCCAGGCTCAGCCGGTCGCGCAGCCCCAGCCAGACGTTCTCCGCCGCCGACAGCGAGTCGAACAGCGCGAAATGCTGGAACACCATCGCAATGCCGAGGTCGCGCGCCCGCTGCGGGTTGGCGATGCGCACCGGCGCCCCGTCCCAGGCGATGTCGCCGGCATCGGGCTGCACCGCGCCGTAGATGATTTTCATCAGCGTGGACTTGCCCGCGCCGTTTTCTCCGAGCACGGCGTGGATCTGCCCCGCGGCTACGTCCAGGCTGATGTCGTCGTTGGCCTTGACGCCCGGATAGGTCTTGCTGATGTGGCGGAGCGACAGCCGCATGGCGCAGGCAGTGAACGGTCTTGTTGTCGATGTCGTGTCAGCGCGGCGGACTGGCGGTGTGCACCGCCCGCCCTTGCACATAGGTCGCAGCGAGGTTGTGCGCGTCGCCCAGGGTCAGCCAGGCAAAAAGCTTTTCATGCAAGTTGCGCGCCAGCTCCTGCCGCCGCGCCTGCACCGGGTCGTTCGCCCAACGCCACACCGCGAAGTCCGCGATTGTGCCAGCGCCGAAATGCCCGATCTCGTCCGCCAGCCCCAGCGCCTGCGCCGCGCCCAGGGTGTGCGCGTGCAGCGCCTTCCACGCGGTCAGCCGCTCGCCGCGCAGCGCCAGCACCTTGTAGGCGTCAGCCATGGTGCGCAGCGGCGACAGACTGGTGCCACCGCCGACGTCGCACGCCAGGCTCACCCCGACGCCGGCGCTCTCGGTCGGCCCCCAGGGAAACAGCCCGCTGCCGAGAAACAGATTGCTCGACGGGCAGCAGGCGATGTGTCCGCCGGCCTCGGCCAGCGCGACGCGGTCGGCACCGTCCAGCCAGATGCCGTGCGCCAGCACGCTGCGCGGGCCGAGCAGGCCGTAGCGGGCGTAGACGTCCAGATAGCTGCGCGCCTGCGGAAACAACTCGGCCACCCACTGCACCTCGGCACGGTTTTCCGCCACATGGGTCTGCATGTAAAGCCCGCCGGCACGCCCGGCGTAGGCCCGCATCAGCTCGCCGCACAGCGCCAGCTGAGCCTCGCTGCTGGTCGGGGCGAAGCGCGGGGTGATGGCATACGCCAGGCGGTCGACCCCGTGCCAGCGTTCGATCAGATCGACGCTGTCGCGCTCGGCGCTGGCCACGCTCGCATCGCACAGGTTTTCGGGGCAATGCCGATCCATCAGCACCTTGCCGGCGAGCAGCCGCATACCGCGCGACTGCGCCACGGCGAAAAGCGCCTCGGTGCTGACCTTGTGCACGGTCGGGAACACCACCGCGGCAGTCACCCCATTGGCCAGCAGCGCGCGCACAAAGCGCTCGGCCCCGGCCTGCGCCACCTGCGGGTCGGCATACGCGGCTTCGGCCGGAAAGGTATAGGTGTTGAGCCAGTCGAGCAGCTCGGTGCCGAACGAGGCAATCACATCGAGCTGCGGCGCGTGCACATGCGTGTCGATGAACCCGGGCAGCACCAGATGGCCGCGCCAGTCGGCAATGGGCCAATCGCCAGGCGGCGGCTGGTCGGACGGGCGCACGTCGGCGACGCGGCCGTTCTCGACCAGCAGCCAGCCGTCGGGCAGGAACTCTACGGCGTCACTCGGCTCGACACCCCAGCCGGGGTCGGCGCGCAGATGCAGGATGTCGCCGCGCACGGCCAGGGGGCCGGCGGAGGATGGAGAGGTGTTCATGGCAGGGGGCGCGGCGCGCAGTCGAGTGGAAAGAGAGCGCGATCAGTCGGCTGGGAACAGCGCGTAGCGCAGCAAAAACAGCGCGGCGACGACCCACAGCGCCGGATGCACTTCGCGCGCCCGGCCGGTGAGCAGCTTGAGCGCCGCGTAGGCGATGAAGCCGAACGCCAGACCGTTGGCGATCGAATAGGTGAACGGCATGATCAGCGCGGCCAGCGCGGCCGGGATGGACTCGGTGATGTCGGCCCAGTCGATGTCCAGCAGCTCGCGCATCATCAGCGCCGCGACATACAGCAGCGCCGGCGCGGTGGCGTAGGCCGGCACCGTGCCGGCCAGCGGGGCGATGAACAGCGCGGCGAGAAACAGCACGCCCACGGTCAGCGCAGTCAGCCCGGTGCGGCCGCCGGCCTGCACCCCGGCGGCGCTTTCGATGTACGCGGTGGTGCTGCTGGTGCCCAGCAGCGAGCCGGAGAAAATCGCCAGACTGTCGGCGAACAGCGCGCGCCCTAATCCGTTCTTGCCATCGCTCGCGCCCTCCTTGAGCAGCCCGGCCTTGCGCGCCACGCCGGTCAGCGTGCCGGTGGCGTCGAAAATTTCCACCAGCACGAACACCAGGATGATGTGGAAAAACCCGGCGCGCAGCGCGCCGAGGATGTCGAGCTTGAGAAAGGTCGGCGCAATGCTCGGCGGGGTCGAGACGATGCCGTGAAACGGCGTCAGCCCGAGCAGCACGCTGGCAATCGTCACCGCGATGATGCCCAGCAGAATCGCCCCGCGCACCCGCCAGTAGTCGAGCAGCGCAATCAGCAGAAAGCCCGCGGCGGCAAGCACCACCGGCAGCGAGGCCAGATTGCCCAGCCCGACCTTGGTCGCCGGATTTGCCACCACCACCCCGGCATTGGACAGCGCGATGATCGCCAGGAACATGCCGATACCCGCGGCGATCGCGCTGCGCAGCGAGCGCGGAATGCCCGCGACCAGCCATGACCGCACGCCGGTGACGGTGAGGATGATGAAAATGCAGCCGGAGATGAACACCGCGCCCAGCGCCTGCTCCCAGGTGAAGCCCATGCCCTTGACCACGGTGAAGGCGAAAAAGGCGTTCAGCCCCATGCCCGGCGCCAGACCGATCGGCCAGTTGGCGACGAAGGCCATGATGAAGGTGCCCAGCGCCGCGGCCAGACAGGTGGCGACAAACACCGCGCTTTTGTCCATGCCGGTGGTCGAGAGAATGTCCGGGTTGACGAAGATGATGTACGACATGGTCAGGAATGTCGTCACCCCGGCGAGGATTTCGGTGCGGGCGGTGGTGCCGTGCGCCTTGAGCTTGAACAGCGAGTCGAGATTCATCCGTGTCTCCTAGGGTGGATGGTCGCGCATCGGCACCTCGCCGCTGCGGCCGGCGGCACCGCTGCCGGGGATGAACCGGCGCGGCGCTCTGTGAAGGGCTGAAGGCTCAGGGCATCGGTTCAGGCGCCGGCCGCACAGCCGGCGGGCAGCAGTCGCGCCGCGGTTTCGCGCACCTGTTCGCGCAGCCAGCGGTGCGCTGCGTCGTGCTGGCTGCGGCCATGCCAGAGCAGGTAGTAGGTCAGCGGCGGAAAGCTCACCGGACACGGCAGCACCCGCACCGCAAGCCCCTGGTCGACATAGCGCTGACAGAACCGCCGCCCGGTGGTCAGCACCAGCAGGCTGCGCGCGACCAGGCGCGGAATCGCACCGAAAAAGGCGCAGTGCACACTCACCTTGCGGTGGAGCCCCTGCCGCTGCAGATACTGGTCGACCACTCCTTCGCCATGTGCGCGCAGCGCGGCAGGCGCAACGTGCTCGCATTGCAGATAGCGTTCCAGCGTCAGCCCCTGCCGCAGCAGCGGGTGATCGGCTGCAACGAGGCAGACAATGTCGTCGCTGCACAGCGGCAGGCGGTGCAGATCGGGCGGCGGTTCCAGCCAGTTGCCCAGCACCAGATCGGCCTCACCGGCGGCCAGCGCCTCTCGGTAATCGAACGCTGCCGACAGCGGCAGCAGATCGACCCGGCAACCCGGCGCGGCGCGGCGGATGGTGGCAACGCATTCGGGCAGGAACTCGGGGTCCAGATAGTCCGCCGCGGCGATGCGGAAGGTCTGCTGCGTCTGCGCCGGCTCGAACTTGGCCTGCGCCGCGACCAGCCGCTGCGCGTCGCGCAGCATGCGCTCGGCCGGCTCGACCAGGCTGGCACCCAGCGGGGTTGCGACCATCGCACCGCCGTGCCGCACCAGCAGCGGATCGCCGGTGAGTTCGCGCAGGCGGCGCAGCGCAGCACTGACTGCCGGCTGGGTCATCCCCAGTTGCAGCGCGGCGCGGGAAACGCTGGATTGCGTGAGCACGGTATACAAAACGCGGATGAGGCGCAGCTCGATGGTGTCGATGGGATTGTTCATGGCCCGGGCCTCTGCGACATGCGTCTGCTCAGATATTTTGTATACAATTTACCGCATGTCACCGGCAGCGGAACATGGCCTAATCTGTGCATGGCCTCAGCCGTATCCGAACTCCTGCCGCTGACATGAACCCTGCCCCGATCGAATTCGTCCACCGCGGCGCCGTCGTGCGCGTCACCGGCCTGCCGCCGACCACCACGGTGCTGCAATGGCTGCGTGAAAACGCCCGCTGCACCGGCACCAAGGAGGGGTGCGCCGAGGGTGATTGTGGTGCATGCACCGTGGTCGTCGCCGAGCTCGCCTGCGAAGGCGCTGCCGACGCCCAGGCCGTGGCCTGCGGCCCGCTGCGGTTGCGCCCGGTCAACGCCTGCATCCGCTACCTGCCCACGCTGCACGGCAAGGCGCTCCTGACGGTCGAAGACCTGCAAAGCCTGGCGCCGGGGCGGGCGCTGCACCCGCTACAACAGGCGATGGTCGACTGCCACGGCTCGCAATGCGGCTTCTGCACCCCGGGGTTCGTGATGTCGCTGTATGCGAGCTACGAGGCGCATCTGTCCGCCGGCACCCGGCCGACGCGCCAGCAACTCGCCGACGATCTGGCCGGCAATCTGTGCCGCTGCACCGGCTACCGGCCGATATTCGACGCGGGGCAGGCGATGTTCGACGCCCCCGCGGCGCGGCTGGACCCGGAGCCGATCGCCGCGCTGCTGCGCGGCATCGCTGCGAACACCCCCGACCCGTTCATTTACGCCGCGCCGAATCCCGCCTTCCCCGACACCAATGGTGCCGCGCGCATCGACCGTTTCATCGCCCCGCGCAGCCCGGCCACGCTGGCGCAGGCACTGGCCCCTGCCGCCGACGCTCGCAAGCGCACGATACTCGCCGGCGCCACCGACATCGGGCTGTGGACCAACAAGCAGTTCCGCGATGTCGGCGATCTGGTCTACACCGGCGACGTGCAGGAGCTGGCGCGCATCGAACGCCGCGACGGCCGGCTGCACATCGGCGCCGCGGTCACCCTGCAGGACGCCTGGGCAGCGCTGGCCGAGATCAGCCCCGACCTGCGCGAAATCGGCCTGCGCTTTGCCGGTCCGCCGGTGCGCCATGCCGGCACCCTGGGCGGCAATATCGCCAACGGCTCGCCGATCGGCGACGGCGCGCCGGTGCTGCTGGCGCTGGACGCCGAGCTGCTGCTGGCCAGCGCTGCCGGCCCCCGCCGCCTGCCGCTGAGCGCGTTCTACCTCGACTACATGCGCAACGCGCTGCAGCCGGGCGAGTTCGTGCAGGCCATCGAATTCCCGCTGCCGGCGCCGGGCACCCTGCTGCGCGCGGAAAAACACTCCAAGCGTTATGACTGCGACATTTCCGCGGTCAGCCTGGCGCTGGCGCTGCGGCGGGATGCGCAGGGCCGTGTCGCCCATTTGCGCATCGCCGTTGGCGGCATGGCGGCCATCGTCAAGCGCGCTGCGGCGGCCGAGGCGGCGCTGCTCGGCCAGCCGTGGAGCGAAGCCGCGGTGCGTGCGGCGATGGACGCGCTGGCGCGGGACTTCACCCCGCTCTCAGACCTGCGCGCCAGCGCCGCGCACCGCCTGCGCATCGCCCGCAACCTGCTGTGGCGCCTCTGGCTGGAAACCCGCGCGGACGACCCGCTGCCGCCCGCGCGCACCCGCGTCTGGCTGCGCAGCGAAACCACCGGAGCCGCCGCATGAACCAGCCGCTCGCCACCACCATGCTCGCCCCGGCCGACGCGGCACACGAACCCGCCGCGGATTCCGCAGAAATCGGCGCCGGCTTTGCCGCCGCTGTTCCCGCTGCGTTCGCCGCCGCGGAGCAAGCCGCGCTGCGTGCCGGTGCCCGCGTCGGCGTCAGCCCGCCGCATGAATCGGCGCATCTGCACGTCAGCGGCCGCGCCGCCTACACCGACGACCTGCCCGAACTCGCCGGCACCCTGCACGCCGCGCTCGGGCTGTCGCCGCTGGCGCATGGCCGGCTGCTGGGCATCGACGTCGCGCGGCTGCGCGCCCAGCCCGGGGTGGTCGCGGTCTACACCGCTGCCGACATTCCGGGCGCGAACGACTGCGGCCCGGTGATCCACGACGATCCGGTGCTGGCCGATGGCGTGCTGCGCTACCTCGGCCAGCCGGTGTTTCTGGTCGTCGCCGAAAGCCGCGAACTCGCCCGCCGCGCCGCGCGGCTGGCGCGCGAAGTCATCCGCGCCGAAGCGCTGCCGCCGGTGCTGACCGCGCGCGAGGCCCATGCCCGCGGAGACTATGTGCTGCCGCCGATGCACCGCGTGCGCGAATCCGCGCCCGGCGCCTTGCAGGCCACGCTTGAGCGCGGGCCGCACCGCCTGCGCGGGAGCTGGCGGGTCGGCGGGCAGGAGCAGTTCTATCTCGAAGGCCAGATCGCCTACGCCCAGCCGCTGGAAAACGACGGCCTGCGGGTGCTGTGTTCGACCCAGCACCCGAGCGAAATGCAGCACACCATCGCCCATCTGCTGGGCTGGCGCAGCCATCAGGTGCTGGTCGAGTGCCGGCGCATGGGCGGGGGCTTCGGCGGCAAGGAGTCGCAGTCGGCGCTGTTCGCCTGCTGCGCCGCGCTGGCCGCGCAAAAGCTGCAGCGCCCGGTGAAACTGCGCATCGACCGCGACGACGACTTTCTGATCACCGGCCGCCGCCACGGCTTCGACTACGACTACGACGTCGCCTTCGACGACGCCGGTCGCATCCTCGCCTACGAGGTCAACCTGATCGCCAACGCCGGGCATTCGGCCGATCTGTCCGGGGCGGTGATGAGCCGCGCGATCTGCCATCTCGACAACGCCTACTGGCTGCCCGAAGTCGGCATCCACGGTTACCTGGCGCGCACCAACACCCAGAGCAACACCGCGTTTCGCGGCTTTGGCGGCCCGCAGGGCGCGCTGATCACCGAAGTGGTGATCGACTCCATCGCCCGCCACCTCGGGCTGGACCCGCTGCAGGTGCGCCGTGCCAATTTCTACGGCGTTGGCGAGCGCAACCATACACCTTACGACCAGGGGGTGAGCGACAACGTGATCCACGCCTTGGTCGATCGCCTGGTGGCCAGCAGCGATTACGCCGCCCGCCGCGCACAGGCCGCCGCGTACAACGCCAGCAGCGCGGTGCTCAAAAAAGGCCTGGCGCTGACCCCGGTGAAATTCGGCATTTCCTTCAACGTGCCGCACCTCAACCAGGCCGGCGCGCTGGTGCACGTCTACACCGACGGCAGCGTGCTGGTGAACCACGGCGGCACCGAAATGGGCCAGGGGCTGAACACCAAGGTCGCGCAGGTGGTCGCGCACGAGCTGGGGCTGCCTTTTGCCGCGGTGCGCTGCACCGCGACCGCCACCGACAAGGTCGCCAACACCTCGGCCACCGCCGCATCGACCGGCGCCGACCTCAACGGCATGGCCGCGCAGGACGCCGCGCGCACCATCCGCCAGCGACTCGCGGCGTTTTTCACCGAGCGCCACGGCGGCAATGCCGAGCACGTCTGCTTTGCCGGCGGCGTGGTGAGCAACGGCAGCGTCGCGCTGCCCTTCGCCGAGGTGGTGCGGCAGGCGTACACCGCGCGGGTGCAGCTGTGGAGCGATGGCTTCTATCGCACCCCGGACGTGCACTGGGACGCCGCCACCCTCACCGGCCATCCTTTCTACTACTTTGCCTACGGCGCGGCGGTCAGCGAAGTGCTGCTCGACACCCTGACCGGGGAGTGGCGCTTGCTGCGCGCCGACCTGCTGCACGATGCCGGCAACCCGCTCAACCCGGCGATCGACATCGGCCAGGTCGAAGGCGCGTTCATCCAGGGCATGGGCTGGCTGACCATGGAAGAGCTCGTCTGGCATCCGCAGACCGGGCTGCTGCAGACCCACGCGCCCAGCACCTACAAAATCCCCACCGCCAACGACTGCCCGCCGCAGCTGTTCACCGCGCTGTTTCCCAACCCCAACGCGCAGCCCACCATCCACCGCTCCAAGGCGGTTGGCGAGCCGCCGTTGCTGCTGCCGTTTTCGGTGTTTCTGGCGCTGCGCGACGCGGTGTCGGCAGTCGGCCAACACCGGGTCGACCCGCCGCTGGTGGCCCCTGCCACTTCCGAGGCACTGCTGGACGCGATCGACGCGGTGCGCGCCGCAGCCGGCGCGGGAGCCGCGTGATGCGCGCGGTCTGCGTCAGCGTGGCCGCGGTGCGCGGCTCGACCCCGCGCGAGGCTAGCGCCGCGATGCTGGTGCGCGAGCACGACTGCGAAGGCAGTATCGGCGGCGGCCATCTGGAATGGCACGCCATCGCCACCGCGCGCCGGCTGCTCGCGCAGTGGCGCAGCGCGGCCCCGGGCGACGCGCCGGAACACCGCGAAACCCTGTCGCTCGGCCCGGCTCTGGGGCAATGCTGCGGCGGCGCGGTCGACCTGCTCTACACCGCCAGCGACCTGCCCCATCTGCCGCCGCCCGCGCCGATGTTTTTTCTGCAACTGCACGGCGCCGGGCATGTCGGCCGCGCGCTGGTGCGGGTGCTGGCGACCCTGCCCTGCCGGGTGCAGTGGATCGACGAGCGCGACGACGCCTTCCCCACCACTCCCGACCCGGAGGGGCCCGGGCGCATCGAGCGCGTCGCGGTCGATACCCCGCAGGCCGAAGTCGCCACCGCTCCGCCGGGCGCGTACTACTTGCTGCTCACCCACAGCCACGACCTCGACTTTGCAATCGGCCAGGCGGTGCTGGAGCGCGGGGACTTCGGCTGGCTGGGCTGCATCGGCTCGGCGACCAAACGCGCGCGCTTCGTCCGCCGCTGGCAGCAGCGCGGCATCGACCCGGCGCGGCTGTCGCGCTTCGTCTGCCCCGTCGGTCTGCCGGGCATCGCCGGTAAAGCGCCGGAGATCATCGCGGTGTCGGTGGCGGCGCAACTGCTGCAGATCGCCTGCGCGACCGCGTCGCCATTCGCGGCGTCTGCACCTGCCGCGGCCACCGCCTGAACCCCCGCCGCGGCAGGCCGAACGGTGCTGGCCGACAATCTCGGCCATGCTGCCCTGCTACGTTCTGCTCGATCTGGAAACCACCGGCGGCAACCCGGTGCACGACCGCATCACCGAAATTGCCGCGCTGCGCATCGAAAACGGGCAGATCACGGCCCGGCTCGACCGCCTGGTCAACCCGCAGCAGCGCATTCCGCCGTTCATCCAGCAGCTCACCGGCATCAGCGACGACATGGTGCGCGATGCCCCGCCCGCGGAAGCCGTGCTGCCGGAGCTGCTGGCGCTGCTCGACGGCGCGGTGCTGGTTGCGCACAACGTGCGCTTCGACCACGGCTTTCTGCGCAACACAGCGGCGCGTGCCGGCATCGAGCTCAAGGTGCCGGTGCTGTGCACGGTGCGGCTGTCGCGGTGGCTATACCCGCACGCCCGCGGCCACGGGCTGGACGCGCTGATGCGTCGCCACGGCCTTTCCACCGACGCACGGCACCGCGCAATGGGCGACGTGCTGCTGCTGCGGCAATGGATCGAGGCCGTCACGCGGGAACTGGGCGAGGCCACGGTCGCCGCCGCCGCGCAGGAGCTGCTGCGCGCCACCCCCAGCCTGCCGCCGCATCTGCAGACGGACCCGCGCGACATCCCCGAAGCGCCGGGTGTCTACCTGTTCTTTGGGGACGGGCCGATTCCGCTTTACATCGGCAAAAGCGTGCGGCTGCGCAGCCGGGTGCTGTCGCACTTTTCCGCCGACCATCGCCAGCCGCGGGAAATGCGGCTGGCACAGGAGGTGCGCCGGGTCGAGTGGCGGGAAACCGCCGGGGAACTCGGTGCGCTGCTGCTCGAGGCGCGGCTGGTCAAGCAGCTGCAGCCGGTGTTCAACCGCCAGCTGCGGCGCGAGCGCGAGCTGTGCAGCTGGCAGCTCGCCGCCGACGCCAACGCACGACCGCTGCTGACCCTGGTGCGCGGGCAGGACTTGCAGCCGGCGCTGTTCGACCGGTTGTTCGGCACCTACCGCAGCAAGCGCCAGGCGCAGCAGGCGCTGCGCGATCTGGCCGACCGCCACGCGCTGTGCCCGCAGGCGCTGGGGCTGGAAAGCGGCAAGGGGCGTTGCTTTGCCCACCAGATCGGCCGCTGCCATGGCGTGTGCTGCGGGCAGGAGACGGCGCAGCGCCATTACCTGCGGCTGCAAATGGCGCTGGCCGGCGAGCGGCTGCGCGCGTGGCCGTTCGCCAGCCCGGTGGGGCTGGTCGAGCGTCGCGCCGACGGCAACCGTAGCGAAGTGCTGGTGTTCGACCAGTGGTGCCATCTGGGCACCGCGAACAGCGACGCCGAGTTGCAGGAACTGCTGGCCGCGCGGCAGGACGCGCCGCTGGCGTTCGACCTCGACACTTACCGCCTGCTGATCTCCCGGCTGGCCGGGCCCAAGGGCCCGCCGCGCGACCTGCTGCGCTTTGCGCCCCGCGCTGCAGGCGCTGGCCCGGCAGGCGACGATCAGCCGGTTTTTTCCTTGGCGTGATTGATCGAGTATTTGGGGATTTCGATGGTCACGTCTTCCCCGGCGAGGATGGCCTGACACGACAGCCGCGAAGTCGGCTCCAGCCCCCAGGCGCGGTCAAGCATGTCTTCCTCGTTTTCGTCGGGCTCGCCCAGCGACGCGTAGCCCTTGCGCACCACCACATGGCAGGTGGTGCAGGCGCACTGCATATCGCAGGCGTGTTCGATCGGCACCCCGTTTTCGAGCAGCGCCTCGCAGATCGAGGTGCCGCGCTCGGCCTGCACCTGCGCGCCCTGGGGACAGTATTCGGGATGGGGCAGGACGGTGATGGTGGGCATGGCGGGTTGCGTTGCTAGGGGCGCGGCTGCGTTCAGCGCGAGGTGTCGGGGGCGACCGCGTCGATGCTGCGGCCGGCCAGCGCGGCCTGGATGCTGCGGTTCATGCGCCGCGCGGCAAACGCCTCGGTGTCGTGCGCCAGCGCGTCGGTCGCGCTGCGAATCGCATCCGCGTCTTCGCCGCGTAGCGCTGCGGCCAGCTCGGCGATGCGGGCGTGGATGCGCTCGTCTTCCTCGCGGCTGAGCAGATCGCGATCGCTCTGCATCGCACTGCGCGTGGCCGCCAGCAGCCGCTGGCCTTCGACCCGCGCCTCCTGCAGCGCGCGCTGCGCGGCGTCCTCACGGGCGTGGGCAAAGCTGTCCTGCAGCATGCGCGAAATCTGCGCATCATCCAGCCCGTAGGAGGGCTTGACCTCGACCTGCGCCTGCGCCCCGGAGGACAGTTCGCGCGCGCTGACGGTGAGCAGGCCATCGGCATCGACCTCGAAGGTCACGCGGATGCGCGCCGCGCCCGCGGCCATCGGCGGAATGCCGCGCAGCACAAAGCGGGCAAGCGAACGATTGTCGGCGACCAGTTCGCGCTCGCCCTGCACCACGTGCAGGCTCATCGCGGTCTGGCCGTCCTGGTAGGTGGTGAAGTCCTGCGCCCGGGTCAGGGGAATCGGGCTGTTGCGCGGCACGATGTGCTCGACCAGCCCGCCCATGGTTTCGATGCCCAGCGACAGCGGAATCACGTCGAGCAGCAGCACGTCTCCGGCGCCGCGGTTGCCGGCCAGCGCGTCGGCCTGGATGGCCGCGCCCAGCGCGACCACCTCGTCCGGGTTGAGGTCGGTCAGCGGCTCGCGCCCCATCGCCTGTTTCACCGCAGCGCGGATCATCGGCATGCGCGTGGCCCCGCCGACCAGCACCACGCCCTGCACCTCGCTGGCCTGCACCTGCGCATCAGCCAGCGCCCGGCGCAGCAGCGTCAGGGTGCGGCGCACCAGATCCCGGCTGGCCGCCTCGAACTCGGCGCGGGTGACGGACACCGTCGCTTCGCCGCCATCTGCCAGCGGCAGCGCGACCGTCACCGCCTCGTCGCGGCTGAGCTGCTCCTTGGCGCGGCGCGCGGCCATCAGCCATTGCCGCTGCAAGCGGGCATCGGCGGTCTGCGCACTGGGCAGTTGCGCCAGCAGCAGACCGAGCAGACGCTGGTCGAAGTCGTCGCCGCCCAGCGCGGTGTCGCCAGCGGTGGCGACGACCTCGAACACCCCCTTGGTCAGCCGCAGCACCGAGAGGTCGAAGGTACCGCCGCCGAGGTCATACACCACATACAGCCCTTCAGCGGCGCGGTCCAGCCCGTAGGCCAGCGCAGCCGCGGTGGGTTCGTTGATCAGCCGCAGCACCGACAGTCCCGCCAGCCGCGCCGCGTCCTTGGTCGCCTGCCGCTGCGCGTCGTCGAAATACGCCGGCACGGTAATCACCGCGCCCTGCAGTTCGCCGCCGAGCGAAGCCTCGGCGCGCTCGCGCAGGGCGCGCAGGATGTCGGCCGACACGTCCACCGGCGTCTTCTCTCCGGCGGCGGTGACGAATCGAACCACTTTGTCATCGGCCGCGATGTGATACGGCGCCAGGGCCTGCGGCGCGCAGTCAGCCGGCGCGCGGCCCATGAACCGTTTGACCGAAACGATGGTGTCGGCCGGCGCTTCGGCCTGGTTCGCACGCGCAGTCTCGCCGACTTCCGGCGGCTGCCCGGCGCGGTAGCGCACCACCGAGGGCAGCAGCACCCGGCCCTGCGCATCGGGCAGGCACACGGCCTCGCCGCTGCGCACCGTCGCGACCAGCGAATGGGTGGTGCCCAGATCGATCCCGACCACGCGGCGATGCTGATGCGGGTCGGGCGACTGCCCCGGTTCGGAGAGTTGCAGCAGGGCCATGAAGGTCAGGGGGATTCGGTGTCGGACAAGGCAGCGGCCGCGCGGCGAATTTCGTCGCTGAACCGCTGGAGGAACATCAGCGCCCGCACTTCGGCCGCGGCGACCGCGGGTTCGTTGCGCTCGTCGAGCGCGCGGGCGATGGCGTCCAGCCGCCGCTGCCGCTCGGCCTCGACCTGCTGCTGCAAGGCCTGCAGAGCGTGAGCGTCGCCGGCGTCGCGCACCTCGTCCAGGGTTTCGCGCCATTGCATCTGCTGCTGCAGAAAGTCCACCGGCATCGCGGTGTTGTTCTCGGCGTCGACCGGCGCCCCACGCAAGCCGCAGAGGTAGGCGGCACGCGCCAGCGGATCGCGCAGGGTGCGGTAAGCGGTGTTGGCCTGCGCCGCCCATTGCATCGCCAGGCGCTTGTCGCGCTCGCTGCCGCCGGCGAAGCGGTCAGGATGCACCTGCGACTGCACCGCCAACCGCGCGCGCTCAAGCAGGGCACTGTCCAGCGCAAAACGCTCGGGCAGGCCGAACAGCGCAAAGTGGTTTTGCGAAACATCCATGGGATTCGAGCTGCCACGCCCGGCCCGTCGATGCACGGGCCGGAGCGCAGCGTCGCTCAGACGCGGAACGATTCGCCGCAGCCGCAGCGATCCTTCTCGTTCGGGTTGTTGAAGCGAAAGCCCTCGTTGAGCCCTTCGCGCACAAAGTCCAGCTCGGTGCCGTCGAGATAGGCCAGGCTCTTCGGGTCGACCAGCACGGTCACGCCGTGGCTGTGGAACTGCACGTCTTCCGGCGCGGCCTCGTCGGCGAATTCGAGCTTGTAGGCCAGACCGGAACAGCCGGTGGTCTTGACGCCCAGGCGCACGCCGACCCCGCGGCCGCGCTTGCCCAGATGCCGTTGCACCTGCTGCGCCGCGCGTTCAGTGAGAGTGACCGACATGGCGATGCCCTCAGGCGGCCGCGGCCGTGGCCTTGGTGTCATCCTTCGCCGACACCGCGACCGACTGCCCGTGGCGCTGACGGTAGTCGGCCACCGCGGCCTTGATCGCGTCTTCGGCGAGGATGGAGCAGTGGATTTTCACCGGCGGCAGCGCCAGCTCCTCGGCAATGGTCGTGTTCTTGATGCTCAGCGCTTCGTCCAGGGTCTTGCCCTTGACCCACTCGGTGACCAGTGAGCTCGACGCAATCGCCGAGCCGCAGCCGTAGGTCTTGAAGCGGGCGTCTTCGATCACGCCCTGGTCGTTCACCTTGATCTGCAGCTTCATCACGTCGCCGCAGGCGGGCGCGCCCACCATGCCGGTTCCGACCTGCGGGTCGTCCTTCGCAAAGGAGCCGACGTTGCGGGGGTTTTCGTAGTGATCGACGACCTTCTCGCTGTATGCCATGGCCTTGTCCTCCTGTTGGATGCCGCGCTGCCTGCGCGTCACCCGGGTCTGTTCGGGCTCATCGCCGAAACTTGAGCGCTATTGTCGGATATTGTCTCAGCCCTGCTGCGGGCAGGGCGTTTGCCCCGCCCTCCGTGCCGGTGCCTTCAGTGCGCAGCCCACTGGATGGTGCTCAGATCCACGCCTTCCTTGTACATCTCCCACAGCGGAGAAAGGTCGCGCAGCTTGTCGACCTTTTCGCGCAGCAGTTGCACCGCGCGGTCGATGTCCTGCTCGGTCGTGTAGCGACCGATGGTGATGCGCAGCGAGGAGTGCGCCAGCTCGTCGTTGCGACCCAGCGCCCGCAGCACATAGCTGGGTTCCAGACTGGCCGAGGTGCAGGCCGAACCGCTGGACACGGCCACGCCCTTGATCGCCATGATCAGCGACTCGCCCTCGACGAAGTTGAAGCTGATGTTGAGGTTGTGCGGCACGCGGCGATCCAGGTCGCCGTTGATGTAAACCTCTTCCATGTCGCTGATGCCGTCGAGCAGGCGCTTTTGCAGCATGCGCGCGCGCTCGATGTCCGCGCCCATCTCCGCTTTGGCAATGCGGTACGCCTCGCCCATGCCAACGATCTGGTGCGTCGGCAGCGTGCCTGAGCGCAGCCCGCGCTCATGGCCGCCGCCGTGCATCTGCGGAATCAGCCGCACCCGCGGTTTGCGCCGCACGTAAAGCGCGCCGATGCCCTTGGGGCCGTAGGTCTTGTGCGAGGCCAGACTCATCAGATCGACCGGCCATTCCTTGAGGTCGATCGCCACCTTGCCGGTGGCCTGCGCCGCGTCAACGTGAAAAATGATGCCGCGCTCGCGGCAGATGCGGCCGATTGCCGGAATGTCCTGGATCACCCCGATTTCGTTGTTCACCAGCATCACCGACACCAAGATGGTGTCTGGCCGCAGCGCCGCCTTGAAGGCTTCGAGGTCGAGCAGGCCGTTGGGCAGCACGTCCAGGTAGGTCGCCTCGAAGCCGCGGCGCTCCATTTCGCGCACCGTGTCGAGCACGGCCTTGTGCTCGGTCTTGACGGTGACGATGTGCTTGCCCTTGCCCTGATAGAACTCGGCCGCGCCCTTGATCGCCAGGTTGTTCGACTCGGTCGCGCCCGAAGTCCAGATGATTTCCTTCGGGTCGGCGCCGATCAGATCGGCCACTTGTGCCCGCGCCTTTTCCACCGCGGCTTCGGCCTCCCAGCCCCAGGCGTGGCTGCGCGAGGCCGGGTTGCCGAAATGCTCGCGCAGCCAGGGAATCATTGCATCGACCACACGCGGATCGACCGGGGTGGTCGCGGCATAGTCCATGTAAATCGGAAGGTGCGGGGTGACGGACATGGCTTGTGAACGCTGTGTGCGTGTGTTTTGAGAAAAAACGCAACTGACCCGACGCGCCGCCGGGGTCTGAACCCAGCCGGCCGCGCGGCGGTCAGTTCATGTTTTGCGCGAGGTTGAACACCGAATTGGGCGCGTTGACCTTCATCGGCTTGGCCGCCGGCATCGGCGCCACTGGCTTGCGGGTGACCGGCGCATCCTCGATGGTCACGCCCTTGGCGAGGTTCTGCTCGACCAGCCCCTTGAGGTTGACCGAGTCGAGAAACTCGACCATCTTGGTGTTGAGCTGCGCCCACAGGTCGTGGGTCATGCAGCGGCCGCCGTCCTCGCCGTTGCAGTTTTCCTTGCCGCCGCACTGAGTGGCATCGAGCGGCTCGTCCACGGCAATGATGATGTCGGCGATGCTGATGTCCTCGGGCTTGCGCGCCAGGGTGTAACCACCGCCGGGGCCGCGCACCGAATCGACCAGTTCATGCCGGCGCAGCTTGCCGAACAGCTGCTCTAGGTAGGACAGGGAAATGTGTTGCCGCTGGCTGATGCCCGCGAGGGTCACCGGCCCGAGGTGCTGGCGCATCGCCACGTCGATCATCGCCGTGACGGCGAAACGCCCTTTGGTCGTCAGTCGCATATCGGTTCTCCTGCTGCAGATTGAGCCCCTGGCTGGACGCGACGGCCATGGCCGGAACAGATTGGGGGCGATTCGAGGGTCAGCCGACGAGTTCTTCGAGTTGCCAGTTTACGACAAAACCCGAATTTTTTCGTCAACTTCTCAGACTATTTTTCCCGCGCGAAGTTCCCGCGGCCGGCACACAAATTTCGGCCCTGGGCTGATGGCGAACAAATTCGAGCGATCACCCGATCGACCAAAAATAATTATCCTTGTGTCAATTTCAATGCGCCGTCCCGCTGAAAACCGATGCGCCTGACCCTGCGGCAACTCGAAGTGTTGGTCGAAATCGCGCACAGCCGCAGCGCCACCGCGGCAGCCGAGCAGCTGCATATGTCGCAGTCGGCGGCCAGCGCGGCACTGGCCGAACTGGAGTCGCAGCTGGGCGAGCGGCTGTTCGACCGCGTCGGCAAGCGACTGGTGCTCAACGATGCCGGGCGGCTGCTGCTGCCGCGGGCGATGGCCGTGCTCGATCAGACTCGCGACATCGAGCACCTGTTCCGCGACCAGGCGAGCGAACTGCACATCGGCGCCAGCACCACGGTCGGCGGCGCGATCTTCCCCGACATCCTCGCTGCGTTTTCCGCGGCGCACCCGACGGTGCGGGTGCATCTGCAGGTCGGCAACACCCAGGCCATTGCCGACGCGGTCGCGCAGTTCGAAGTCGACCTGGGCCTGGTCGAAGGCAGCGTGCACCGCGACGAGCTGGAACTGCTGCCGTGGATAGAAGACCACATGGTCGTGGTCTGCGGCGCCGGCTGCCCGCATGCTGGCGGGCCAGTTCCGCTGCAGACCCTGGCCAGCGCGCGCTGGCTGCTGCGCGAACCCGGCTCGGGCACGCGCGAGACGGTCGAGCGACTGTTGCTCGACCACCTGCACAGCTTTGCCGACACCGTGGTGCTGGGCAGCAACGAGGCCATCCGCGCCGCGGCGATTGCCGGGCTGGGGCTGGCCTGCATATCGCGCCGTCTGGTGAGCGACGCGCTGGCCGACGGCCGGCTGGTCGCGCTGCAGAGCGAACTCCCCGACCTCACCCGCCGCTTGTATCTGGTGCGGCACCAGAAAAAGGTGTTTTCGCGTGCGCTGGAGCACTTTTTCGAGTTCTGCCGCAACTGGCCTGACGATACGCCCTCCCCCGTCTCGCGCTCCGCTCCTTCCGCTTTCTCTCCGTCCCCGCGATGAACTCCGCCGTCGAAACGCCCACCGTTCCCCCGCTCACCAGCCTGTCGCATGGCGGTGGCTGCGGCTGCAAGATCGCGCCGAACGTGCTGGCCGAGATCCTGCGCGCCGTGCCGGCCGGATTTCCGCGCCCGCCGCAGTTGCTGGTCGGCACCGAAAACTCCGATGACGCCGCGGTCTACCAGCTCAACGACGAGCAGGCGCTGGTGGCCACGACCGACTTTTTCATGCCCATCGTCGACGACCCGCGCGATTTCGGGCGGATTGCCGCGACCAACGCGCTGTCGGACATTTACGCGATGGGTGGCACGCCGATCATGGCGCTGGCGCTGGTAGGCATGCCCATCAACGTGCTGCCGCGCGATACCATCGCGGCGATTCTCGAAGGCGGCGCCAGCGTGTGCGCGCAGGCTGGCATTCCGATTGCCGGCGGCCACAGCATCGACTCGGTCGAGCCGATCTACGGCCTGGTGGCGATGGGACTGGTGCACCCGAAGCGCGTGCGCCGCAACGACACCGCCCGCGCTGGCGACGTGATCGTGCTGGGCAAACCGCTGGGCGTGGGCATTCAGTCGGCGGCGCTGAAAAAGCGCGCCCTCGATGCCGCCGGCTATGCCCGCATGGTCGCCACCACCACCCAGCTCAACACGCCCGGTACACGGCTGACGCAGATGGACGCCGTGCATGCGATGACCGACGTCACCGGCTTCGGGCTGCTCGGCCATCTGCTGGAAATGTGCCGCGGCTCGAAGCTGCACGCCGAAATCGATTACGCCCGCGTGCCGCTGATGGAGGGGGTGCGAGCGCTGGCGCGTCAGGGCTGCTTCACCGGCGCGTCTGGACGCAACTGGGCGAGTTACGGCGACGCGGTGCAGATCGAGGACACGGTCGAATCCTGCGCCCGCACCCTGCTGACCGACCCGCAGACCTCCGGCGGGCTGATCCTGGCCGTCGCGCCGGACGCGGTGGATGCCGTGCTCGACGTGTTCCGCAGCGAAGGCTTTGCCGACGCCGCGGCGATAGGCCACCTGCGCGAAGGCCCGGCCGGCATCACCGTGCACCCCTGACAGGCCGAGCCGCGTACGCCGCACCCGTCCGCGCCGGGGTCGCCCCAGCGCTGCGGCGCCCTCCCTGCAACCGCCCCGCCGTAGTTCAGTTCCCCGCGCCAGCCAGCGCAGCGCGGGCGTGCCCTTGCCGTCGCCTGAACGAGGCCTGACCGCGAATTGGCTCTGCCTCGGTCACGAGTGCTTTGCCTCGCAGCGTTCGGGTAATCCCCGCCCTGGTTACGCGAAGCGCGCTTTGTTACAACTTTATACTCCGCGCTCGCCTGCCCCGGCCGCCCTCGCTTCCGCCGCGTGCAGTCGCACCGTTCACATCAAAACCGACACAACGAAACGCAAGGGAGACGTCTTGAACGCCCTACTCACCCTGTCCCGGGGAATCGACTGGCTCAACGAGCGCGTGGGCCGCATGACCCTGTGGCTGATCCTCGCTTCGGTGGTGATCAGCGCGCTGAACGCCGTCATCCGCAAGGCCTTCGACTACAGCTCCAACGCCTGGCTCGAAATCCAGTGGTATCTGTTCGCCGCGGTGTTCCTGCTGGCCGCGGGATACACCTTTCTGCACAACGAGCATGTGCGCATCGACGTGGTCACCGCGCGGTTTTCGGCACGGGTGCGCAACTGGATCGATGTGTTCGGCATCGTGTTCTTCCTGCTGCCCTTTGTGTTCGTCACGGTCAAGCTGTCGCTGCCGGTGGTGATCAACGCAATCAACTCGGGCGAAATGTCTAGCAACGCCGGCGGGCTGATCCGCTGGCCGGTCTACATCCTGGTGCCGATCGGTTTTTCGCTGCTCGGTCTGCAAGGGCTTTCCGAGCTGATCAAGCGGCTGGCCTTCCTGTTCGGCAAGGCCCCTGACCCGCTGGCGAAAAAGTCGCAGAAAACCGCCGAGGAAGAACTCGCCGAGTTCGTCAAGGCGCAGAAAGAAGCGCAAGCCCAGAGAGGCCGGGCATGAGCGCGTTCCTGATCGCCAACATCGCGCCGATCATGTTCGGCTGCCTGGTCATCTTTTTGCTGGTCGGGTTTCCGGTGGCGTTCAGCCTGGCCGCCTGCGGCCTGCTGTTCGGATTCATCGGCGTGGAACTCGGGCTGATGCCGCAGGCGCTGCTGGAAGCGATTCCGCTGCGCATTTTCGGCATTATGCAGAACGACACCCTGCTGGCCATCCCGTTCTTCACCTTCATGGGGCTGCTGCTCGAGCGCAGCGGCATGGCCGAGGACTTGCTGGAAACCGTCGGCCAACTGTTCGGCCCGATTCGTGGCGGGCTGGCGATCGCGGTGGTGCTGGTCGGCGCGATGCTGGCGGCGACCACCGGGGTCGTCGCCGCGTCGGTGATTTCGATGGGGCTGATTTCGCTGCCCATCATGCTGCGCTACGGCTACGACCGCCGGCTGGCCTCGGGGGTGATCGCCGCCTCGGGCACGCTGGCGCAGATCATCCCGCCGTCGCTGGTGCTCATCGTCATGGCCGACCAGCTCGGCCGCAGCGTCGGCGATATGTACAAGGGCGCGTTCATCCCCGGATTCATTCTCACCGGGCTGTATCTGCTCTACATCATCGGCGTCAGTCTGGTGCGCCCGCAATGGGCGCCGGCGCTGCCGCCCGAGGCGCGCACCATTCGCGAGCCGGACGGTTCGAGCGGCCTGCGCTCGCTGCTGGTGCTGTTCACCCTGGTCGTCGTCGCCAGCGTGGTGCTGGGCAAGAACTACGACGCGCTGCTGTCCTGGCGCAAAGGCCATGAGGTGACGGCACCGCTGGATGAAACCATCGTCGTGGCGATGACCTTCGGCGTGCTGCTGTCGCTGGCGCTGGCGCTGCTGGACAAGGGGCTGCGACTGAACCTGCTGTCGCAGATGGCGCGGCGCGTGACCTTTGTTCTGGTGCCGCCGTTGACCCTGATTTTCCTGGTGCTCGGCACCATTTTCCTGGGCGTGGCCACGCCCACCGAAGGCGGCGCGATGGGCGCGATGGGCGCGCTGATCATGGCGCTGTCGCGCCGGCGGCTGAACATGAACCTGCTCAAGCAGGCGCTCAACACCACGACCAAGCTGTCGACCTTCGTGCTGTTCATCCTCATCGGCTCGACGGTGTTCAACCTGGTGTTCCAGGGGCTGGACGGCCGGGTGTGGGTCGAGCACCTGCTCACCAGCCTGCCCGGCGGTCAGCTCGGCTTTCTGATCGTCGTGAACATCCTGGTGTTCGTGCTGGCGTTTTTCCTCGACTTTTTCGAGCTGTCGTTCATCATCATCCCGTTGCTCGGCCCGGTGGCGGAAAAGCTGGGCATCGACCTGATCTGGTTCGGCGTGCTGCTGGCGGTGAACATGCAGACCTCGTTCATGCACCCGCCGTTCGGCTTTGCGCTGTTCTATCTGCGCAGCGTCGCCGCCAAGGACGACTACACCGACAAGGAGACCGGCAAGCGCATCGCCCGCGTCACCACCGGGCAGATCTACTGGGGCGCGGTGCCCTTCGTGCTCATCCAGATCATCATGGTCGCACTGGTCATCTCCTTCCCCGGTCTGGTGACCAACAGCCTGGGACACCACAAGCAGGTCGATCTGGACAAGGTGCAGATCACCGTGCCCAGCGACGACGACAGCTACGCCCCGATCGCCCCGCCGAGCTTCGGCGGCTCCGCCCCGGCGGACGCGGCCAGCGCGCCTGCGGCCGATGGCTCGTCGGCCGCGGCGGAAGACGACCCGGCCGCCGCGTTCATGCAGCACGCGCAGAAGGAACAAGGCGCGGCCAGCGCGCCGTCGCAGTGATCCGCAACGGGTCGAGGTGCGCCGCGGCCATCCGGCCGCAGCATACCCGCCCCACCTTTTGCCCCGCACTTTGCTCTCGTTCCCGCCCCTGGTCAGCGCAACTGCTCTTGCCCCTGTCCGGGGGCTTTGCCGTGGCCAGAGATCATCCGCACCCTGCTCGCGCTAAAGTCCGCGCATCGCTTCCCTTGCCCACCGTCGATGCCCCGCCTTCTGCGTCTGTTCAGCCTTGCCCTTTTCACCGCCGCACTGCTCGGCGGCTGCGCCTCCCCGTCCGACTCGGCCCGCTCCGGTTCATCGGTCACGGTCTATGGCGTGATGGATCTGGGCGTGCAGCGCGTGACCAACGTCGCGCCCTGATCTTCGCCACACCGCCGCGCGCCCGCTTCGCCGATGAAACTCGCCACCTGGAACGTCAATTCCCTCGCGGTGCGGCTGCCGCAGGTGCTGGACTGGCTGCGCGCCGAGCGGCCCGACGTGCTCGCCCTGCAAGAAACCAAGCTGGTCGATGAGAAATTTCCGCGCGCCGAACTCGAGGCCGCCGGTTATCACTGCGCGTTTTTCGGACAGCCGACCTACAACGGTGTGGCGCTGCTCAGCCGCGAACCGCTGGCCGAGGTGCAGCGCAACATCCCCGGTTTCGACGACGATCAGGCGCGGGTGCTGTCGGCGCGCATCGGCGATCTGCGGGTAATCGGCGCCTACGTGCCCAACGGCCAGGCGCCGGGCACCGACAAGTTCGCCTACAAGCTGCGCTGGCTCGATGCGCTGCGCGACTGGGTGCGACAAAGCCTCGTGCAGCACTCCAGGCTGGCGCTGATGGGCGATTTCAACATCGCCCCGGAAGACCGCGACGTGTACGACCCAGTGGCCTGGGCCGGGCAGATTCATTGCACCCCGGAGGAACGCGAGCATCTGAAGGCGTTGCAGTCCGTCGGTCTGTTCGACGCCTTTCGCGCGTTCGAGCAGCCGCCCAAAAGCTGGAGCTGGTGGGACTACCGCAACTTGGCGTTTCGCAAAAACCAGGGGCTGCGCATCGACCTGATTCTGCTCAGCGAGGCGTTGCGAGGGAATCTGCGCGCCTGCCGCATCGACAAGGCACCGCGCCGCAACGAGCGCCCGAGCGACCACGCACCGGTGATCGCCGAGCTCGACTGACGCGGCCGCTTCCACCGTGGTGGAGGCGGCGCATACGACGGCCGCGCGGGCTTTCGGCTTGGTCGTGGCATGGCCGCGCACGAACGCCCGCAGCCGTAGGCGTCTTACGCCGACTGCGGCGTCGCACGCAGAATCGCGTTCATCCCCGTCACCAGCAGCGCGCCGCCGGGCAACGCCAGCACGCCATACGGCGCGCGCAGCCGCGCCGGCAGCGGGCCGGGCTCGACGCGGTTTTCCTCGCCCTTGGCCGGGCTCTGCCCGACGAGGGTCGTGACCCGGCCGTCGCGGCCGAGCCGCCGCACGCGGTCGTTGCCGCTGTCGGCGATCAGCAGACCGCCATCGGCGGCAAACGACAGGCTTTGCGGATGCAGAAACCGCGCCTGCCGCGCCGGGCCGTCGGCAAACCCGCCCGCGCCGGCCTGGCCCGCCAGGGTCGTGACCACGCCGTCGGGCGTGACCACGCGCAGGGTGTTGTTGAAATACTCGCTAACCACGATGTGGCCGTCGGCGGCGACGGCCAGCCCGACCGGCACGTTGAACCGCGCCTTGCTGCCCTTGCCGTCGGCTGTGCCGGTGGCACCGGCCTGCCCGGCAACGGTGCTGACCCGGCCGTCGGGGGTGATGCGGCGGATGGTGTTGTTGTAGGCGTCGGCGACGAACACATTGCCGGCACGGTCGACGCCGATGCCCACCGGATGATTGAACCGTGCCTGCGCACCCGGGCCGTCCGCAAAGCCGATCTGCCCGAATGCTCCGGCCAGGGTGCTGACCTGCCCGTCCTTGATGCGGCGGATGGTGTTGCTGCCCGAGTCGCTGACGTATAGCGTGCCGTCGGGGCCGACGGCCACCGTCTCGGGCGAATAAAACCGCGCCTGCAGCGCCGGGCCGTCGGCCGGGTCGCGCTGTTCGACCTGGCCGGCGACGATGGTCACCAGCCCGTCCGCGCCGATGCGGCGCACCACGCTGTTGACGTAATCGGCGACGTAAACATTGCCCTGCGCGTCCAGCGCCATGCCGCGCGGGTCGTGAAAGCGCGCGGTGGCCAGATCGCCTGCGGCGTACTGGCCGGGGCCGATCTCGCCGGCCAGCACCGCCAGCAGCCCCGGCGCCTGCGCCGGCCAGCCGGATGCGGCTGCTGCAGACGCGGCGGCGGCGCGGGAGATGGAAGGCAGCGCAGCCGACCCGGCCAGCGCAGCGACAGTGGACAGAAATTGACGGCGGAACATTGGAATGAGTACAGGGAGCTTGATCGACGAGGCCCGCTCCGGCCCATGAACCCCTGGGCGCGGAGCCTTTTGCAAAGCCTAGCGCAGCGGCAGCGGCCGTGCCGGACTGCGGGTTGGATGAGGCTCCCGCACCCGTTCCAGAACCAGACCGGTCGCGGCGCAAGGCGCTGAAGGCCCCGGCCTCAGGTGTTGCGGCGATCGACCAGCGCGCGGGCGATGGTGCCCAGATCGACGTATTCCAGCTCGGCGCCCAGCGGCACGCCGCGCGCCAGCCGCGTCACCCTCAGGCCGTGCGGGCGCAGGGTTTCGGCGATCACATGCGCGGTGGCCTCGCCCTCATTGGTGAAGTTGGTCGCCAGAATCACTTCCTCGACCATGCCATCGAGCGCGCGGGCGATCAGCCGGTCGAGGCCGATTTCCCGCGGCCCCAGGCCATCGAGCGGGCTGAGGCGGCCGAGCAGCACGAAATACAGCCCGCGGTAGGTCAGCGTCTGCTCCAGCGCGCCCAGATCGGCCGGGCTTTCGACCACGCACAGCAGCCGCGCGTCGCGCCGCGGGTCGGCGCAGATACTGCACAGCTCATCTTCGGTCAGGGTGTTGCAGCGCGCACAGCGTCGCACCGCGCCCAGCGCCTCGTCCAGACTTCGCGCCAGCGTCTGCGCCGCGGCGCGGTCGTGTTCGAGCAGGTGATACGCCATGCGCGCGGCGGACTTCGGGCCGACGCCCGGCAGCTGCCGCAGCGCGTCGATCAGCCGGTCGAGGGCCGGCGCGTGGCCAGGCGCCGTGTCATGCATGGCGGCTCGCGTGAGGGTGGGCGCGAGATTCAGAACGGCAGCTTCATGCCGGGCGGCAGCGGCATGCCGGCGGTGGCCGCACTCATTTTCTCCTGGGTCGTCGCCTCGGCCTTGCGCACCGCGTCGTTGAACGCCGCGGCGACCAGGTCTTCGAGCATGTCACGGTCGTCGCCGACCAGGCTGGGGTCGATCGCCACGCGGCGCACCGCGTATTTGCAGGTCATGGTCACTTTCACCAGCCCGGCGCCGGACTGGCCTTCGACCTCGATCTGGCCGAGTTCCTCCTGCACACGCTTGAGGTTGTCCTGCATCTGCTGGGCCTGTTTCATCAGCCCGGAAAGTTGCCCTTTGTTGAACATCGGCGTCCTCGCAAAAATGTTGGGGAATGGGGAAAAAAGTTGAGTCGAAACGGCGACACCGCCCGCCGCGCGTTGGCGAGATTGTCGGTCAGCCGCGCAGTCTCATCTCGGCTCGGGCGGGGCCGGCCGTACGCTGCCGGGGACGATGCGCGCCCCGAGCTCGCGGATCAACCCCTGCACCAGTTCATCGCTGGCGATGGTCTGCTCGGCCTGCTGCTGCGCCTGCGCCTTGGCGCGCGCCTCGCGCAGCACCGCGCTGTCGCGCACCTCTCCTGGCGCGGCGCGCAGCGCGATCGGCCGCCCCAGCGCCTCGCGCAGCGCGGCCTGCAGCTTGTCCAGCGCGCCGGCGCGGGTGAGCTGTTCGTTGGGCACGGTCAGCAGCCAGTCGTCGCCATCAGCAGTGCGGAGTTCGCTCTGCAGCGCCAGGGTGCGCGCCAGCCCCGGCGGCAACGGCAGGGTCGCGACCAGAGCGGGCCAGTCGATTTCTGCGGGACGAGGCGGGGTGGCAGAGAGCTCGGCAGCCGGAGGCGCGGACGCCGCCGCGTACACGGCTGCTGGTTCGGTCACGACAAACGGCGAAGTTTCGGTCGCAGCAACGGGTTCATTCACTTGCGCGAGCGCAGCGGGTGCGGTCGTTGCGCGAGCGGGAATTGTTTCGACCGTGGACTGAGGGACTGCGCGCGCGGATGGCGCCGCAACGACCAACGCAGACGCATGGCCGCCCTCGCCGCCATCCGTCGCTTTGAGCGCCAGCCCGCCCGGAGGCAGGCTGCCCGGCAGCAGCGGCGCGAACGCCAGCAGCCGCAGCAGGGTCATCGTGAACCCGGTGCGGTCGTCTGGCGCCAGCGACAGTTCGCTGCGCCCCTGCAGCAGCGTGGAGTAAGCCAGTTGCACCAGTTCGGGGCTGAGCCGCGCGGCCAGATCGCGCAGCGCCGGGGTCTGCGGGTCGTCGGCGTCGGCCGCCTCGGGGACAGTCTGCAGCACCGCGATCTGCTGCAGCATCACCGCGAGTTCCTCCATCGCCGCGGCGAACGACAGGTTGCGCGCCTCCAGTGCGTCGGCCTGCGCGAGCAGCGCCCGGCCGTTCTGCCGCGCCAGCGCGTCGAGCACGGCCAACAGATCGCTGCGGTCGACCGCGCCGAGCATCTGCTGCACCGCCTCGGCCTGCACCTGCCCGCCGCCATAGGCCAGCGCCTGGTCGGTGAGCGACAGCGCGTCGCGCATCGAACCATGCGCGGCGCGAGCAATCTGCCGTAGCGCGGCGTCTTCCGCCGGCACGCCCTCGGCCTGCAGCACCTGTTGCAGGTGGGCGTGGATCAGCGCCGGCGGCAGCGACTTGAGGTTGAACTGCAGGCAGCGCGACAACACCGTGACCGGCACTTTCTGCGGGTCGGTGGTCGCGAGCACGAATTTCACGTAGTCGGGCGGCTCCTCCAGGGTCTTGAGCATCGCGTTGAACGCGTGGCTGGAGAGCATGTGCACTTCGTCGATCATGTAGACCTTGAAGCGCCCCGCCGTGGGTTTGTAGACCGCCTGTTCGAGCAGGGTGGTCATGTCCTCGACCCCGCGGTTTGACGCGGCGTCGAGCTCGATATAGTCGACAAAGCGGCCAGCGTCGATTTCGCGGCAGCTCGGACACACCCCGCAGGGCTGGCTGGTCATGCCGCCCCGCCCGTCCGGGCCGGTGCAGTTCAGCGCCTTGGCGAGGATGCGCGATACCGTGGTCTTGCCAACGCCGCGGGTGCCGGTGAACAGATAGGCGTGATGCAGGCGGTTGTGGTCGATCGCGTGGGTGAGCGCACGCACCACGTGGTCCTGTCCCACGAGGGTGTCGAAGGTCTTGGGGCGCCACTTGCGCGCCAGCGCGACGGAGGTCATCGAACCATTCTAGGCGGCGGTGGTTGCCTCGAAAAAAGCGCCGGGACGAGGCTGATTCATCCGCACAGCCTTGTCGATCGCGCCGCTGCGCAGACGGCTTGCCCCACCCCGCCGACCCGACGCGGATTCACCCCGTCGCCTAGAATGCGCGCTGACGGGCCGCCTCGCATCGCGGCGCGGTGAACCTGGTCAGGCCGGGAACGGAGCAGCCACAGCCGCTCACCGCGAGTGCCGAGGGAACGGCTCGTCACCCTCCCTCGTCCTCCCCCTGGCCGCGCTCATCCCGTCGTTGTTGCGACGGCCACGCCTGCCTGCATCGGCACTTCGATCAGCCGACCGTCGCCACTGATCAGCGCCAGCCGCACCGCCTTGCCCGGGCGCCATGCGCTCACCGCTTCGCCGTAGCGTCGCAGGGTGTCGGCGTAGCGGTCGGTGTCCAGCCCCGCGGCGGTGGCCAGCTTGTAGTCCAGCACCCACAGTGCGTCGTCAAGTTCAACCAGCCGGTCGATGCGGCCGAGGCTGCGTGGCTGTCCCTCGCGCGCAGGCAGCGCGACGTCCACTTCATTGCGTGCCCAGCGCACCTGCTGCGGGTCGAAAAACCGCGCCACCGCCGGCGATGCCAGCACCGCCTGCGCCACTTCCCTCGCCTGCGCCGCCGCACCGGCGTCCACCCCCAGCCAGCCGGCCAGCGCCGCCGCCGGCAGCTCAGTGAGAGGCGCAGGCAGCGCGCCCGATTCGGCCTGTTGCAGCAACTGGTGCACCGCCACGCCCAGACGTTCGGCGCGGCTGGCTTGTTCCGTCGCCGCGGGGGGCGCTGGCGTCCAGGCCAGATCGGCCGGCAGCGCAGGCGTCGGCTGCGGTTGCCCGGCCGCGCCGCCCCCAGCGCCGGCAAGTTTCGACAGCTCCACGCCCAGATCGCCGGGCAGCCCGGCCTGTTCCAGCCGTGCGCCCCAGGTCGGTGCGGACGGGGTGTTGCCCGGTTCGATGCGCGAAACCAGCAGCGCCTGCCGCGCCCGGGTCATCGCGACGTAGAGCAGATTCCAGTCCTCGCGGGTCTGCGCGGCCTGCTCAGCCGCGACCAGGGTTTGTTGCTGACGGTGCGGACGCTTGGGGTCGATCAGCAGCGAAAAGTGTCGCGGCGACGGCTGTTCGACCGGCCAGTCCAGCAGCACCTGCGGGCCGCGGCCGTTACCGCTGTTGTCAGCATCGGCCAGCACCACGATTGGCGCCTCCAGCCCTTTGGCGCCGTGGATGGTGGACACGCGCACCGCGTCGGCCGTGTCGGCCAGCGCTGGCAGCGGCGCCTGCTGCAGTCGCCGTTGCAGCGCCAGCAGCCAGCGCCGCGGGGTAACGAAACGCCCACCGTCGAACTCCAGCGCCAGGGTCAGCAGCGCATCCAGCCGCGAGACCACGGTGGCCGCCAGCGCCGCCGGGGCGGCGGCAACAAAGCGCGCGCGCAGATCGCCTTCGGCGACGATGCGGTCGAGCGCGTCGTGCACCGGCAGGGTCGCCAGCGCCTGCATCCAACCTTGCGCGAACTTGGCAAAGAGTACGACGGCAGCATCGCCGGCGGAGTCGCCGCCCCAGCGTTGACACACCTGCCACCAGGTCAGGCGACGCTGGGGATCAGCGACCTGGCTGATGCGGGTGAGGGTCGCGTCGTCCACTCCACCGATCGGCGACTTCAGCGCATGCGCCAGCGCCAGATCGTCCTCGGGGGACAGCAGAAAGCGCAGCAACGCGATCAGATCGGCGGCCTCCAGGGTGTCGAGCAGACTGGCATCAGCGTCGCTGCCGATTGCCGCGATGCCTGCATCCTGCAACGCCTGCAGATACTGCGCCATCCGCCCCTGCCGCTTGCGCAGCAGCAGCAGCACGTCGCCGGCGCGCGCAGCCCGCTGCGCCTGCCCGTCCTGCACCGGAAACCGTCCGATCAACTCGCGCAGCGCCGCGGCAACCGTCGCGGCGTCGCGGTCGACCTTGCTGGCCTCGGCGGTGCGGTAGGGCTGGCGCAGGGTGTCGCGCATCACGCGCGTTGCCGCAGCGTCGGCCGCAGCCTGGACATGCTCGGTGCGCGGCAGCAGCGCGACCAGTCCCGGCGCCGGGTTGTCCTGGCTGTGCGCGACCCACTGCATGCCGTCTGGCACCGCAGCCGGAAACACCGCGTTGACCGCCTCGCACACCGCCGCAGACAGCCGCCGGGTGTGCTGCGCCGACAGCTGCACCGCGGCGAAACCCTGGCGCAGAAACGAGGCGGCGGCGTCGAACACCTGCGGGTCGGCGCGGCGAAAGCGGTAGATCGACTGCTTGTCGTCGCCGACGATGAACACCGTCGGCTGGCTGGCATCGCCGGCATAGGCCGACAGCCAGGCGTACAGCGCGTGCCACTGCACCGGATTGGTGTCCTGAAATTCGTCGATCAGCAGATGACGCCAGCGCAGATCGAGCAGTTCCTGCACCTGCGCGGCGTGATCGCTGTTCTGCAGCAGGTCGAAGGCGCGCTGCTCCAGATCGTCGAAGTCCAGCGCCCCGCGCTCGGCCTTGCGTTTCTCGTAATGCTCGATCCACACCTGCGCCAGCCGCAGCGCGCGCAGGTTGTCGATGGCGGCAGCGTGGTCGTTCCAGTCGCGCCGCTGCGCGTCGACGGTTTCGCACCAGTCCATCCAGGCCGATTCGGGGTCGTCGATCCCGGCGTGATGCAACGCTTGGGGCGCACCGCCAGTAAGCAAACGTGTGGGACTGCGGGGGTTGCCCGATTGGGCGAAACACCATTCGGCCAAGGCCTGCTCGGCTGCCGCGTCGTCCGTGGCATCGAGCGCGCGCTGCACGCGGTCGCTGGCTTTCTGGGCTTCGACCTTGCCCTGCGCCAGCCCCGCGCACCAGGTCTGCAAGCGCGGGCGATGCGCGGCAACAAAGGCCAGCCAGGACTGCGGCTCGTCAAGCGGCAGAGCCTGTGCGACCACCCCGGCCTTGCGCGCCAGCGCGAACTCGCCGCGGCGGGCGAAAACGGCATCGAGCAGATCCTGCGCGGTCTTGCGTCCCACGCGCTGCACCAGCGCCGCGAAGTCCTCGCGCAAGTCGCCTTCCGCGTGGACGCTGCGATAAAAGTCATCGAGCGCCTGCTCGCGCAGTGCGCGCTCATCCTGCAGCAGTTCGAATCCGGGCGGCACGCCAAATGCCAGCGGTGCGGAGCGCAGCACCTGCGCGAACCAGCTGTGAAACGTCTGCACCGCCGGCAGTCGGCCGCCGGCCAGCAGCCGCGGATACAGACCGCGGGCGCGCGCCAGTGTTTCGGCGTCGGGGCTGGCCAGGCCGCGCTGCTGCAGCGCGTCGCGCAGCGACGCATCGTCCAGCCCGGCCCATTCGCGCAGCAAGGCCTGCAGGCGGTCGCGCATTTCGGCGGCGGCCTTGCGGGTGAAGGTGATGGCCAGAATGTCCTGCGGTTCGGCTCCCGCCAGCAGCAGCCGCGCCAGCCGCGCAGTCAGCAGCCAGGTCTTGCCGGCTCCAGCGCAGGCGCGCACGACGACGCTGCGTTGCGGGTCGCAGGCCAGTGCGGTGTATTGCGCCGCGGTCAGCAACTGCGGCCCGGTGGAATCGATGCGGTAGAAGGCGGGCGCGTTCATTGGGTCTCCTGCGCAGTCTGCGGCAGCCGCCAGTCGCGTCGGCACAGCCCGCGCATTTCGCAGTGTTCACACTCCGGGTCTTCACCCAGTGCCGGCAGCGCCGCGCCGCTTTGCAGCGCGTCCCAGTCTTTGCGCAACTGGAGGAGAAAGGCGTCGCTCTGCGCGGGCAGATTGTCGGGCTGCAGCCATTGCGGCTTGTCCGAGGCGCGCTCGATCAGCCGCAGGTAAGCGGCCCCGACGCGCTCGGGCTCGGCGCCACGGGCACGCAGCAGCAGGCTGTAGAACAGCAACTGCGTGTCTTCGCCCCATTGCCGCTGGCGCTCGCGCAGCGCCGCCGACTGCTGAGTTTTGTAGTCCAGCGCCAGCAGTTCGCGGCCGTCGGCGCCATCGCGGCGGTCGATGCGGTCTAGCCGACCGTCGAGCTGCGGTCCGTCGGACTGGCCGTCGAGTCCGGCGAGCGCCACGCTGGCCTCGGCTTCGGCCTCGGCAAAGTGCCAGCCCTGCGCCTCCCAGCCGCGCAGCCAGTCGAGGTAGAAATCGCGCACCCGCGGCCAGATGGCACGAAACGGCTCGGCTGCCGCGGGCAGCGCATTCAGGGTGGCCGCGGCGGCCGCGTCGAGCGCCTGCAGATCGCTGGCTTGCGTGGCGGGCAGCGGGCGCGAGCGATGGAAGACCTCGAGAATGGTGTGCAGCTTTGAGCCGTAATCGCGTTTGTCGAAACTCTCCTCCAGATCTTCAGCCTCGCGCAGCCGCAGCACGGCGCGGCCGAAAAACTGATAAGGGCAGTTGCGCAGCGATGCGTAGCTGCTGGCGGTCAGCCTTGCCGGCAGTGCGTCGGCAGCGATGGGGGCCGCCAGCGCCGGCGCGCTGCCCGGCAATTGCGCCGGCAGCATCGCCGCGTCGAACGCCGGCAGCGGCTGGCGAACGCCGCCACAGCCCCAGTCCAGCAGATCGATCAGCGGGCTGGGGGCGAGGTCTTCATCGCCTTCACGCTCGAACACGGCCACCCTGCGGCTCATCGCCAGCAGATTGCGCAACTGCGCGGTGACGCGATCGCGCTCAGTCTGCGCGGTGCGCACCCGCAGTCGCTGCCGCTGCGCACTGGACAAGCGGCCGGGCAGCGGCGCGGACGTCGGCAGATTGGCTGCGCTCGGCCCGGCGAGCAAGCACCAGTCCCAGGGCTGCAGACTGGCGTCGGCCAGCGACACGATGTGCAGCGCATCGCGCATGGCAGGCAGCGGCGGCTTGAAGGTTGCGCTCTCCAGCGTCCGCCGCCACTGCGCGAGGAACGCGTTGCGGGACAACGAGGGCAGCTTGCGCGGATCACCGCGCAGCGCGTCGATCTGCTGCATGATGGCCTGCCCGGCAGGATCGTCGGCCTGCGCCCGCGTCCAGCCCAGCGCCTGAGTCAGTTCGGCCAGCGCCTGCGCCCAGTCCTGCGGGGTGCGGGACGCGCCCAACAGCCACGGCGCAAACGCCGCCTGCAGTTGCGCGGCGATATCGCGCGCCGCGTCGATCTCGCCCCAGCCGCTTGTCCGCGCCACGCGCTGGCGGCGCAGCGTACGTTCGGCTTGCTCGACGCATTCGTCGCTCAGGTTCAGCGCCTTGGCGGCGCCGGGCTGGCGCAGTGCGTCGAGCCAGGCGTCGGAGTCCGCATCCGGCTCGGCTGCAGCGATCAGCGCCGCCAGCGCAGCCGCGGCACGGGTGGTCGACAGCGGCCAGCCAATGTCGTCGCGCACCGCCACGCCGGCGCGACGCAACAGCGCGTTGACCTGCCGCGTGAGGGTGCGGTCGAGTGCGACGATGGCGATGCGCTGCGCCGGGGCCTGTTGCGCCAGTTGTTGCGCCAGCCGGGCCACCGCTTGCGCCTGCGTCTGCAGGCCGGAGGCGCGATGCCAGTGCAGCCGCTGCGCCAGCAGCGTCCGTGCCCGTCCGTCGAGCGCCGTCGGCTGCGCCTCACCGATCGGCAGCAACGCGGCCAGACGCCGACCGACCGGCCCGCCCAGCCGCAACTGCACGGCTTCCGCTGCGACTCCGAGGCCGCGCAACCGCGCGGCCAGCGGCGAGGCCCAGGTGTCGTCCGTCTCGGCGCCGACCAGCACCACGAACGCTGCGTGGCGGGCGACGCGCTGCGGCAGCGCCGCCCAGGCGCGTGCCGCCGGCAGTTCCCCCAGCGCACGCCCGGCCTCGGCCCAGAACCAGCCACCATCCGCGTCGGGGGCTGCGTCTGTTTCCGGCGTGGCCGAGGCCAGACCGAGCTGCCCACGCTCGGCCGCCAGCGCGGCAACTTCCTCGGCAATGGCGAGTTGCAGTCCGACCGATGGCTGCTTCAACCCCAGCCCCGTCATCCGGGGCGCGAGCTTTTGCCCCAGCGCAGCGAGGTCGCCCGCAGCGCAGAGCCCGGCGTCTTCCGCAATGTCGCGCAGCAGCGTGGACAACGCGACGCAGTCGGGCAGCGGCGACGGCAGCCCCGCCTCGACCCAGGCGGCCCGAAGCTGTGCCGCCCAGGCCGGGCGGGCGAGGATGACGCGAGCGTCGGCCGGGTGGAGGTTGCGTTCGCGCAGAATCTGATTGATCTGCACCGCCAGACGCGACCAGACGCGCCGATCGATGGTCGATTTGCGCGTCCAATCGAGGTTTGCGCCACCGGTTGCAGCATCGGCGCCGGACTCAGCCGTTTGTGTCAAAATTCGCATTGACTTCGATCCATCTGGGGAACACAGCATGAGCAGTGACCTGATCAAACATACCAACGACGCCGACTTCGAACAGGACGTGCTCAAGTCCAGCGTCCCCGTCCTGGTGGACTTCTGGGCCGAGTGGTGCGGCCCCTGCCGAATGATCGCACCGGCTCTGGACGAAATGGCCGTCGAATACAAGGGCAAGCTGGCGATCATGAAGGTCAACGTCGACGAAAACCGCGCTGTGCCGGCCAAATTCGGCATCCGCGGCATTCCGACCCTGCTGTTGTTCAAGAACGGCCAGCTCGCCGCGAACAAGGTCGGCGCGGCGTCCAAGTCGCAGTTGACCGCGTTCGTTGACGCCCATCTATAATTTTTCCTAATTTGTGGTTGAACCGGCGGATCAGCCACGATCCGCCGCATGTTCTCAGCCTCACATGGCGCCGCAGCGACCCGGGCCTTTCGCCTGAGGTAGCGCCTGCGGTGGCCTCAGCGGGTCAAGCCCGCCACATTCCTGACACGCTCTTCGATTCGTTGCGACGCGCTTCGCGCGTTCGCCTCAGCGCAGCAGCCAGCGGCGCCAACCAAGCGCCCACGCGCACCGGCGCTACAACCTTCCCCACCCCGCCTGAACCATGCATCTGTCCGAACTCAAAGCGATGCACGTCTCCGAACTGCTCGCGATGGCGCAATCCCTGGAGATCGAAAACGCCAGCCGCCTGCGCAAGCAGGAGCTGATGTTCGCCATCCTCAAGCGACGCGCCCGTGCCGGCGAGCAGGTGTTCGGCGACGGCTGCCTCGAGGTGCTGCCCGACGGTTTCGGCTTCCTGCGCGCGCCTGAGTCGAGCTACATGGCGTCGCCGGACGACATCTACATCTCCCCCAGCCAGATCCGCCGCTTCAACCTTCACACCGGTGACACCATCGAAGGTGAGGTGCGGGTGCCCAAGGACGGCGAGCGCTACTTTGCGCTGGTCAAGCTCGACCGCGTCAACGGCGTTCCGCCCGAGGTGAACAAGAACAAGATCATGTTCGAGAACCTCACGCCGCTGTTCCCGACCGAGCACATGCGGCTGGAACGCGACATGAAGGGCGAGGAAAACATCATTGGCCGGGTCATCGACATCGTCGCGCCGATCGGCAAGGGCCAGCGCGGGCTGCTGGTCGCTCCGCCGAAAAGCGGCAAGACCGTGATGCTCAAGACCATCGCCCACGCGATCACCGACAACTACCCGGACGTGGTGATGATCGTGCTGCTGATCGACGAGCGCCCGGAGGAAGTGACCGAAATGCAGCGCTCGGTGCGCGGCGAGGTGGTCAGCTCCACCTTCGACGAGCCGGCGGTGCGCCACGTGCAGGTCGCCGAAATGGTGATCGAAAAGGCCAAGCGCCTGATCGAGCTGAAAAAAGACGTGGTGATTCTGCTCGACTCGATCACCCGTCTGGCCCGCGCCTACAACACCGTGGTGCCGACCTCGGGCAAGGTGCTCACCGGCGGCGTGGACGCCAACGCGCTGCAGCGGCCCAAGCGCTTTTTCGGCGCCGCGCGCAACATTGAAGAAGGCGGCTCGCTGACCATCATCGGCACCGCGCTGGTCGACACCGGCAGCCGCATGGACGAGGTGATTTACGAGGAGTTCAAGGGCACCGGCAATATGGAAATCCACCTCGACCGCCGGCTGTCGGAAAAGCGCGTCTACCCTGCGATGATCATCAACCGCTCGGGCACCCGGCGCGAGGAACTGCTGCTCAAACCCGATGTGCTGCAGAAAGCCTGGATCCTGCGCAAGCTGCTCTACCCGATGGACGAGATCCAGGCGATGGAATTTCTGCTCGACAAAATGAAGCAGACCAAAAACAACGCCGAGTTTTTCGATCTGATGCGCCGCGGCGGCTGAACCCGCGCATCGCGGCGGCAATCTGCGATAATGCGCGCTTTTGCTAAGTACAGCCCCTGTGCCGGCTCCTGGCGACAGCGGGTCTGCGGCTGGCCTTCTTGAGGACTCTCGTCATGAAAACTGGCATCCACCCCGAATACCGCGACGTGTGCTTTATGGACCTGTCCACCGGCGCACAGTTCATCATCGGCTCGACCGTGCAGACCCGCGAGAAAATCAAACTCGATGACGGGCGCGAACTGCCGCTGTACAAACTCGAAACCAGCGCCGATTCGCACCCCTTCTACACCGGCACGCAGAAAAGCGTGGACAACCTCGGCGGCCGTGTCGAGAAGTTCCGCCAGAAGTTCGCCAAGGCCGCAGCGGCTAAGGCCTGATCTGGCCGCAGCGCGGCGGGCGACAGCGCTTGCCGCACAATCCGTGCCGGGTGTGTCCCCGGCCGCATCGACGGGCAGCCAGCGCTGCCCGTTTTTGTTTGCCCCGGGGCGGAAGCCGTCGCGCTGCCACCGCCTCTTTGTCCGCCGCCGCCCCTGACTCGTTGATCGACCTGCGATGAACTCGGCGTTTTCGCACGGCCAAAGCCGCAGACCGCCGGCACGACCTGCGGTGCAGCCCACCGCGGTCGGCAAGCTGCCGCGTGCCCTGCTGCTGCTGCTGTGCCTGGCTTATGTGCTGCCCGGTTTTGTCGGTCGCGACCCCTGGCGTAGCGACGGACTGAGTTTTGTCGTGATGGTGCAGATGGCGCAAGGCCATCTGGACTGGCTGCATCCCGTGCTCTACGGCCGGGTGATCGGTGAAGGATGGCTGGGCTACTGGATGGGTGCAGCGAGCCTGAAAATGTTCGCACCCCCGCTGGGCCCGGTGCTCGCCGCGCGGCTGCCGTTCATCGCCGCGCTGGGCGCCAGCCTGATGCTGACCTGGTACGCGAGTTATCACTTTGCCCGCAGCGATTCTGCCCAGCCGGTTCCCCCGGCCTTTGGCCCGCCCATCGTGCCGGTGGACTACGCCCGCGCCATCGCCGACGGAGCGCTGCTGACCCTGATCGCCTGTTTCGGTCTGCTGCAGCGTGGGCACGAAGCAACGGCTCAGGTGCTGCAACTCGCCGCGGTAGCCGGTGTGCTCTACGGCGCCGCCGCACAGCCGCTGCGCCCGCGCAAAGGCGCGGTGGCGCTGGCGATCGCCTTGGTGGTGCTGGCCTTGTCGGGCGCGGCGTGGTTTGTGCTGCTGCTGGCGGCGCTGCTGATCGCAAACACCCTCTGGCAGCAGCGCCGCCTGCCGGTCGGCGTGATGGTCGCGCTCGCGCTGGGTGCAGCCGTGGCGGTGGCCGCCGAATCTGCGCAAGGCTGGCCGGTGCATGGCCGCTTCCCCGACCTTCACACGGTGGGCGATTTTTTCCGCCTCGCGCTGTGGTTCACCTGGCCGGCGTGGCCACTGGCGCTGTGGGCGGTCTGGCGCTGGCGCGAATCCCTCGGCGCGCGGCATCTGCAACTGCCGTGGATGCTGTCGCTGTTGGCGCTGGCGGCCGCGCTGGCGCTGGATAACGCCGACCGGGTGTTCCTGCTCAGCCTGCCCCCGCTGGCCGTGCTCGGCGGATTTGCGCTGCCCGTGCTGCGCCGCGGCGCGCTCGCGGCGATTGACTGGTTTGCGGTGATTTTTTTCAGCCTGCTCGCCGTCGCCGTGTGGGTGCTGTGGCTGGCGTTGATGACCGGCTGGCCGGCCAAACCCGCGGCCAATATCGCCCGTCTCGCGCCGGGCTTCGTTCCAAGCTGGGATTTTGCTGCGCTGGCCGTTGCGCTGCTGGGCACAGCGGTGTGGGGCGCGGTGGTCGCATGGCGCACCGGGCGGCATCGCCATCCGCTGTGGAAAGGCATGGTGCTGTCGGCCAGCGGGGTCACGCTGATCTGGCTGCTGGTGGGCACGCTGTGGCTGCCGGTGCTGAACTACGCCAGCACCTATCGCGGCATGGGCCAGCAACTGCGCACCGCCGCGGCCGCCGCCGTGCCGCAGACCGTTGCCGCGCAGCACCCGTACTGCGTGCTGGCCGAGCGCGTCGACCTCACCACCCTGGCGATGCTCGGTTACTGGAGCGGGCTGCGGCTGGTCGCCAGCCCTGCCCTCGGGCGCGACTGCCCGCTGGCGCTGGATCCCAGCCCGCCTCGCGATGGCTCGCGCTGGCAGGTGCTGTGGAGCGGCAGCCGGCCGGGTGAGCGCGACGAGCGTCTGCAGCTCTACCGGCGCGAGCCGGCCGCGCCCTGATCGCATGGCGCAACACACAGACCGTCCGCCGCGCGCGGAGCCGGCGCCATCCGCTTCCGCGCCGCGGCGGCCGCTGCTGCCCGCCGCGCTGCGCGAGCTGCTGAACCTGACCGGCAGTGTGCTGATCGGCCAGCTCGCGGTGATCGGCTTCGGCGTGGCTGACACGGTGATGCTCGGGCATTGGAGCAGCACCGCCGATGTAGCAACACTTTCGATCGGCCAGGCGATTTACATCACGGTGTTCGTGACGCTCACGGGGGTGCTGCAGGCCTTGCTGCCGACGCTGGGCCGGGCCTTCGGCGCCGGCGACCCGCAGGCCGTCGGCGCCGGCTTCCGCCAGGGGCTGTGGCTGGCGGCGATGTTGTCCGTCGTCGGCATGGCGGTGCTGCTGTGGCCGCATCCCTTGCTGTTGCTGACCGGGCAGCGCGAAGACCCGGCGGTCGACCATTACCTCGCGCTGCTGGCGCTGGCGCTGCCGGCCGGGCTGGCCTACAAGGTGCACGCCGCGCTCAGTCAGGCGATTTCTCGCCCGCTGCTGACCACCGCCCCGCAGCTCGGCGGGCTGGCGCTCAAGCTGCTGCTCAACGCCGCTCTGCTGCTGCCGGGCTGGCTGACCCCGCACGGCTGGGGCGCAACCGGCTGTGCACTGGCGACCTTGCTCACGCAATGGGCGCTGCTCGCCTGGGCCGTGTGGCAGCACCGGCGCAGCCCGGCGTTGCAAGGCTTTGCCGCGCTCAGGCGCTGGAGCGGCCCGGACTGGACCACCCAGCGCCAGCTCTGGCGGCTGGGCGCACCGATCGGCGCCAGTCTGCTGGTCGAGGTGTCTTCGTTCACCGCGATGGCGCTGTTCATCGCCCGGATGGGCGACACCATGCTGGCGGCGCACCAGGTCGCGGCGAGTTTTGCCGCAGTGCTGTACATGCTGCCGCTGTCGCTGGGCATCGCCACCGGCTCGGTGGTCGCGCAGCATCTGGGCGCCGGGCGCGCCGCGGCGGCACGCCACGCCGCCTGGGGCGGGGTCGGGCTGGCAGCGCTGCTGACCGCCGGCGTGGGGCTGGCGGTGTGGTTTGGCCGGCACGCGCTGGTGGCGGCCTACACGTCCGATGCAGCGGTGCAGGCGCTGGCCGTACACCTGTTCCTGTTCATCGCGGCTTATCAGATGTTCGACGGGGTGCAGGCCTGCACCGCCTTCGTGCTGCGGGCGTATCACGTCGCCACCCTGCCGAGCGCGATTTATGCGCTGGCGCTGTGGGGCGTGGGGCTAGCCGGCGGCTACGCGCTGGCGTTCGATACCTTTGGCTTCACCCCGCCGGCGCTGCAGGGCGCGGCCGGGTTCTGGATGGGCAACGCCAGCGGGCTGGTGCTGACCGCAACCGCGCTGGTGGTGCTGTTGCGGCGGGTGGCGCGCTCGGCCGGCTGAACGCGTCGGCCCGCGCCCAGATCTTCAGGCGGCGCGGCGCAGACCGCGCGCCCACGACTCCATCGCCTGATTGGCCGGAGCCATTGGCGCTTCCATGAAGCTGATGACGAATTTGTCGCCAACGTCGGCCACGCCGATCGAGCGCGGCCGCACGGCCAGCACCAGCGGGTTGGGCAGCGCGTAGCCGAAGCAGAACACCACATCGACCGCCGCGCGAATGTCCGGCGCGATGTCGCCGCCGATGCGGCGGGTATGCGCGAGGTGGTCGAACACACCGATGAACTGCACCCGCGGGTTTTCGGCAATGCGTGCCTTGAGATAGTCGACGATGGATTCGACCGAGGCATGATCCGTTTCGGCCTTGTCGAGTTCGAGCACGTAAACGGGGTATTTTTCCTGCAGCAGAGTCTGTTTCATGATGGCGGCATTGGAGGAACAAAGTCGGGCATTGTGCTCAGGCAACGCCCTGCCAATACCGACATTCGTCAATTTCGCGCATGCTGCGCATCGGCGGCGTCGATCGCTTCGATGCGCTCGGCCAGTTCCAGCCAGCGCGCCTCGGCAGCCGCCAGTTCGTCTTCCACTGCCTTGAGCCGCCGCCCCTGCGCGGCGCGCTCGTCGCCGCTGCCGCCGGGCTGGGCCAGCTGCACGTGCAGCTCGTCGCGTTCGGCCTCCAACGCGGCAATGCGTGCCTCGATTTTGGATTGCTCGGCCAGCAGCGGCCGCCGCTGCTGCGCGAGCTGCTGGCGCTGCTGCGCCTGCAGCCGGCGCTGATCCTTGCGGTTGGCCGGCGCCGCGTCGTGCGGCAGCGCTTCGTTGCTCTCGGTCCCTTCGGCGCGGCTGGCTGACTGTCGTTGCGCGGCGCGGGCCAGCGCCCATTGCTGGTAGTCGTCGAGGCTGCCGTCGAAGTCCCGCACCCGGCCGTCGGCGACCAGCCAGAAGGCGTCGCAGGTCGCGCGCAGCAGCGCGCGGTCGTGCGACACCAGCAACATGCTGCCGGCGAAGTCCTGCAACGCCAGCGCCAGCGCCTCGCGGGTCGGCAGGTCGAGGTGATTGGTCGGCTCGTCGAGCAGCAGCAGATTCGGCCGGCGCCACACCACCAGCGCCAGCGCCAGCCGCGCCCGCTCGCCGCCGCTGAAACTGCCGCAGGCGCGGGTCATCATGTCGCCATCGAACTGCCAGCGACCCAGCCAGTTGCGCCAGTCCTGTTCGGTGCTGGTCGGAGCGAACTCGCGCGCGGCGCGCTGCAGGTGCTGCACCGGAGTTTCGTCCAGCCGCAGCACGTCGACTTCCTGCTGCGCGAAATAGCCGATCACCAGCCCCTTGCCCTCGCTGCGCCGCCCGGCCAGCGGCGGCAGCACCCCGGCCAGAGTTTTCATCAACGTGGTCTTGCCCTGACCGTTGGCGCCGAGCACCCCGATGCGCTGCCCGCCGGAGATGTCGCGGCTCACCCCCTGCAGCACCGGCGCCTGGCCGTAGCCGCAGGCCACACCTTGCAGGCTGAGCAGCTGCTGCGGCAGCGTGGCGGGTTCGAGCAGTTCGATCTGCAGCGCACCGTCCAGAATCACCGGTGCGACGCGCTGCAGGCGATCGAGCGCCTTCATCCGGCTCTGCGCCTGCCGCGCCTTGGTGGCCTTGGCGCGAAAGCGCTCGACAAAGCGCGTCAGCCGCTCGATGTGCTGCTGCTGCCGCGCGTAGGCCGCCTGTTGCTGCTGCAGAGCCTGCGCCCGCTGCTCCTCGAACCAGGTGTAGGGGCCGCCATAGCGGGTCAGCCGGCCCCGCTCCAGATGCACGGTCACGCGGGTGACGGCGTCGAGAAACTCGCGGTCGTGCGAAATCAGCAGCAAGGTGCCGGGGTAGCGCGCGAGCCACTGCTCCAGCCACACCAGCGCGTCGAGGTCGAGGTGGTTGGTCGGCTCGTCGAGCAGCAGCGCGTCGCTCGGCGCGAACAGCGCCTGCGCCAGCGCCAGCCGCATGCGCCAGCCACCGGAAAAACTGACCACCGGCTGGTCCAGCTCGGCCGAGGTGAATCCCAGGCCGAGCAGCAGCGCCTCGGCGCGCGAGCGGGCGGTGTAGCCGTGCGCCAGCTCGAAGGCATGCTGCGCTTCGGCCAGCGCGGCGCCGGCGGCAGCGGCAGCCGCGGCGTCCCCCGCCGCCGCTTCGGCCTGCTGGTGCGCGCGGTGCAACGCGGCGCTGGCCGCGCGCAGTGCGGCATCGCCGTCGAGCACGAATTCGGTGGCAGACTGTTCGCCATCGGGAACATCCTGCGCGACCGCGGCGACACGCCACCCGGTCGGGCGCTCGACGCTGCCAGCGTCCTCATGCAACTGGCCGAGCAGCAGCGCAAACAGCGAGCTCTTGCCCGCGCCGTTGGCGCCGACCAGGCCGACTTTTTCGCCAGCGTGCAGGGTCAGGCTGGCGCCGTCGAGCACCACCTGCACGCCGCGGCGCAGCACCACCTCGTTCAGGCGGATCATCGCGCGACGGATAGGTCGGCCGCCTGCAGCAGGAACACCGCGTCGCCGCTGCCCGCGGCGTCCAGCCACACCAGCGGCAGATCGGGGTAAGCAGCTTCGAAGGTGGCGCGCTCGTGGCCGATTTCGATCACCGCGACGCCTTGCGGGGTGAGGCGCTGCGGCAGTCCGGCGAGGATGCGCCGCACCAGATCGAGACCGTCCGCTCCGCCAGCCAGCGCCAGCGCCGGCTCGGCGCGGTATTCCGCCGGCAGCGCGTTCATGCTCGCCTGCGGCACATACGGCGGGTTGCACAGCAGCAGGTCGTAGCGCGCGGGCGGCACCTGTTGCCAGAGGTCGGATTGCAGCAGCCGCACCCGGTTTTGCAGCGCGTAGTCGGCGACGTTGTCATGCGCTACCGCGAGTGCGTCGGCCGATACATCCACCGCATCGACCTGTGCCTGCGGCCAGGCCAGCGCGGCCAGGATCGCCAGACAGCCCGAGCCGGTGCACAGATCCATCACCCGCTGCGGTTCCTGCGGCAGCCAGGGGTCGAGCGCGCCTTCGGCCAGCAGTTCGGCGATGAACGAGCGCGGCACGATCACCCGCGGATCGACGCGGAAGCGCCAGCCCACCAGCCACGCCTCGCCCAGCACATAGGCCAGCGGCTGGCGGGTGGACAGTCGCTGCTGCAGCGCCTCCTCGGCGCGCGCCCATTGCGCCTCGGTCAGCGGCAGATCGGCGACCGTGTCGAAGTCTTCGGCCTCGGTCGCCGCGCGGCCGGCGGCCCACAGCGCAATCCATGCCGATTCATCTTCGGGGCCGCTAGTGCCGTGGCCGTAGCTCAGATCGGCTGAGGCCAGCCGCTGCGCGGCCTGCGCCGCGAAGGCGCCGATGCTTGCTCCCCGCCCGGCCATCACGCCACCAGGGTTTCGAGGGTGCGACGGTAAATGTTTTTCAGCGGCTCGATCGCCGCGAGTTCCACCCATTCGTCGATCTGGTGGATGCTCGCGTTGACCGGGCCGAACTCGACCACCTGCGGGCAGATGCGGGCGATGAAACGGCCGTCGGACGTGCCGCCGCTGGTCGACAGCTCCGCCTGCTGCCCGGTCTCTGCAGCGATGGCCGCCTGCAGCGCCCGCGACAGCGCGCCCGGCGGGGTGAGAAACGGCAGCCCGCCCAGTGTCCAGTCGAGGGTGTAGTCCAGCGCGTGGGCGTCGAGCACCGCGTGCACCCGCTCGCGCAGCGATTCGGGGCTGGACTCGGTGGAAAAGCGGAAGTTGAAGTCGACCACCAGCTCGCCCGGAATCACATTGGTCGCGCCGGTGCCGGCATGGATGTTGGACATCTGCCAGCTGGTCGGCGGGAAAAAGGCGTTGCCCTTGTCCCACTCGATCGCCGCGAGTTCGGCCAGCGCTGGCACGGCTAGATGAATGGGGTTGCGCGCCAGATGCGGATAGGCGATGTGCCCCTGCTTGCCGCGCACCCGCAGACGGCCCGACAGCGAACCGCGGCGACCGTTTTTGATGGTGTCACCCAATGCGCGGGTCGAGGTCGGCTCGCCGACGATGCACCAGTCCAGCCGCTGGCCGCGCGCGGCCAGCATGTCGCACACTTTGACCGTGCCGTCTCGCGCCGGGCCTTCCTCGTCGCTGGTGAGCAAAAAGGCAAGGCCCGCGGCCGGGTCGGGGTGCGCGGCCAGAAATTCCTCGGTGGCGACAACCATTGCCGCGAGCGAGGTTTTCATGTCGGCGGCGCCGCGGCCATAGAGTCGGCCGTCGCGCTCGGTCGGCACGAACGGGTCGCTGTGCCATTGCTCCAGCGGGCCGGTGGGCACCACGTCGGTATGCCCGGCGAACACCAGCACCGGCGCGTCGGCGCCGCCTCGCCCCGGGCGCAGCGCCCACAGATTGGTGACACGAAAGTCGTCCGGCCCGCTCTCCAGGGTTTCGCATACAAAGCCCAGCGCGGTCAGGCGCTCGCTTATGGTGCGCTGGCAGCCACCATCGGCGGGGGTGACGGAGCGGGCGGAAATGAGCTGGCGGACGAGATCGAGGGTGGCGGACATGCGGGGCGAGCGGCAGACGGCACCGCGCGGCAGGCCCGCGCAGCAGCGCGCCTTCAGCGGGGAGAGTCGAGGTCGAGGGAGATTTCGGTGAAGCTGGGCACGTCGTCCTCAGCCAGATCGGGCTGGGTGTTGTCGGTGCGGCGCAGCGTGGCGTCGTTCTGCAGCCGCCACAGCAGATTGGTCGGCGAGTCGGCATAGGCCAGCGCCTCTTCGCGGCTGACCACGCCGTCGATGACCTTGCCGGCCAGATCCTGCTCGAAGGTCTGCGAGCCTTCGGCCATGGACTTTTCCATCATTTCCTTCACGCCGATGAAATCGCCCTTCTGGATCAGCTCCTGAATCGCCTGGGTGTTGAGCAACACTTCAGCGGCGGGAATCAGCCCGCCCGAGGTCGAGCGCAGCAGTCGCTGCGAGACGATCGCGCGCAGCCCGGAGGCCAGGTCGTTGAGCAGCGCCGGACGTGCCTCCAGCGGGTAGAAACCGACGATGCGGTTGAGCGCCTGGTAGCTGTTGTTGGCGTGCAGGGTGGTCAGGCACAGATGGCCCGACAGCGCGTACTGCAGCGCCGCACTCATCGTCGCCTGGTCGCGCACCTCGCCGACCATGATGCAGTCCGGTGCCTGACGCAGCGCGTTCTTCAGGCCGATCGCCAGCGACTCGGTGTCGATGCCGACCTCGCGCTGGTTGACGATGGACTTGCGGTTGGAGAACAGATATTCGATCGGGTCTTCGAGAGTGAGGATGTGGCCGATGCGGTTGGCGTTGCGGTAGTCGAGCATCGCCGCCAGCGAAGTGCTCTTGCCCGCGCCGGTGGCGCCGACCACCAGAATCAGCCCGTGCTTTTCCATCACCAGATCGGCCAGCACCCCCGGCAGGTTGAGCGATTCCAGCGGCGGGATGTTCTGCGGAATGAAGCGCACCACCATCGCCACGCTGCCGCGCTGGCGGAACGCGCTGATGCGAAAGCTGCCCAGCCCCGGCTTGGGCAGGCCCATGTTGAGCTCGCCGGTGCGGGTGACTTCGGCCGCGCGCTCCGGGCCGACGGCTTCGACCAGCAACCGGAACGGTTCTTCCGGGCTGAGCACCTGGCGGTTGATCGCCACCGCATGCCCGTTGATGCGGATGAGGATGGGCGCGTGAGGACTGATGTAGATATCCGACGCCTTTTTTTCCGCCATCAGCTTGAACAGCCGCTCGATCGCCGACATCGCTCCTCCCTCCCCTTCTGGCCGCGGCCCGCAGGCGCAGCCGTCCGCTCAGTCGCGCAGCAGTTCGTTGATCGCGGTCTTGGCGCGGGTCTGCGCGTCCACCCGCTTGACGATCACCGCACAGTACAGACTGTACTTGCCATCGGCGCTGGGCAGGTTGCCCGACACCACCACCGACCCCTCGGGCACCCGGCCGTAATGAATCTCGCCGGTGGTGCGGTCGTAGATCTTGGTGGACTTGCCGATGTACACCCCCATCGAAATCACGCAGTTGTCCTCGACGATCACCCCCTCCACGACCTCTGAGCGGGCGCCGATGAAGCAGTTGTCGCCGATGATGGTCGGGTTGGCCTGGATCGGTTCGAGCACTCCGCCGATGCCCACCCCGCCGGACAGATGCACGTTCTTGCCGATCTGCGCGCACGAGCCGACGGTGGCCCAGGTGTCGACCATCGTGCCGCTGTCCACATAGGCGCCGATGTTCACGTAAGACGGCATCAGCACCACCCCGGGCGCCAGATACGCGCCATGCCGCGCCACCGCCGGCGGCACCACCCGCACCCCAGTCGCACGCATTTCCTCCTCGCCCAGGCGGCTGAACTTGGTCTGCACCTTGTCGAAAAAGTGCAGATCGCCCGCGCGCATCATCGTGTTGTCATGCAGGCGAAAGCTCAGCAGCACGGCTTTTTTCAGCCATTGATGCGTCACCCACTGGCCGTCGATTTTTTCCGCCACCCGCAGCCGTCCGGCGTTGAGTTCGTCGATCACATGCTGCACCGCTTGCCGCAGTTCGGCCGGCGCGGCTGCCGGGCTGAGCTGGGCACGGTCTTCCCAGGCCTGGTCGATGAGGGTTTGCAGTTGTTGGGTCATGGTGGGGGAACGTTGGGGAAAAAAGCGGTGCGCGGCTTCAGCGCGCGACCTCACGGGCATAGGCGGCGACGCGCCGCGCCGCCTCGATGCATTCGTCTACCGGCGCGACCAGTGCCATGCGCACACGCCCACGCCCGGGGTTCACGCCGCCCTGCTCGCGCGCCAGATAGCTGCCGGGCAGAACGGTGACATTGTATTTTTCGAGCAGGCCGCGGGCGAACGCCGCATCGTCCCCGCCCGGCACCCCGGCCCAGAGGTAGAAGCCGGCGTCGGGCCGCTGCACGTCGAGCACCGGCTGCAGGATCGGCAGCACCGCGTCGAACTTCTGCCGATACAGCGCGCGGTTGACCTGCACATGCGCCTCGTCGCCCCAGGCAGCGATGCTCGCGGCCTGCACGGCCGGGCTCATCGCGCTGCCGTGGTAGGTGCGGTAGCGGGAAAACGCCGCGATCAGCGCGGCGTCGCCCGCGACAAAGCCCGAGCGCAGCCCCGGCACGTTGGACCGCTTGGACAGCGAGGTGAACATCAGCAGCCGGCGAAAATCGCGCCGCCCGAGCTGCCACGCCGCCTCCAGCCCGCCCAGCGGCGGCGCATCGCCAAACCAGATTTCCGAATAGCACTCGTCGCTGGCGATGACAAAGCCGTAGCGATCCGACAGCTCGAACAGCATCCGCCATTCCTCCAGCGGCATCACCGCCCCGGTCGGGTTGCCCGGCGAGCACACATACAGCAACTGGGTGCGCGCCCACACCGCCTCGGGCACCCCGGCCCAGTCGACCGCGAAATTACGCGCCGCATCGACCGCGGCGTAATACGGCGTCGCCCCGGCCAGCAGCGCCGCACCCTCGTAGATCTGATAGAAAGGATTGGGACAGACGACCGTGGCCTGCGGCCGGCTGGCATCGACCACGGTCTGGGCGACTGCAAACAGCGCCTCGCGCGAGCCGTTGGCCGAAATCACCTGGGTAGACGGATCGACCTCCACCGCGTAGCGGCGGCGCAGCCAGCCCGCGCACGCAGCGCGGAATTCGGGCGAACCAACAGTTGCCGGATACGCGGCCAGCCCATCGGCCCCGGCGGCGAGCGCCTCGCGGATGAACGGCGGGGTCGGATGCTTGGGCTCGCCGATGCCCAGGCTGATCGGCCGCAGCTGCGTCGGCGGCTGCACATCGCGGGTCAGCAACCGCAGTTTTTCAAACGGGTAAGCCTGGAGGAGGTCGAGGCGAGGGTTCACGGGCGCGGGGATTCGGCGTCGGAGCGGCCGGGCCAGCCCGGCAAACGCGCAATTCTAGGGATTGCGGCTCGACGCACCGCTGCGCGGCTGCGCTGCCCGAGTCCGCTGGCCGGCGAGGCCCATCGACGTGCAACCTCCACGCCACCGCCGCCGTCGCGCCCGGTTACATCTGTCGCTGTCAGCACCGCCGCAGGCATGGCGTTATTCGCTCCAAGGCCGCCTGCTCCCGCGGCGGCCGGAGCCGGATGGAGCCGGATTTCTCCTCTTCCTGGGCCAGTATGCTATGGACGATGTGCTCTCTCTCAGCCTCTCGGTCGTGACAGACGCCGCCGCGCTCGACCGTTTCTGCGCCGACGTGCGGCCACGCGCGACCCGCATGGCCGTGCTGGAGCTGCGCGACCCGACGGTTGCCGCCGACGTGGTGCAGGACAGCCTGCTCAAGCTGGTCAGCCACTACCGCCACAAGCCGCAGGAGGAATGGGCACCGCTGTTCTACAGCATCCTGCGTAACCGCATCACCGACGTGCACCGTCGGCGCAAGGTCGAGCGGCTGTTCGATTTTTTTTTCGCCGACGGCGAGGAAGAGGACGAGCCGCCGAGCTGGGAGCAGCTCGCCGATACGGCCCCCGGCCCCGAGCAGCAGGTGGCGGGCGAACAGCTCGCCGGACGCATTGCCGACGCGCTGTCGCAGCTCAGCGCCCGGCAGCGCGAGGCGTTTCTGCTGCGTGAAATGGAAGGTCTGTCGATCGCCGACACCGCACTGGCAATGAAAGTCAGCGAAGGCAGTGTCAAGACCCACCATATGCGGGCTTTGAACCGGCTGCGCGAATTGCTCGAATCTGACCGGCCCGTGTAAAGTTATTTTGTGTTCCCTGCGAGATGGCCATGAACACCCCCAAGCACCTCAGCACCGACGAACTCGACCGCTACCGCAGCGGCCTGATGGCGGCGGACGAGGCCGCCCGCTGCGCCGCCCATCTGCGTGACTGCCCGCAGTGCCAGACGCGGGCGCAGTTTGGCGCGCGCATGGCCGCGGCGCTGGCGCCGCTGCCTCGCTTGGCCGCGCGCCTGCCGCAGCGTCCGGCGCGCAGCCTGCGCTGGCCGCGGGTGTTCGGCGCCGGCATGGTCACCGCCTCGCTGGCGCTGGCCGTGGCTTTCACCGCGCTGCACCTGGGCAACAGCCAGGTGCCCGGGGTGCTGCCCGGCAGTGTGTCGCCGCAGGTCGCCGATGCGGTGCAGAACATGGACTTCTACCAATGGCTGGCCAACCATCCGCAGATGCTGCAGCAGGGAATCAACCAATGACCCAGCGTGAACGTCGCCGTCGCCACGCCCGCGCCGCCGCACTGGCGCTGAGCGCGGCTCTGTTGCTGGGGGTCGCCTGGCTGCCCGAGGCGTCGGCGCAGGCGCAGCGCGACAACGCCTACCAGCAATGGGAGCAGCTGCCGCCGCAGCAGCGCGAGCGCATTCTGCGCGAACAGGAGCGTTTCCGCCGCTTGCCGCCGGGCGAGCAGGAGCGGCTGCGGCGGGAATACGAGCAGCGCCGCAAGGAGGAACGCTGACAGGCTCTGCGCCCTGCGAGCGCCCTTTTGCCGCGAGCTGCCGCGCGTTTCGTCTTGTGCGCCAGTCCATGTCCCAACGCCCCGTCCGCGGGGCGTTTTTCATGCCCGCGGCGAACGTTCAGCCGTGGTGCGCGTGGGGAAAGAACAGATAGACCTCGCCGCCGTCACGCAGCAAGTGAGCACGCTGGCCATGTGGCAGGGTCAGCAGGGTACGCACATGGCCGAACGGGAGCCCGGTGAGCACCGGCACGCCCAGGGGTTTGAGCTGGCGGCGCAGCCAGTCGATGGCAGCCGGCAGGTCGTAGCCCGCGTCGTGCGGGCCTAGGCGGTAACCGGTGAAATGCCCGAGCAGCACGGCCTTCTGCCGCGCCAGCACCCCGGCGTGCAGCAGGTGGGCAAACATGCGCTCGATGCGGTAGGGGTGCTCGCCGACGTCCTCCAGAAACAGAATCCCGCCGACCCTGGGGAAGTACGGGGTGCCGACGAGATGGCACAGCACCGTGAGGTTGCCGCCCCACAGCACCCCGCGCACGTCCAGGCCGCGTGGCGCGTCGGCGCAGGCAAACCCCACCGCTTCGAGCTGGGCGTCGACCACGTCGAGAAAGCTCGCTTCGGTGACGTCGTCCACCTCTTTGCCGCCGAAGTCGCCGGAAGCCATCGGGCCGCTGTAGGTCACCGCGCCGGTTTGCGCCAGCAGCGCGAGCTGCAGCGCGGTGAAATCGCTGTGGCCGACCCAGATCTGGCCGCGGGCGATCGACTCGGCCAGCAGGGCATAGTCGATCTGCGCCAGCAAGCGGGTCAGCCCGTAGCCGCCGCGCGTGGCCATCACCACCCGCGCCCGGCTGCGCGCCGCGGCGTGAATCGCTCGCAGCCGCTGCGCGTCGCTGCCGGCAAATCGCTGCACCCGCGCCAGAGTCTGCGCGCCGCTGCGCACGCGAAAACCCAAGGCCTGCAGTCGCCGCGCTGCCAGCTCGATGCGCTCGGGCTCCTGCACCGCGCCGGCAGGCGACAGCAGGCGCAACTCGCCGCGATCGGGCACGGGCGGTGCGTCGGCTTCGGTGGGAATCGGCGCTTCAATCATGTCGGCGTGTCGTGCGGCGGAAAGTGGTCGAGCTCCTGCACTTCGAGCCCGAGCAGCGGGTCGGGGGTCGTGGCGAGCTGCCCGGCCGGCACGGTAGCGGTCTGCGGCGTTTCCTCACGCTGCTGACGGCGACGTTCGCGAAAAAAATCCTGCAGCAAGGCGCCGCACACCGCCTGTTCGATGCCGCCATGCACCGTGCAATGGTGGTTCAGTCGCGGCTCGGCGAACAGGTCGACCACACTGCCGGCCGCGCCGGTCTTGGGGTCGAACGCACCGAACACCACCCGGTCGACCCGCGCGTGCATCAGCGCCATTGCGCACATCGCACAGGGCTCCAGGGTCACATAGAGGGTGCAGCCCGGCAGACGGTAATTGCCCAGCAGGCTCGCCGCCTGCCGCAGCGCGATGATTTCGGCGTGGGCGGTCGGGTCGGCGTCGCCGATCGGGCGGTTGTAGCCGGTGGCGATCACCCGCCCGTCGCGCACGATCACCGCGCCGACCGGCACTTCGCCAAGCAGCCAGGCGTTGTGCGCCTGGTCGAGCGCCAGCCGCATGAACGCGGCATCGGCCGCCGGATCAATCAGGAGCTCGCTCATCCGCGCCCTCACTCGGGAACGCTGGCCGGGCGCGCGTTCAGCGCCTTGTTCAGCGATTGCTGAAGCTGTCCCAGCGCCTGCGAAGCCGTCTGCGGCGCGCTGCCCGGCGTGAGCTGCACCGTGGTCTGCTGCCGCAACTCGGTTTTCGCCAGCCAGGCAATGACCAGCAGAGCGAGCAGCAGCGAGATCAGACCGAGGGCGGCGCGCATCGCTCACTCCCACTCGATGGTCGCCGGCGGTTTGGACGAGATGTCGTAGGTCACGCGGTTGATGCCGCGCACCTCGTTGATGATGCGGCTGCTGACCTTTTTGAGCAGACTGTAGGGCAGTTCGGCCCAGTCGGCGGTCATGAAGTCGCTGGTCTGCACCGCCCGCAGCGCCACCACATAGTCGTAGGTTCGGCCGTCACCCATCACCCCCACGCTCTTGACCGGGAGGAACACGGCAAAAGCTTGCGAGGTAAGGTCGTACCAGCTTTTGCCGCTCGCTGAGTCGATGGTGTGGCGCAGTTCCTCGATGAAAATGGCATCGGCGCGGCGCAGCAGGTCGGCGTATTCCTTTTTCACTTCGCCGAGGATGCGCACGCCCAGCCCCGGCCCGGGGAAGGGATGGCGGTAGACCATCTCCGGCGGCAGGCCCAGCGCCACGCCGAGTTCGCGCACTTCGTCCTTGAACAGCTCGCGCAACGGCTCCAAGAGCTTGAGCCCCAGCTGCTCGGGCAGTCCGCCGACGTTGTGGTGGCTTTTGATGGTGACGGCCTTTTTGCTCTTGGCGCCGCCGGATTCGATGACGTCCGGGTAGATCGTGCCCTGGGCGAGAAAGGTCGCGCCTTTGTGGCCGGAGCCGCTGACCTTGAGTTTCTCGGCCTCGGCCTTGAACACGTCGACGAACAGCCGGCCGATGATCTTGCGTTTCTGCTCTGGGTCGGACACGCCGGCGAGTTCGCGCAGGAACAGTTCGCTGGCATCGACCCGAACGACCCTGGCGTGCAGCTTGCCCGCGAACATGTCCATCACCAGGTCGCCTTCGTTGAGCCGCAGCAGCCCGTGGTCGACGAACACGCAGGTGAGCTGGTCGCCGATGGCGCGGTGGATCAGCGCCGCTGCCACCGAGGAATCGACCCCGCCGGACAGGCCGAGGATGACTTCCTCGTCGCCTACCTGTTCGCGGATGTGCTGCACGGCTTCGGCGACGTAATCGCCCATCACCCAGTCGCCACGGCAGCCGCAGATGTCGCGCACAAAGCGGGTGAGCATCGCCCGGCCCTGCACGGTGTGGGTGACTTCGGGGTGGAACTGCACGGCGTAGTAGCCGCGCGCCTCGTCGGCCATGCCGGCAATCGGGCAGCTCGGCGTCGAGGCCATGAGCTTGAACCCGGGCGGCAGTTCGGTGACCTTGTCGCCGTGGCTCATCCACACCTTGAGCATGCCGTGTCCTTCGGCGGTGCGGAAGTCTTCGATGCCGTCGAACAGCCGGGTGTGGCCGCGGGCGCGCACTTCGGCGTAGCCGAATTCGCGCTGGTCGCTCCACTCGACCTTGCCGCCCAGTTGCGCCGCCATGGTCTGCATGCCGTAGCAGATGCCTAGCACCGGCACGCCGAGCTGCCACACCGCGTCGGGAGCGCGCAGTTCGTGGTCTTCATAGGTGCTGCCGTGGCTGCCGGAGAGGATGATGCCCTTGGGCGCGAAGCCGCGCACGAAGTCGTCGCTGACGTCGCAGGGGTGGATTTCGCAGTAGACGTGCGCCTCGCGCACCCGGCGGGCGATGAGCTGGGTGACTTGCGAGCCGAAATCGAGGATGAGGATTCTGTCGTGCATGAAGGCGGGCGCCGTTGCGGCCGGGGCGGCTCAGTCGATGTGGTAGTTCGGCGCTTCCTTGGTGATCTGCACGTCGTGCACATGGCTTTCGCGCATGCCGGCCGAGGTGATTTCGACGAACTCGGCGCGCGAGCGCATGTCCTCGATGGTGGCACAGCCGCAGTAGCCCATCGACGACCGCACCCCGCCGACCAGCTGGTAGATGATGGCCAGCAGCGGCCCCTTGTGCGGCACCCGGCCCTCGATGCCTTCGGGCACGAACTTCTCGGCCCCAGAGGCAGCCGTGGCATCGGCACCGTCCTGGAAATAGCGGTCGGCCGAGCCGGCCTTCATCGCGCCGATCGAGCCCATGCCGCGATACGCCTTGTAGGCGCGACCCTGATAGAGGATGGCCTCGCCCGGCGCTTCTTCGGTGCCGGCGAACATGCTGCCCATCATCACGCTGTGCGCGCCGGCGGCGATCGCTTTGGCGATGTCGCCCGAATAGCGGATGCCGCCATCGGCAATCAGCGGCACGCCACTGCCATGCAGCGCCTTGGCGACGTCGGCAATCGCGGTGATCTGCGGCACGCCCACGCCAGCGACGATGCGGGTGGTGCAGATCGACCCCGGGCCGATGCCCACCTTCACCCCATCGGCACCGGCTTCGACCAGCGACAGCGCCGCGGCGCCGGTGGCGATGTTGCCGCCTACCACGTCCACCTCGGGGAAGTTGCGCTTGACCCAGCGTACGCGGTCGAGCACGCCCTGGCTGTGGCCGTGCGCGGTGTCGACGACGATCACATCCACCCCGGCATGAGCCAGCGCCTCCACCCGCTCCTCGGTGTCCTCCCCCACCCCGACGGCGGCCCCCACGCGCAGCTTGCCCTGCGGGTCGCGTGCGGCGAAGGGACGCTCGGTGGCTTTCTGGATGTCCTTCACGGTCATCAGCCCGCGCAGCTCGAACGCTTCATTCACGACCAGCACCCGCTCCAGGCGATGCTGGTGCATCAGCGCCTTGGCTTCGTCGATCGACGCGCCCTCGCACACCGTCACCAGCCGTTCGCGTGGGGTCATGATGTCGCGCACCGGGGTGTCTAGCCGGGTTTCGAAGCGCAGGTCGCGGTTGGTGACGATACCCACGACCTTGCCGTTTTCGATCACGGGAAAGCCAGAGATGCCGTGCTGCCTGGCCAGTTGCAGCACATCGCGCACCTTGACGATCGGGGAAATGGTGATCGGGTCACGCAACACCCCGGACTCGAAGCGCTTGACCCGCGCCACTTCGCTGGCCTGCGCCTTCGGGCTGAGGTTCTTGTGGATGATGCCTATGCCGCCTTCCTGGGCGATGGCAATGGCCAGCCGCGACTCGGTGACAGTGTCCATCGCCGCGGACACGAGGGGGATGTTGAGCGAAATCCTGCGCGTGAGCTGGGTCGCAAGACTGGTGTCCTTGGGCAACACCTGGGAATACGCTGGAACCAAGAGCACATCGTCAAAGGTCAGCGCTTTTCCAACAAGACGCATACGGGCCTCCGGGCGCAAAAGGAAATTATAGGGGTGGGCTTCGGGCCGAGGCTGTCGCTCGGGCGCCGCAACTCGGTGCGCAAGGGCCGCAACGGCAGGACTTCGCGTTAAGCTTTGCGGCCAGCGCTATCCCCTTTATGACCGCCATGCCGCATCGCTCGCCCCGCACCCTTTTCCTGGCTCGAACGGCGCTGGGATGCGCGCTGCTGGCCGCGGCAGGGTTCGCGCAGGCGCAGTGGAAATGGGTCGGCCCGGGCGGCGTGGTGCAGTACAGCGATCAGCCGCCCCCGCCCGGCACGCCGGCCAAGAACATTCTTTCCCGCCCGGCAGCCGTCACCGCAGCCCCGGGGGCAAACGCGGCCAGCAAACCCGCCGCCCAGGATGCCGCCGCGCAGGCGCTGGACAAGAAACTGCTGGAGCAGAAGCAGGCGCAGGCCGAGCAGCAAAAAGCACAACAGGCGCAGCAGGCCGAAGCCGCCGCGGCCAACGCCCGCGCGCGAGAGCAGAACTGCCTGGCGGCGCAGCAGCAGTTGCGCACCCTGGACAGCGGCATTCGCATCGCGCAGGTCAACGCCCAGGGTCAGCGCGAATTTGCCGACGAGGCGCAGCGGGCACAGATGCGCGCGCAGGCGCAGGCCGCGATCGAGCAGAACTGCCGCTGAACCCCGCGCCGCGAATCAACGCGACTTGCGGGGTCGGCCACAGCGATTTCGTTGCGGCTCAATCGGCCGCAATCGTGTCCTCCCCGGTTGACCCTCAGATCTTCCAGCGCTCGGCCAGCTTGGGTGGCCGCAGGGTGTCGTACTCCTCGAACGGCTGGTGGATCCACGGACTGGTGGGCAGCATGTCGACGTAGTAGTGCGGCAGGTAGGTCGAAATGCCCTTGACCCAGATGACCGCGCTGCGCAGCTCGGTGATCTTGCCGTGCCCCGCCTGCAGGTGGCTTTCCACCGCCTTGAGGGTTTCGCCCGAATCCGCCAGATCATCGACCAGCAGCACCCGCCCTGCCAGCTCGCCCTTGGGCAGGGTGATGTAGCGGGCGATGTCCAGCCGCCCCTGCACGGTGCCGGCGTTTTCGCGGTAGGAGCTCGTGGACATGATGGCCAGCGGCTTGTCGAAAATGCGCGAAAGAATGTCACCCGGCCGCATGCCGCCGCGCGCCAGGCAGAGAATCTGATCGAACTCCCAGCCAGACGAATAGACCTTGAGCGCGAGCTTTTCGATCAGCGCGTGGTACTCGTCCCAGGACACGTAGAGATGCTTGCCGTCTTCGCTGAGCATGACGAACCTTTGATCAAACGGATGGAATCGTGAGTATGCCGCCTCGCCGGCGTGCGCGGTAGACCGCGGCAGCGCGGCGAGGTTCAGCCGTGGAAGGGGTGCCGCAGCAGGATGGTGTGGTCGCGGTCAGGCCCGGTGGACACCATGTCGATCGGCGCGCCGATCAGCTCGCCCACGCGCTGCAGATAGCTGCGCGCGTTGGCCGGAAGCTGCTCCCACGCGGTGAGGCCGAAGGTGCTCTCGCTCCAGCCGGGGAAATCCTCGTAGATCGGCTCGCAGCGGGCGATTTCATCGGCGTCGAGCGGCAGCACGTCGAGCTCGCGCCCGTCGAGCCGGTAGCCGACGCAGGCGCGGATGGTCGGCAGCCCGTCGAGCACGTCGAGCTTGGTGATGCACAGCCCGGACACACCGTTGATGATCACCGCGCGCTTGAGCGCGGCCACGTCCAGCCAGCCGCAGCGCCGCGCCCGGCCGGTGACGGTGCCGAACTCCTGGCCGACGCGCGACAGGTGCTCGCCCACCGTGCCCGGCTGGTCGGTGGGCAGCTCGGTCGGGAAAGGGCCGCTGCCCACGCGGGTGGTGTAGGCCTTGGTGATGCCCAGCACGTATTGCAGCAGCCCCGGCCCGATACCCGCGCCCGCCGCGGCGGTGCCGGCCACGCAGTTGCTCGACGTGACGAACGGATAGGTGCCGTGGTCAATGTCCAGCAGCGAACCCTGCGCGCCCTCGAACAGAAGCCGGTCGCCGCGATGATGCGCTTGGTGAATCCGATAGCCGACGTCGGCCAGCAGCGGGCGGATGGATTCTGCTGCAGCCAGCAGTTCGTCGCGCACCCGCACTGGGTCGACGGCTTCAGCCTGCAGATACTGCTTGAGCACGAAGTTGTGCAGATCGAGCACTTCGTCGAGCTTGGCCTGCAGCCGCTGCGGATGCTTGAGATCCTGCAGCCGCACCGCACGGCGCGCGACCTTGTCCTCATACGCCGGACCGATGCCCTTGCCGGTAGTGCCGATCTTGCCACTGCCCGACGACTCGCGCCGCGCCTCGCGCGCCTTGTCCAGCGCCACATGCGACGGCAGCACCACCGGGCAGGACTCGCTGATGTGCAGCCGCGAGCGCACCTCCACCCCGGCGGACTCGATGCGACCGATTTCGTGCAGCAGATGCTGAGGATCGACGACCACGCCATTGCCCACATAGCACGCCACGCCCGGGCGCATCACCCCCGAGGGAATGAGCTGCAGCGCGGTCTTGACGCCGTTGATCACCAGGGTATGGCCCGCATTGTGACCGCCCTGAAAGCGCACCACGCCCTGCGCGTGCTCAGTCAGCCAGTCGACCACCTTGCCCTTGCCTTCGTCACCCCACTGGGTGCCGACCACGACGACATGCCGTCCTGTGTTCACGCGATGACTCTCTTTCAATGCAGGGAAAAATCGTTGGGGCGCGCGGCCGTTTCAGCGCAGCGGGGCAACGACCCAGGCCGCGCCCTCACGCACCAGCGCGCGATCGCAGGCTGCGCGCAGGCCGGGGTCGCCCTCGGGCAACTGCACGACGATTTCGCCGCGCGCACGCAGATCGGCCACCGCCTGCGCCAGCTCCGGCGACTCGCTCCACGGCGCGCAGATCGCCGCAGCGCGCGGCTGCGGCGCCGCGGCGAACGCCGAAACCTCGCGCAGATCCATCGAAAACCCGGTGGCCGCACGCGGACGGCCGAACGCCGCGCCGACTTCGTCGTAACGCCCGCCGCGCGCCACCGCATTGGCGTAGCCCTCGGCATAGACCGCGAAAATCACTCCGCTGTGGTAGCGGTAGCCGCGCATGTCAGCCAGATCGATCTGCACCTGCACCCCATCGGCGCGATGACGCTCGGCCAGCAGCCGCAGATCGGCCAGCGCGCGGCCGATGAGCTGCTGCGCCGGCAGCACCCGCTCGGCCTCGGCCAGCACGCCGGCGTCGCCATACAGATCGGGCAACGCGAGAATGGCCTGGCGTTGCGCTGCGGAACACTGATCGGTCAAGCGGCGCAGTTCCCCGGTGTCCTTGGCCGACAGTGCATCCAAAATCGCCTCGAGCTCATCGGTGCCCAGCAGCAGTCCGCCCAGCACCCCGCGGACGATGCGGTTGTCCGACAGATCGAGACTGGGCGGCTGCACACCGGCCAGCCGCAGACAGTCCAGCGCCAGCCGCTGCACTTCCAGGTCGGCCTCGATGCCCGCATGTCCATACAGCTCGGCGCCGAACTGCAGCGGTTCACGGCTGGCGTGCACCCCCTCGGCCCGCGTGCGCACCACGCTGCCGCAGTAGCACAGGCGGGTCACGCCTTCACGGTTGAGCAGATGCGCATCGATGCGCGCGGCCTGCGGGGTGATGTCGGCGCGCAGCCCCAAGGTGCTGCCTGACAGTGGGTCGACCAGCCGGAAGGTCTGCGCGGCCAGATCCTGGCCGGTGCCCGAAAGCAGCGAATCGACGAATTCCAGCAGCGGCGGCATCACCTGTTCGTAGCCATAACGCCGCGCGGTGTCGAGGCAGTCGCGGCGCAGACGCTCGATCACGCGCGCCTGTCGCGGCAGCACATCGGACACGGACTCGGGAAGTCGCCAGTTGCTCATGGGGGAGTGGAAGTGCGAACGCGCCGCGGACAGAGGAGAAAAAGCGGCCGCTTGCAGGCGTTGGCAAAGGCGTTACTTTAGCGGACGCGCCCGCGGCCGCCGCTCACGACACGGCCGGCACGGACAAGCCTGCAAGCGACGAGCCGGCTCTGCCGGCTACGGCCGCCGCACAGCCCTCAATGGCTCATTTCCCCGGCTTGGCTGCTGCCGCGCCGCCACCGGCGCCGCGGAAGAACTGGAAGAACTGGGTGTTGGGGTCGAGCACCAGGATGTCAGACTTGTTGTTGAAGCTGGCGCGATACGCCTCCAGACTGCGGTAGAACGAAGCGAACGACGGATCCTGCCCGAAGGCCTTGGCGTAGATCGCCGAGGCTTCGGCGTCACCCTGGCCCTTGATGGTCTGCGCCTTGCTGTAGGCGTCGGCGATCACGACTTCGCGCTGCTTGTCGGCCTCGGCGCGGATTTTTTCGGCCTCGGCCGCGCCGGTGGCGCGCAGTTCGTTGGCCACGCGCTGGCGCTCGGCCTCCATGCGGCGATAGACCGACTGGGTGATCGAGGCGACGAAGTCCACCCGGGTCAGACGCATGTCGACGATCTGGATGCCGGTGCCGGCGATGTCCTTGGTGATGCCCTTCTGCACGTCCTGCATCACCTGATCGCGCTCGGAGGCGAGCACCTGCCGCACCGTGCGCTTGGTGATCTGCTCATTCAGCGCCGCCTTGACGATCTGGTTCAGCCGGTCGCCGGCGCGGCGGGTGTCCCCGCCGTAGCGACGGATGAACTCGGTCGGGTTGGTGATGCGCCATTTCAGATACCAGTCGACCACCACGTTTTTCTTCTCCGCGGTGATGAATCGGTCCGTGTCCGGGCTCTGCAGGGTGAGGATGCGCTTGTCGAGAAACACCACGTTCTCGAACGGCGATGGCAGCTTGAAGTACAGCCCGGGTGTGCTGATCACCCGCTTGATTTCACCCAGCTGAAACACCGCGGCGAACTGCCGCTGGTCGACGACGAAGATGCTGGAAGACAGCACCAGCAGCGCGACGATGATCGCGGCGATGGCGAGAAAGAGCTTGTTCATGTGGAGGGACCCTCGCTCACTGGAACGCGCGCTCGCGCAGACTGTCGCGCCCGGAGCGGCTCGACGAAGTGTCGGCAGAGGTGGACGAGGAAGACGGCGCAGACGCGCCGCTGTCGGCCGCCGTGGGCGCACCCACCGGCGGCGCGCTCGACGTCGAGCCGGTCGGCGGCGGCAGGCTGCCGAAGCTGCCCACCGACGCGCCGGCCTTGGGCGCGGCGCCGGACTGCTGCATCAGCTTGTCCAGCGGCAGATAGAGCAGGCTGTTGTTGCCGCGGGACTCGACCATGACCTTGGACACGTGGCTGAGAATGTCCTGCATGGTCTGCAGGTACATGCGCTCCCGGGTGACCTGCGGAGCCTTCTCGTAAGCCTTGTAGATCTGATCGAAGCGCGAGGCATCGCCCTGCGCCTGCGCCACCACACGAGCCTTGTAGCCCTCGGCGTCCTGCATCAGCCGAGAAGCCGTACCCTGGGCGCGCGGGATCACGTTGTTGGCGTAGGACTCGGCCTCGTTTTTCAGCCGCTCGCGGTCCTGTCCGGCCTTGATCGCGTCGTCGAACGCGGCCTGCACCGGCTCGGGCGGCTGCACGTTCTGCAGGGTCACCGCGGTGACGACGATGCCGGTCTTGTAGCGGTCGAGAATGCGCTGAACCAGCGCTTGCACATCGCTGGCCACCTGTTCGCGGCCGACGTAAAGCACGTAGTCTAGAGACTTGTTGCCCACCACTTCCCGGATCGCCGTTTCCGCGGCCTGCGACACCGCGTCATCCGGGCTGCGGTTGTTGTAGAGGTAGTCCTTCACGTCGTCGATGTGGTACTGCACGGCAAAGCGCACGTCGACGATGTTTTCGTCCTCGGTCAGCATTGCCGACTCGGGCAGCCCGGTGGCCTGCACCTCGCCGCCACGGCCAACTTCGACCGAGCGCACCTGCGATACGTTGACGATCTCATCGGCCTCGAACGGGTATGGCAACCGCCAGTGGAAACCGGCGTTGGCCACATAGGCGAGCTTGCCAAAGCGCGTCACTGCGGCCTGCTGACCTTCCTGCACGATGAAAAAACCCGAGGCGATCCAGCCGGCAATCGCAACGATGATCAGCACCACGATGCCGATGCCCAGGCCACGCGGCGAGGGATAGAGATCGGGCGGCAGCGAAGGTTTGCCGCGTCCGCCGCCGGAGCCACCGCCCCCGCCCTTGCGCCCGAACAGACCGTTGAGCTTGCGGTTGAAATCGCGCCAGAGTTCGTCCAGATCGGGCGGGCCGCTGTTGTTGCCCGGCCGGCGGTTGTCATTGCCCGGATCGGAGTTCTGCGAGTTGTTGCCCGAGCCGTCACCCCGGCCCCAGCGCGGGTCGTTGAGGTTGAACAGCCGCGCCCACAGCGGCTTGCGCCGACCCGACGCTGCACCGGCGGGCGACGCCGGGCGTCGCGGGAATCGGAAGGAAGTCATGCGAAGGAGGAGGTGGAGTCCGTCGATCCGGGTGGAGACACCCTTTGCCTGGCGGCCAGCACGGCGGCCAGAACGGCGGCCTTGAGTGCCGCGAGCCCACTGCCGCGCAGCGCGCTCACGACATGCCGGGGCATGCTATCACGCAGCAAAATGCCGTCTGGTTGTTGGTGACTATTTGTAACGCCTGGTTCCGCCGGCAGCAGATCGGCCTTGTTGAGAATCAAGAATTGCGGGATATGGTCGGCGCCGATTTCGGCCAGTACCGCCTGCACCTCGTCCATCTGATCGCGCATCGCCAGCGACGAGGCATCGACCACGTGCAGCAACAGATCGGCCTGCAGCGTGTCTTCCAGCGTGGCCTTGAAGGCCTCGACCAGGGTGTGCGGCAGGTCGCGGATGAACCCCACGGTGTCCGACAGCGTGACCTGCACCTCGGGAGACAGAAACCACTTGCGGGTGGTCGTGTCCAGGGTGGCGAACAGCTGGTCGGCGGCGTACGTGCGCGACCCGGTCAGCGCGTTGAACAGCGTGCTCTTGCCGGCGTTGGTGTAGCCGACGAGGGCGACGCGGAACGCGCCGGTGCGGCTGCGGGCGCGGCGCTGGGTGGAGCGCTGCCGGTCGAGCTTGGACAGGCGCAGCCGCAGTTGCTTGATTTTGGCGTCCAGCATGCGGCGGTCGAGTTCGATCTGCTTTTCGCCCGGGCCGCCGCGCAGGCCGATGCCGCCCTTCTGCCGCTCCAGGTGGGTCCAGCCGCGCACCAGCCGCGTGGCCAGATGTTCCAGCCGCGCCAGCTCGACTTGCATCTTGCCCTCGGCGCTCTGCGCGCGGCGAGCGAAGATCTCCAGGATCAGCCCGGTGCGGTCGATCACCGTCTTGCCCAGCGCCTTTTCCAGATTGCGCTGCTGGATGGGGCTGAGCGCGTTGTCGAAAATCACCGCGTCGGCCGAGGTGCCTGCGACCAGCTGCCCGAGCTCGTCAAGCTTGCCCGAGCCGATGTAGGTCGCCGCATCGGGGCGGGCGCGCACGCACGACATCTCCCCGGCGAGCACATAGCCGGCCGAGGTAGTGAGCTGCGCCAGTTCGGTCAGCGCTTCGTCGGCCGCGGTGCGGCGCTGCTGCACACTGACCAGCGCAGCGCGGTCGGGCGCCTGCGGGGCGGACGCGGCGGGGCGAGATGCGGAAGACACCTCGGGTCAGACGATGGAAGCGGAGAAAAATTGAAAGCGGGCCGCACGCAGCGGCGATCAGCCGCCCTGCGAATCGGCGTCACCGCCCGGCTGGAAGCTCACCGGACGCGACGGCACCACGGTGGAAATCGCGTGCTTGTAGACCATCTGGGTCACGGTGTTGCGCAGCAGCACGACATACTGGTCGAACGATTCGATATGCCCCTGCAGCTTGATGCCGTTGACCAGGTAGATCGACACTTGGACGTGTTCCTTGCGCAGCAGGTTCAGAAAGGGGTCTTGTAGCAGTTGCCCTTTGTTGTTGCTCATCTCGTTCTCCGTAGGGTCTAGGTTGGGGCGAAGGGCTCAAATGGCGCCGGCTCCGCCGATGACAAGAGTGCGCAAAATACCACAGCGGGGGCTGGCCCCGTTGCAATCTCAGTTTTCTTTGGCGTAGGGATTGCGCGTGGTGCGAAATTCCACCCGCAGCGGGGTGCCGGCGAGGTCGAAGCGCTCGCGCAGCTGGCCTTCGAGGTAGCGCACGTAGCTGTCGGGCACACGGTCGAGCGCGGTGCCGTGGATGACCACGATCGGCGGGTTGGTGCCACCCTGGTGGGCATACCGAAGCTTGGGGCGGGTGGTGCCGGCACGCGGTGGCTGCTGCTGCGCGACGGCGTCGAGAATCGCTCGGGTGAGCTTCGGGGTCGGCAGCTTGCGGTAGGCCGCGGCGTGCGCGGCATTGACCGCTTTCATCAGCCCACCCAGTCCGGTGCCGTTTTTCGCCGACAAGGTCTGCAGCCGCGCAAAGCCGACGAACGGCAGGCGCTGCCGCACACTGTGCAGAAAACGCTCGCGACCGTAGGCATCGACGGCATCCCACTTGTTCGCCGCCAGCACCATCGCCCGCCCGGCCTCGGCGGCGAAGCTGGCGATGTGCGCATCCTGGTCGGACACCGGCTCGGTGGCGTCGAGCAGCAGCACGACGACGTTGGACTGCTCGATCGCCTGCAGGGTCTTGATCACCGAAAACTTTTCCACCGCCTCGAACACCCGGCCCTTGCGCCGCAGCCCTGCGGTATCGATCAGGGTGTAGGCGCGGCCGTCGCGCTCGAACGGCACTTCGATCGCGTCGCGGGTGGTGCCCGGCTGGTCGAAGGCGATCACCCGCTCCTCGCCGACCAGGGCGTTGACCAGGGTGGATTTGCCGACGTTCGGCCGCCCGGCAATCGCCAGCCGCAGCCGGTGCTCCCGCGCCGGGGTCGCCGCCCCGCCCTCGCCCGGCTCGGCAACTGTTGCCGGGGACTCGGGTTCAGCGGCGACGGGCATCGGGGGCAGTGCTGCCTCGATCGCCTCGAGCAGTTCGGGCACCCCGTCGCCATGTCCGGCGCTAAGCGCCAGCGGCTCGCCGAGTCCGAGCTCGTGGAATTCGGCCAGCGCCGCGTGCCCACGCCGGCCCTCGGCCTTGTTCACCGCCAGCAGGATGGGCTTGCCGGTCTTGCGCAACTCGGCGGCGATGTGCAGATCCTGCGGGCTCAGCCCAGTGCGCAGATCGGTGAGGAACACCACCACGTCGGATTCGGCGATGGCCTGCCGGGTCTGCCTCGCCATTTCATGCACGATGCCGGTATCGACCACCGGCTCGAAGCCGCCGGTGTCGACCACGATGGTCGGCCGCCGCGCCAGCCGCAGCAGGCCGTAATGCCGGTCGCGCGTCAGCCCCGGCTGGTCGGCGACGATGGCGTCGCGCGAGCGGGTCAGACGGTTGAACAGCGTGGATTTGCCGACGTTGGGCCGGCCCACCAGACTGACGATGGGGGTCATGCGCTCGACGCCGTCACAGCCGCTCAGTCAGGCACGTAGGCGTAGACCCCGCCCTTGGCCGTGACCACCACCAGGGTCTTGCCGACCACCACCGGCGGCACCTGGATGGCGCTGCCATCCGTGCTGACGCGGCCGACGATGCTGCCGTCCTTGGCCGAGAGAAAGCTGATCGCGCCCTGATAGTCGCCGACTACCACGGTGCGTCCGACCAGCAGCGGCGCGCTGACACTGCGCCACAGCAGTTCCCGGTTGTTCCATTGCGGCGCGCCATCGGCCAGCGCGTAAGCCTGCACCGTGCCATTGCTGTCGGTGCCGACGAGCTGGCTGGCATCGACGCTGACCCCGCTGCCGCCATCGGCATCGCGGGTCCACAGCACCTGCCCGGTGGTCGCGTCCACACAGCCGACTGCCGACTGGAACGCCCGCGCGCACACGGTGTCACCGTTGAGGGCCATCGGCCCGGTGATGCCAACCACTCGCTCCACTTCGGTGACGCCGCGCGGCCGCGCCAGCGTGGCCTGCCAGCGCGGCAGACCATTGGCGAGTTCATAGGCGTCGATACGCCCGAGCCCGGTGCCGACCAGCACCGTGCCCTGCGGCCCCGCCAGCAGACCGCCGGCCTGCTGCACCAGCAGCGCTGGCGCCCGATTGTCGACCTGCCACAGCAGTTTGCCGTTCGCAGCGTCAAATGCCCACAGCCGCTGATCGGCGCCCTGCACGACGATGCGCCCGTCCACCACCAGCGGCGCGGTCAGCACACTGGTGGGCAACTGATAACGCCACAGCAACTTCCCCTTGGGCCCGAGCGAGACCAGGCCGTTGGTCTGGTCGATCACCGCGGTGAAGGTGCCATCGCTGCCGACCCCCGCGCTGATGCCGCCCTTGATCGACTGCGTCCACACGCTCTGGCCGCTGGCGGTGTCGATGCGGATGAGCTGGCCGTCGCGCGACGCGACGATGACCCCGTCGCTGACCACCGCGGTGCGGAACCAGCCGGGCACCGCGCCGATCTGCCGCGTCCATACCGATTTGACCGTGAGAATGTTGGCCACCGGCTTGAGCGGCGTGGGCGTCGGCGGCGGCGAACCCGACGCGCAGGCGGCCAGCGCCGCGGCCAGCATTGCCGCGGCCAGGCACCGCGCGAATCGACCTGCGTATTGCAGCCCGCGCATCATTTCGCCCCCCCGCCAACGGACTGCAGCCGGGCCGTGATCGCCGCGCGTTCGGGCGCGTCGGCGGGCAGCGCAGCCAGCGCCGCCTCATACGCCTGCCGCGCCGCGTCACGCTGGCCTTGCAGCGCGGCCAAGTCGCCGCGCCGCCAGTCGAACAACGCGGTGAAGCTCTTTTCCGGCACCGTGGACAGCAGCGCTTTGGCCTGGTCGTACTGCTTGGCGTCGATGCGCAGATTGGCGAGGTTCAGCCGCGCCACCGACTTCACCGCATCGCTGCTGGCGTGGTCGATCGCCCATTGCAGCGCCTGCTCGGCTGGAGCGTTGCGCCCGGCGTCGTGCAGCGTCTTGGCCACAACCAGTGCGGCCATGCCAGCGTAGGCGCTGTCCGGCGCCTGCTGCTGCATTGCGGCCCACGCCGCTGCAACCTTGTCCGGGTCGTTGCTCTGCACCGCGGCCTGCACCTGCTCGAACACCGCCGCCGCCTTGGCACCCTGACTGTTCTGCCACCACTGCCAGCCGTAATACGCGGCGACGACCACGGCCGCCGCCAGCAAGGCAGCCGAAATCCACGTCCCCCAGCGTTGCCAGAAGTGGCGCAGCTGGGCGATCTGTTCCTGTTCTTCGAAGGTGTAGCTCATGGCATGCGGCGCAGGGAAAACGGCATTCTAGGGGCGAGGCGTTGACCGACGCGGATCACGCCGACGCGCGCAACACCGCCGCCAGCGCGGTCAGCGGCTGGATGGGCACGGTGCGCTGCTGCGGCGCTTCGGCCGCGCCCTGGCGCAGATCCTTCAGGCTCAACTGCCCGGCAGCAAGCTCATCGCTGCCGAACACCAGTGCCCAGCGCGCGCCGCTGGCGTCGGCCTTTTTCATCTGCGACTTGAGGCTGCCGCCGCCCAGATGCAACTGCACCTGCACCCCCTGCTCGCGCAGCCGCTCGCACAGCGCAAACGCCTGCGGAAGCAGCTCTGCGCCGGTCATCACCGCATAGGCGTGCGGCGCTGCGGCGGGCGGCTGCACCCCGGCCTCTTTGAGCAGTTCGAGCACCCGCTCGACCCCCAGCGCCCAGCCGCAGGCCGGTGCGGGCTTGCCGCCGAGTTGCGCGATCAGCCCGTCGTAGCGGCCGCCGGCGCAGATGGTGGCCTGCGCGCCCAGCCGGTCGGTGACCCACTCGAACACCGTGAGGTTGTAGTAGTCCAGTCCGCGCACCAGCCGCGGGTTGATGCGGAAAGGCTGCCCGGCGGCGCGCAGCAGTGCCTGCACGCCCTCGAAATGCGCCAGCGACTCCGCGCCGAGATGGTCGATGAGTTTGGGCGCGGCTTCGACCAGCGACTGCATCGCCGGATTTTTGGTGTCGAGCACCCGCAGCGGGTTGCTGTGCAGACGGCGGCGCGCCTCGGCGTCGAGCTGTTCGATATGCCGCTCGAAATACGCAATCAGCTCGGCGCGGTGCCGCGCCCGCTCCTCGGGCTGGCCCAGGCAGTTGATTTCCAGCGTCGCGTGGTCGAGCAAACCGAGCTGCTGCCAGAGCCGGCGTGCCATCAGAATCAGCTCGGCATCGACGTCCGGCCCGGCAAACCCCAGCGCCTCGGCACCAACCTGATGGAACTGGCGATAACGCCCGCGCTGCGGCCGCTCGTGGCGGAACATCGGGCCGACGTACCACAGCCGCTTGCCGCCGTCGTACAGCAGGTTGTGCTCGATCGCTGCGCGCACCGCACCGGCCGTGCCCTCGGGCCGCAGGGTCAGCGCCTCGCCGTTGAGCGCGTCGGTGAAGCTGTACATCTCCTTTTCGACGATGTCGGTGACTTCGCCGATACCCCGCACGAACAGCGGGGTGTATTCGACGATGGGGGTGCGCATGTTCTGGTAGCCGTAGCTGCGCATCAGCTCGCGCACCTGCGCTTCCAGCCACTCCCACGCCGCCGATTGCGGCGGCAACACGTCGTTCATGCCTTTGACGGCACTGAGTCTTTCAGCCATGAGCGGTCATTGCGCCGACGATTCGCGGCGGTGCGGGGCGCCGTAGCGCCGGTCGATGTATTCGGCCACGATGGCCTGGAAGTCCTCGGCGATGCGCTCGCCGCGCAGCGTGGCAACCTTTTCGCCGTCGATGTACACGGGTGCTGCCGGCGCCTCGCCGGTGCCGGGCAGGCTGATGCCGATGTCGGCATGCTTGCTCTCGCCGGGGCCGTTGACAATGCAGCCCATCACCGCCACACGCAGTTGCTCCACGCCGGGGTAACGGCTGCGCCACACCGGCATCTGCGCACGCAGATACTGGTCGATGGTCTGGGTGAGTTCCTGGAAGAAGGTGCTGGTGGTGCGCCCGCACCCTGGGCAGGCGGTGACGCTGGGCGTGAACGCGCGCAGGCCGAGTGCCTGCAGCACTTCGAGCGCGACCACCACTTCCTGCGTGCGCGCCGCGCCCGGCTCGGGAGTCAGCGACACGCGTATCGTGTCACCGATGCCTTCCTGCAGCAGAATCGCCAGCGCCGACGTGGAGGCGACGATGCCGCGCGTGCCCATGCCGGCCTCGGTCAGCCCCAGATGCAGCGGATAGTCGCTGCGCGCGGCCAGCGCGCGGTAGACCGTCACCAGATCCTGCACGTTCGACACCTTGCACGACAGGATGATGTTTTCCGCCGCCAGCCCCAGCTCCTGCGCACGCTGCGCCGACTCCAGCGCCGACAGCACCAGCGCCTGCGCCATGATCTGCCGAGGCTCGTAGGGCTCGGCGCGGCGGGCGTTGGCGTCCATCAGCGAAGCGAGCAGCTCCTGATCGAGGCTGCCCCAGTTCACGCCGATGCGCACGGGCTTGCCCCAGCGCAGCGCCGCTTCAATCATCTGCGCGAACTGCCGGTCCTTTTTGTCGCCCTTGCCGACATTGCCCGGGTTGATGCGGTATTTGGACAGCGCCTGCGCGCAATCGGGAAAGTCGGCGAGCAGCCGGTGGCCGTTGTAATGAAAGTCGCCGACCAGCGGCACGTCCACCCCCATGCGGTCGAGCTGCTCGCGGATGGCCGGCACGGCCGCCGCCGCCTCGGGGGTGTTGACGGTGATGCGCACCAGTTCCGAGCCGGCCATCGCCAGCTCTTTCACCTGGATTGCGGTAGCGATGGCGTCGGCCGTGTCGGTGTTGGTCATCGACTGCACCCGCACCGGCGCATCGCCGCCGATGGTGACGACGCGGTCGCCCCATACCACGCGGGACTGGCGGGTGCGATGCCGGGCCGGCACCGCCTCGGGAATCGGCGGATCGAGCAGCTGCATGACGTCGGCGCTCAAGGCAGGGTGAGCCGCGCGACGTTGCCGCGCGTCGCCGGCGCCAGGTTCACCGGCTGACCGTTGAGGGTCAGCGTGGTCTGCGGCGCATTGCCGACGACCACGGACAGCGGCGCGCTGCCCGCGGGGATAGTCACGGTCTGCGCCGGCCCGGGCTGGACGAGTTGCGAGAACAGCACCTTGCCGCCCGGCGCGCTCACCTGCACCCAGCTCTGGCCACTGGCCTGAATCGACAGCGTGCCGCCGCCCGCGACGCTCGATGCCGCCTTGGCCGGTGCCGACGCTGCGGCGGCAGCCGACGATGCCGCGGCCGCCGGCGCCGAAGCCGCGGGCTGGCTGGCCGCCGGTGCCGCCTGCGGCGCACTGACCGATGCAGACGCCGCCACGGGATGCGAGGCCGGCTGCGCCTTCTCACCCGAACCGAGCGGCGACAGCCCGCCCGCCGGCCAGAAATACACGACCCCGGCGGCGATCAGAATCAGCACCGCCAGCCACCACCAGCCGCGATGCCGTCCGCCGGAAGCACCGCCGCGTGGCAGCGGGCGCGCCGGAATGTCCTCGACCGCGCGGGTCGCGCTGCCGGCTTCCGCCGTCGCGGCGGCGTTTGACACGGCGGCGACGGCAACCGAAGGCGGAAGCAGGTCGAGCAAGGGCTGCGGATCGATGCGCAGCGCCTTGCACGCACCGCGCAGCAGCGCTCGGGCGAAGGTGGCGTCGGGCAGACGACTCCAGTCGCCCTCCTCCAGCGCCTGCAGCTTGGCCGGCACCACCTTGAGCTGGGCCGCGAGCTGCGGCAGCTCGCGCCCGGCAGCCTCGCGCGCGGCGCGCAACGCCAATCCCGCGCGCCGGCGCGCGGCGACGGCATCGCCATCGTCGCCCAAGCTCAGCCCCTGCGTGGGGTCATTGGTCGAGGAGGACATCGTCGTTGAAGCGACCTTGCTGGGCGTGGATCGCCTCGCGCGAGTCGGGGAATTTCTGGATGAGCTGCTGCGTCCACGCCTGCGCCAGCGCGGCATCGCCGGCGTGGCGGGCCGTCAGGATGCCGATCCACAGCGACTGTGCGCTGGCGGTGGCACCGGTATTGACGCGAGCGATGTAGAACAGCGCGTCCTTGTACTTACCCTGGCGATAAAGCACAAAGGCCAGATTGGTCGCCAGTGCCGGGTTGGCCGGGTCGAGGCTGAAACCGCGCTGCAGCGTGGCCTCGGAGCCGGCCAGATCGCCCGAACGGTACTGGCACACGCCCAGCGCCAGATAGGTGCGCGAGGCGAAGCGATACCCCGGCTGCGCCAGCGCCTTGCGGAACATTTCGAACGACTGCGGGTAGCGCCGCTGCTGGCACAGGAACCAGCCGTAGTTGTGCAGGGTGTCGGTGTTGACCGGGTTGATGCTCAGCGCGCGCCGGAAGTCGGCCTCGGCTGCGGGCATGTCGCCCATCGCCATTTCGATCAGCGCCCGCATGTTGTAGGCCGGCACGTAATCGGACTTTTCGGCCAGCGATTTGTCGGCCTCGGCCAGCGCGACGTCGAGCTGACCGCGCTGGTAATAGCCCTCGGAGAGTTCCAGCCGCAGCTGCGCGCGCTTGAGCGCGCTGGCTTCATCGCTGCCGCTGGCCACCGCGGCAGCGGCCGCCGCTGCATCGCCACCGGCGGCAGCGCGGCTCTGCGACGACGCACAACCACTCATGAGCGCCGGCAGCATCAGCAGCGACAGCGCGGCTGCGAGCAGGCGAGCGTTCAGCCAGTCGCGCCGAATCATGGGCTTCTCCTCACAGACCCGCGGCGGCGCGCGCCGCAGGCGGCGCACTCTGCATGCGGATCACCCGGCGGGTACGATCCTGCACCTCGCCGGCGAGCTGACCGCAGGCGGCGTCGATGTCGTCACCGCGGGTCTTGCGCACCGTGGTGACGATGCCCGCGTCCAGGAGCACCTGCGCGAAAGCCGCCACCCGCTGCGGGGACGAGCGCTTCAGCCCGGACTGCGGAAACGGGTTGAACGGAATCAGGTTGAACTTGCACGCCACATCGGACTTCCGCACCAGCGCCACCAGTTCCGCGGCCAGCGCCGGGGTATCGTTGACCCCATCGAGCATGCAGTATTCGAAAGTGATGAAGTCGCGCGGCGCAAAGGCGAGATAGCGCCGGCACGCGGCCAGCAGCTCGTGCAGCGGATATTTGCGGTTGAGCGGCACCAGATCGTCGCGCAGCGCGTCGTTGGGCGCGTGCAGCGACACGGCCAGCGCGACCGGGCAGTCCTGCGCCAGCCGGTCGATCATCGGCACCACCCCGGAGGTGGAGACGGTGACGCGGCGGCGCGACAGGCCATAGCCATCGTCATCGAGCATCACCCGCAGCGCCGGCACGAGCTGGCCGTAGTTCTGCAGCGGCTCGCCCATGCCCATCATCACGACGTTGGAGATTGCCCGCTCGCCCGCCGGCAGGCCGAGCTCGGCGCGCATCGTGAACTCGGCGGTCCACAGTTGCGCCAGGATCTCCCAGGTCTGCAGATTGCGGCTGAACCCCTGGTGGCCGGTGGAACAGAATCGGCAGTTGACCGCGCATCCCGCCTGCGACGACACACACAAGGTGTTGCGCTGCGCCACAGGGATGAACACCGCTTCCACCGCGTTGCCGCCGCCGACGTCGAACAGCCATTTCACCGTCCCGTCGGCCGAGCGCTGGGTGGACAGAATCGGCAGACCCTGCACCACCGCGCGCTCGCGCAGAAACTGGCGAAGCGGCTTGGCCAGATCGCTCATCGCGTCGAAGTCGGCCACGCCCTTCTGGTGCATCCAGCGAAACACCTGCCGCGCGCGAAACGCCGCGTGACCGTGCTGCGCAAACCACGCCGCGAGCGACTCGCGGTCGAACTGCAGCAGGTTGACGGGCGGGTTCATGGCGGCGAGGGCGGGGCAGCGGTCGGGCCAGATTCAGCGGGCAGACTCGGCGCAACGGCTCAGCGCGAGTAGATCGCCATCGCTGGGAAAAAGAATGCGATTTCCTGCGCCGCGGTTTCCGGCGCGTCCGAACCATGCACCGCGTTGGCGTCGATGCTATCGGCAAAGTCGGCGCGGATGGTGCCGGGGGCGGCTTTCTTGGGGTCGGTCGCGCCCATCAGATCGCGGTTTTTCAGGATCGCGCCCTCGCCTTCAAGCACCTGCACCATCACCGGGCCGGAGATCATGAAATCCACCAGATCCTTGAAAAACGGCCGTGCCTTGTGCACCGCGTAAAACGCCTCGGCCTCGGCGCGCGACAGATGCATCATGCGCGCAGCGACGATTTTCAGCCCGGCCTGCTCAAAGCGCGAGTAGATCTGGCCGATGACATTTTTCGCCACGGCGTCGGGTTTGATGATCGAGAGCGTCCGCTCCAAAGCCATGTTTTTCTCCATAAATCAAAGGGTTAAAAAATCATTGTAGCCTCTGTTGAATTCCGAGTGGGTGGATTCGGTGGTGTTTTGGCTGGCAGCCGG
>CAYMDM010000002.1:0-99414 GCA_964389235.1 uncultured Burkholderiaceae bacterium
GCTGCTGCGCCCGCTGCTGGCCCGCCGCGGGCTACGCACCGCGGCCGAACTCGCCGCGCAGCCCGACGGTGCCCGCGTGCGCGCCTGCGGCCTAGTCACGCTGCGGCAGCAGCCGGCCACCGCCGGCGGCGTGACCTTCGTGTCGCTGGAAGACGAAACCGGCGCGGTGCAAGTGATCTGCTGGAAGCGGCTGCGCGAGCGCCAGCGTTACACCCTGCTGCACGCGCGGCTGCTGGCCGTCAGCGGCACCTGGCAGCAGCAGGACGGAGTGCGCAGCCTCATCGCCGCCCGGCTGCACGACCTCACCCCGCTGCTCGGCCAGCTGCCCACCCGCAGCCGGGACTTTCATTGACCGGCGGTTTGCCGGTGCATTGCCCCCGGTCGCCGCGCAGTCGGTGCGCACGACACCGCCGACAGCAACGCCGCCGCCCCCGCCATTCAGCCGCTGCGCCGCCCCCAGCGCGCCTGCCATTCGCCGACGATGCCGCGACGGAACAGCAGCACGCACAGCACAAACAGCCCGCCGATGACCATGCTCACCGATTCGTTCAGGGTGTTGAACCACGACCAGCCGGTCAGGTGCGCCAGCCAGTGGCCGACGGTGCCGGTCTTTTCCTCGATCACCGTGATGATGATGGCGCCGATGATCGGCCCGAGGTCCGTGCCCAGCCCGCCGATCAGGGTCATCAGAATCACCAGCCCCGACGTGCCCCAGTGCACATCGGTCAGGGTGGCGAACCCCATGCACACCGCCTTGAGTGCGCCGGCCAGCCCGGCAAACAGTGCCGACAGCAGGAACAGCCCGACCTTGTAGCGATTGGCGCGAAACCCGAGCGAAACCGCGCGCGACTCGTTTTCGCGCACCGCCTGCACCACCTGCCCGAAGGGCGAGCGCACGATGCGCCGCATTGCCAGCCAGCTCAGCACGAACACCGCCAGCACCACCTCGTACATCACCTTGTCGTGCTGCAGCGGCAGGCCGAACAGGGTGCCGCGGGGAATGCCTTGCAACCCGTCCTCGCCGCCGGTGAAATTGGCCTGCAGGCAGTAGAAGTAGACGATCTGCGCCAGTGCCAGGGTGATCATCGAAAAGTAGATGCCCTGCCGCCGCACCGCCAGCACCCCCATGACCAGACCGATGGCCAGCGCGACCACCACCCCGGCCAGCACCCCGGCTGGCGTCGGCCATTGCCATTGCGTCAGCGCCAGCCCGGTGATGTAGCCCGCGCCGCCGAACAGCGCGGCGTGACCAAACGAAATCAGCCCGCCGTAACCGGCCAGCAGGTTGAACGCGCAGGCGAACAGCGCAAAGCACGCCATGCGCTGCCCCAGCACCGGATACAGCCCGAGCCAGGGCGCGGCTATCGCCAGCGCCAGCAGCACCCACAGCACTGCGCTACGCAGCGGATGCGCGCCGGCCAGCCCGCCCAGCCGCGGCGCGGCCGCTGCCGGCAGCGGCGTCTGCGGCGCGCTCATTTGCTCCTCCCGAACAGCCCGGCCGGGCGCAGGGTCAGCACAATCGCCATCAGAATGAACACCACCGTAGTGCTCATCGGCGCATACAGCACCTTGACCAGCCCCTCGATCACCCCCAGCGCCAGCCCGGAGACGATGGCCCCGAGCACCGAGCCCATGCCGCCGATCACCACAATCGCGAACACCACGATGATCAGGTTCGACCCCATCAGCGGCGACACCTGGATCACCGGCGCGGCCAGCACCCCGGCCAGCCCGGCCAGCGCGGCGCCGAAGCCGAAAGTCAGCATCATCAGCAGCGGAAAGTTGATGCCGAAGGCCTGCACCAGCGCCGGGTTTTCGGTGCCGGCACGCAGATACGCGCCCAGCCGCGTGCGCTCGATCAGCCACCAGGTGCCAAAGCACGCCGCCAGGCTGGCGATCACGGCAAACAGGTAATACGCCGGCAGGAACATGAAGCCGAGGTTCAGCGTGGCCGACAGCAGGTCGGGCGGGTTGTACGGGGCGCCGGCCACGCCGTAGGCCGCGCGGAACGCGCCCTCGATCAGCAGCGTCAGCCCGAAGGTCAGCAGCAGGCCGTAGATCGGGTCCATGCCCTGCAGCTTGCGCAGCAGCAGCCGCTCGATGCCCACGCCGATCAGCCCGACCAGCAGCGGCGCGATCAGCAGCATCCACCAGAAATTCAGGTGCAGATACTGCTGGCCCATCCACGCGAACATCGCACCCATCATGAACATCGCGCCGTGGGCGAAGTTCACCACGTCCATCAGCCCGAAAATCACCGCCAGCCCGAGCGACAGCATGGCGTAGAACGCTCCGTTGACCAGCCCGAGAACGAGCTGGCCCAGCAGCAGCGGCAGCGGAAAGCCGAAAACTTCGATCACGCGCGACCTCGCAACTCGTCAGCCCGGCCCGGGCGCAGCGCCATGCGGCGCCGCACCTGGGCCGTTCGGTTCACTCACTTGTCCAGCGGGCAGCCGTAGCTCGACGCCGGGCCGAAGGCCTCGTTGCCGGGGATGGTCTGCACCAGCTTGTAGTAGTCCCACGGCTCCTTGGACTCGGCCGGGGTCTTCACCTGCATCAGGTACATGTCGTGGATCATCAGGCCGCTGGGGCGCATGAAGCCGTCATGCATGAACATGTCGTTGACCTTCATCTTGCGCATTTCGTCCATCACCTTGGTGCCATCGGTGCTGCCCGCGGCCTTGACGGCTTTCAGGTAGGTGAGCGTGGCCGAATAGTCGCCGGCCTGCAGGAAGGTCGGCATCGCGTGCATTTCCTTGAAGTAGCGCTCGGCCCAGGCACGCGCCTGCGCGTTCTGGTTCCAGTACCAAGGCGTCGTCAGATACAGCCCCTGCGCGGCCGGCAGGCCGACGCTGTGGATGTCGGTGATGAACAGCAGCAGACCGGCGAGCTTCATCGTCTTGGTGATGCCGAACTGGTTGGCCTGCTTGATCGAGTTGTCGGCGTCGCCACCGGCGTTGGCCAGCCCCAGCACCTGCGCCTTGGACGCCTGCGCCTGCAGCAGATACGACGAAAAGTCCGACGCCCCCAGCGGCGCATACACCTGCCCGACGACGGTGCCGCCATCGGCCTTGACCACCTTGGCCGCTTCGTCTTCCAGCGACTTGCCGAAGGCGTAGTCAGCGGTCAGGAAATACCAGCTCTTGCCGCCCTGCTTGACGATGGCGCTGGCCGTGCCGCGCGCCAGCGCCGTGGTGTTATAGGCATACATCACGGTATACGGCGTGCACTGTTTGCCAACGATGGACGAAGCCCCGGCACCGACCACGAAAAACGGCTTTTTGTATTGCGCGGCAATCGGCTCCATCGCCAGCGCGGTGCTGCTGTTGGTGCCGCCGATCAGCATGTCCACACCGTCCTGCGCAAAGTATTCCTTGGCCTTGCCGGCGGCCAGGTCGGCCTTGTTCTGATGGTCGAAGCTCATCACTTCGATCTTGCGGCCCAGCACGCTGCCGCCGAAGTCCTGCACGGCCATTTTGATCGCCGCCAGCCCGCCGGGACCGTCCACGGCCGAATACACGCCCGACAGATCGGTGATGAACCCGATCTTGACCGGGGCCGCGGCGTGGGCCGCGCCTATGCCGGCAAACGCCAGCGCCAGGGAGAGGGATAGGGCTTTCAAACGCATGGGAGTCTCCTCGTTGTGACCGTGCAAGGGCCGGACTGCGCCGGCCTCTGTCGAAAATGCGGCAGGTGCCGCGGCTATAAACCCAGCAATTCCGCGAGTTCGGCGCGGTGCGCCGGCAATTCCTCGCGGCTGATTTCCTTCACCACCCGGCCGCCTTCCATCACATAAAAGCGGTCGGCGAGGTTGGCCGAAAACTGAAAATTCTGCTCGACCAGCAAAATGGAAAATCCGCGCGATTTCAGCGCCCGGATCGCCCGCGCCAGCGCCTGCACGATCACTGGCGCCAGACCTTCGGAAATTTCATCGAGCAGAAGCAGACGCGCGCCGGTGCGCAATATCCGGGCGACGGCGAGCATTTGTTGTTCCCCGCCCGATAATCGCGTGCCGGGGCTTTTCGCCCGTTCCTTCAGATTGGGGAAAAGGGTGTAGATATCGTCCAGACTCAGACCAGGAAAACCGGTGGCCAGAAGTGGTGGCAGCATCAGATTTTCTTCGGTGCTCAGGCTGGCGAATATGCCGCGCTCCTCGGGGCAATACCCCACCCCGAGCTGCGCCACCTTGTAGCGCGGGCGGTGGATGACGTCCTGCCCGAACACCTCGATGCGCCCGGTGCGCGCCCCGGTCAGCCCCATCACCGCGCGCAGGGTGGTCGTGCGCCCGGCGCCGTTGCGCCCGAGCAGACACACCGTTTCGCCGCCGCCGACCTGTAGGCTGACCCCGTGCAGCACATGCGATTCGCCATACCAGGCGTGCAGATCTTCGATGCGCAGCGCCAGCGCCGTCTGCGCGGGGGCGGTCGCATTGCCCGGGCGTTCGACCACCGCGTTCATACCGTGGCCTCCGCGCCGAGTTCGGTCGCGTCGCCCATATAGGCGGCGATAACGTCCGGGTTGTGCGCCATTTCGTCGTAAGTGCCCTCGGCCAGCACCTGCCCGCGCTGCATCACCGTGACGCGGTCGCAGATCTGCGCGATCACCGACATATTGTGTTCAACCATCAGCACGGTGCGCCCGGCCGCCACGCGCTTGATCAGCTGCGCCACCCGCTGCACGTCCTCGTGCCCCATCCCTTGCGTCGGCTCGTCGAGCAGCAGCAGCTTGGGTTCGGTCGCCAGGGTCGTCGCCAATTCCAGCGCCCGCTTGGAGCCATACGGGAGATTCACGGCCAGTTGCCCGGCCTGCTCGGCCAGGCCCACCAGGTCGAGCAGGGCCATCGCCTCATTGGTGAGCGGTTCGAGCGCCTTTCGCGTGCGCCAGAACTGCACCGCCAGACCATGCCGCCGCTGCAGCGCGACCCGCACGTTGTCGAGCACCGAGAGGTGGCCAAACGTCGCGCTGATCTGAAACGACCGCACCATGCCCAGGCGGGCAATATCGGCGGGCGATTTACGCGAAATATCCTGTCCGTCGAAAATGATCTGCCCGGCAGTCGGCCGGATGAATTGGCTCAAAAGATTGAAACAGGTGGTTTTCCCCGCACCATTTGGCCCGACCAGTGCGTGAATCGACCCCGGATAGACATCCAGATCGACATTGCTGACCGCAGAAAACCCGAGAAAGGTCTTGCTCAGACCCCGGGCCTGCAATATGGGTGTGGAGGACATGTGGCGGTGCTGAATGGCGGACGCATTCTGCTGCATCGCAGCGCGCCGGCTCAAGCGCACAGCCCCTGGGAAAACCCTTTGATTTGGCGTGATATTCTGCAAATATCGTAACTATATGTGTATTCAATACCGGGTGCTGTATTTTGAACGGCGCCGCGAAAACTCGATCCAGCTCGCGGATTCGGCGGCCGGTTGCAAACCGCTCGAGCCGGCGACAGCCCTCGCGCGCAACCGCCGGCAGGAGCCGGCGGAGGCTGCGATCCAGCCTGCCCGGCTACCATTCCCACCCTGCTTTGCGCGCCCCATCTGCGCACCATCTGCCCGTAGCTCAACTGGATAGAGCAGCTGCCTTCTAAGCAGCAGGTTGCGTGTTCGAGTCACGCCGGGCAGGCCACCTGCTGCACGCCACCCAGCCCACGCCACGCGCCATGACCTCTCCTGCCTCCGCGTTGCCCAGCGTCGCCGTGGTCGGCGCCGGGTCAGTCGGCAGTTATTTCGGCGGACTGCTGGCCCGCGCCGGGGTGAAGGTGACGTTGATCGGCCGCCCCGCGCACGTGCAGGCGATCGCGGCGCGCGGGCTGCTGCTGCGCCGCGGCGGGCAGACTCGGACGATCGAAGTCGCCGCAAGCGAAACAATGGCCGCCGCCGCGCAGGCCGACTGGGTGCTGGTCAGCGTCAAATCCACCGATACGGAGTTTGTGGCGCAGCAACTCGCCCCGCTGCTGGCGCCGCACGCGCTGGTGCTGAGCCTGCAGAACGGCGTGGAAAACCTCGAGCGGCTGCGCCGGCACCTCCGCCAGCTGGTGGTGCCGGCGGCGGTCTACGTGGCCACGGCGCTGCCCGAGCCTGGCGTGGTCGAGCATTTCGGACGGGGCGAGCTGGTCATCGGCCCGGCCAATGCGCGGGACGCGGCCAACGCCGATCTGCAGCAACGCCTGGCCGCCGTCAAGGCGGTGTTCGAGCGCGCCGGAGTGCCGGTGGACATTTCGCCCCGGGTGAACGACGCGCTGTGGGCCAAGCTGCTGGTCAACTGCGCTTACAACGCGATATCCGCGATCACCCAGCTGCCCTACGGCGCACTCGCTGCGCTCGACCCGGTGCGCGAACTGCAGCGCGCGGTGGTGCAGGAAGTCGTTGCCGTTGCGCGGGCCGAAGGCCGCGATCTCGACGTCGAATCGGGCTGGGCCGCGGTGGAGCAGATTGCGCAGACCATGCCCGGTCAGCGCTCGTCCACCGCGCAGGATCTGGCGCGCGGCCGCCCGACCGAAATCGACCACCTCAACGGGGTGATCGTCCGTCGCGGCGCCGCGCATGGCCTGCCGGCCCCGGCCAACCAGGCGCTGCTCGCAATGGTCAAGGCGCTGGAGTCCCGCGGCGGCGCGGCACAGGCGGCGGTGTGATCGGGCTGGTTCGCGCCGCCGGCGGCCGCGCGAACCAGCCCTGGAACTCACGCCATCCGGCCGAACCGTCCGGCGTTGAAGTCCAGCATCGCCTGGCGGATCTGCTGCTCGGTGTTCATCACAAACGGCCCGTAGCCGACCACCGGCTCGTCGATCGGCTCGCCCGCCAGCAGCAGCAACTTGGTGTCGGCCAACGCCTGCAGCCTCACCTCGCTGCCTCCTGCCGACAGCGTGGCCACCTGCGCCGCGCCGACTTCCTCCCCACTGCTCAGCCGCACCGCGCCGCTGAGCACCACCACCAGGGTGTTCCAGCCATCGGGCTGCGCCAGATCGACCGATGCGCCCGCGGCCAGTCGCACGTCCCACACATTCATCGGCGTATGCGTCGACGCCGGCCCACGCGCGCCATCGAACTCGCCCGCGATCACCCGCACCTGCCCGCCGCCACCCGGCAGCGCGACTTCGGGAATCTGCCCGCGGCTGATCGCCTGGTAGCGTGGCGGGGTCATTTTGTTCGCTGCCGGAAGGTTTACCCAGAGCTGCGCCACCTCGAACGGCCCGCCGCGGCGCGAAAACGCCGGGGTGTGAAACTCCTCGTGCAGCAGCCCGGCACCCGCGGTCATCCACTGCACCTCGCCGGGGCCGATCACCCCGCCGGCGCCGGTGGAATCCCGGTGCTCGACCTCGCCGGAATAGACGATGGTCACGGTCTCGAAGCCGCGGTGCGGGTGCGCGCCGACGCCGCGCCGCCCCTGCTCGATCGGGGCAAAGTCATACGGCGGGGCGTAGTCCAGCAACAAAAACGGGCTGCGCTGCGCCACCTCGGCGCCGCTATAGCCGAACAGGCCGTGCACCGGAAAGCCGTCGCCGACCCAGTGCCGGTCGGGCGCGTGGCGCAGGCTGAGCAGAGTTTTGGCAGACATGGCATTCCTCCGTTGCGAAAGCGCCGCCGATGTGGCAGCGATGCTTGGAATAGTGCGGCTGCAATGATGCGAAGAAAAGACGGCGAAAATGCGCCACATCGTTGCATTTCCAGAACGACGCGCCGTCCATGAACGATCTCAACGACCTCGCCGCATTTGCCGCGGTGGCCGAGCACGGCGGCTACGCCGCGGCCGAGCGCGCGCTGGGCACCCCGCGCTCGCGGCTGAGCCGGCGCGTCGCCGCGCTGGAGCGCCAGCTCGGCGTGCGGCTGATCCACCGCACCAGCCGCCGCTTCGCCCTCACCGAAAACGGGCAGGCCGTGCTGCGCCACGCCCAGGCCATGCTCGCCGAGGCGCAGGCCGCGCACGCTGTTGCCGCACCGCAGCAACAGCCGCGCGGCATCGTGCGGCTGAGCTGCCCGCCGGCGCTGCTGCACCACGCGGTCGATGCGATGATCGCCCGGCTGCTCAACGCCTGGCCGGAGCTGACCCTGCACATCGAGGCGACCAACCGCAACGTCGACGTGTGGCAGGACGGCGTCGACCTCGCGCTGCGCGTGCGCGCGGCGGACGCGCCGCTGCCCGCCGAAGAGGTCGTGCGCAACCTGGCGATCAGCCCGCATGTGCTGGTGGCCGCGCCCGCCTTGCTCGCCAACGCCGCGCCGCCAGCCCGCCCGGCCGATCTGCAGCGCCTGCCCAGCCTAGGGCTGGGCAATTCGCGCGAGGAATCGGCATGGAGGCTGCAAGGCCCGGGGGATGCGGTCGAACGCGTCCCGCATCGTCCGCGCCTCATCGTTGATGACATGGACGCGCTGCTGCGCGCCGCGCTCGCCGGCGTGGGCATCGCCACCGTACCGCTACTGGCCGCGCACGAGCCGCTGCAGACCGGCGCGCTGCAGCACGTGCTGCCCGACTGGGCACCACCGGCCGGGCGCATCCAGGCCGCGCTGCCCAGCCGCCACGCGCTGCGCCCCGCGGTCCGCCTCACCCTCGACACGCTTGCCCGCGACTTTGCCGACCTCGCCGCGCAGGGCAAGTGCCTGCGGGCGTGATCGCGGCGGGCGGCGCCTCCGCGTTATCCCGCTGCCTGCGCCCGGGCCGTTGGCGCGACCATCAGACCGTCGGCTTTGCCTGCAGCCCTCCGCACCGCAGCCGGCAGAGTTTCGCACCCGACCCACCGCTTTCCTGCCCTGCCATGAACCCCGCCACCTTCCAGCTGATCAACTACGCCCGCTACCACCGCGACCCGCGCAACATCGCCACCCACTTCGTCGGCATCCCGCTCATCGTTTTCGGCGTCGCGGTGCTGCTCGGGCGCCTGCCTCTGGGCGCGGCCCCGCTGACCGCAGCATGGATGCTCTGGGCGCTGGTGGCGGTGTGGTACCTGCGGCTGCGCTGCCCTGCCGTGACCCTGCCAACCCTGGGCGCCCTCGCCGCGATCATCGCCATCGCCCAGCCGCTGGCGGGGCTCAACACCGGCCCGTGGCTCGCCTGGGGGCTGGGCAGTTTTATCGTCGGCTGGGTGCTGCAGACCATCGGCCACGTGTGGGAAGGCCGCAAACCCGCGTTTTTCGACGACCTGCGCGGCCTGCTCGTCGGCCCGATGTTCGTCGTCGCCGAAGCCCTGTTCGCCGCCGGCCTGCTGCACCCCCTCCACGGCGCCATCACCACAGCCGCCGGCCCGGTGCGCCGGCGAACTCTGCACCCTGTGTCGCGCGGGTGAAGCAGTGCGGGATTAAAGACTATTCACAGTACAAATCATTCGGTCCAGCCGACTCGAAACGTAGGTTAAACTACTCAACTGCTGCTTCACTGCAAACGTGTCTATGATCCAGGCGCGTGGGTGGGAAAGAACAAACGCACGGCCATCGTGCCGGAGCCAAGGGCGGCGGGAATGCGGTAGGCATCGAGTGCGTGGCAGGTTTGGGCGTGGCTGCTGGGCTGTGTGTGGCGAGAACCTGCTGATGAAGATGTTCGGTTCGCCAAAGGATGCGAATGGTTTCAAGCACGAAGAAAGGATATCAACCAACCCAACGGGGGGAAGTTGGCGGGATGTGCGATAGAGTTTCTTTCGATTTTCGCCCTGATTCCACGGTAAGCACAATGCCCCCCCCCTAACAGTCGCCAAGTGGGTTGCACCCCTTTACTTCCAACTAGACAAAGGCAAAACAACTATTTTTTGTTGGATAATATCGCATTCAGGTGTTATCCGAGGATCCGCATTGGATTGCATCCCACTGCGCCAATTTCAGTGTTCATGTAGGTGGTTTGGTTTAAATGGAACTGATGTTTAAGATTAAGTACGACGACGGCGAGCGAAAGTTTGACGGGCTTGATATGTACTACGGCGCGCATTCATTGGCCGCGATTTCAGAAATACTACTTCTCACGATTCACGCCTCGATTCAGGGCGAGGTGATTGTTCAAGCCCCCGCAGCGAAGGGCTTTCGCCTCGTGATGAAAAGGAATTACGAAGGGTCACTGGAACAGTACATTCAGCTTTTTGTCACCGACCCGAATACCCTAACGCTGCTGACGGAACTTGGAAAAAATGGCCTGTACGACCTCACCAAGTTCGTACTTTCGAGCTGTTTCGGCCTTCCTTTTGTCCTTGCTAACCGCCGGGCGAAAAAGAAACTTCAACAGCTTACCAAGGAAAACGATGACCTCCACGAGCGCCTTGAAAGAGCTTTGCTGAGAGCGCACCTTCCGGTCAAGCACCAGGGGCTATCGGCAACTCTGTCTCTCGGCCGAAGACCAATTATCAGTTTTGATGCAGACACGCTGAATTATCTTGAGACTGAAATTGTTGAGCCAGATACGGAAGTCGTTTCAGTTGCCGTAAGTCGCTTCAACGCACGTACCGGAACAGGACGGCTGATTACATCCATCAATTCGATCTCGCACAGTTTCACCCCCTTTGGCGAACTGGATGATTATCAAAAAACAATTATGGCTGACAACCTCGGGAAAGTTGCGCGAGGTGAGTTCGAGCCACTGTCTGCAGTAGTAACGAAGGTTAACTCCTCAAACGGCAGATTGAAACGCTACCAACTACACAGCATCACGGATGTTTAGTGCATGAGGCACGTAAGGAGGTCGCGTTTGGGGTCAGGTCTAGCCTCGTAGTATTTACTTTATTCAGAGCGGTATTAAGCTCTTGCTCTTTGAAGAAGGGAAAAAACCATCCGAGTTGTTTGTAAAGCACCCCGCGCTTGTCGCGCCGGAATAGCAGAGGGTGAAATCAACCACGACGGTTGAGCACGATCGGAAGCTTGCTGCCAAGCGCTGCCGCCGCGCTTTTATCGTCACTTCCACCCGTCCTTTCAAGCAAGGTGCAACGCTCGCTACGCGACACACTACGCCCCGCCCTACCATCGCGGCATGTCCGCCACCGCCCTGCTCACCCTGTTGGCCGCCAGCGTGTTGCTGGTGCCGTTGTTCAAACGTCTGGGCCTGGGCTCGGTGCTGGGGTATCTGGTGGCGGGCGTTGCCGTGGGGCCGTTCGGTCTGGGGGTGGTAAGCCGGCCGGAGTCGGTGCTGCATACGGCCGAGCTGGGGGTGACGCTGCTGATGTTCCTCATCGGGCTGGAGTTGCAGCCCAGCCGGCTGTGGGCGCTGCGGCGGCAGGTGTTCGGGCTGGGCACACTGCAGATGGCGGGGGTGGCGTTGCCTGCGGCGGGCATTGCCGTGGCGCTGGGGTTGGGGTGGACGGGGGCGGCGCTGGTGGGTGTGGCGCTGGCGATGTCGTCCACCGCGTACATCCTGCCGCGGCTGGCCGAGCGCCGCGAGCTGACCACGCGCTTTGGCCGCGAGACCTTCGCCATCCTGCTGTTCCAGGACGTGAGCGTCATCCCCATTCTGGCGCTGCTCGCACTCACCGGCGCAGGCGGCCATGCGCCGGGCTGGCCGGCGCTGGGGGCGCTGCTGCTGGTGGCGCTGGCCGGGCGGCCGGTGCTGGCGACCATGTTCCGCTATGTGGCGCGGTTTGGCGGCGGCAACCGCGAGCTGTTCGCCGCCGCGGCGCTGCTCGGCGCGGTGGGCATTGGCGTGGGGTTGAGCAGCGTCGGGCTGTCGGCGTCGCTGGGGGCGTTTCTCGCCGGGGTGCTGCTGGCCGATTCCGAGTTCCGCCACGAGTTGGAGGCGGCGATCGAACCGTTCGAGAGCCTGCTGCTCGGGCTGTTTTTCATCGCCGTGGGCATGGGCATCCAGGTGCCGCTGGTGCTGGCCGCGCCACTGCAGGTGCTGGGGCTGGGCGCGGGCATTCTGCTGCTCAAGGCGCTCACGCTCTATGCCGGGCGGCGGCTGATCGGCGGTGACGATGCGCTCAGCCGCCCGCTGGCGGTGGTGCTGGCCTGCGGCGGGGAGTTTGCCTTCGTGCTGTTTGCCAGCGCCCGCGGCGGCGGCCTGATCGACGGCCGCACTGCCGAGCTGCTGACCGTGGCGGTGGCGGTGTCGATGGCGCTGGCGCCGTTTCTGCTGATGGTCAACGACCGACTGCTGCAGCCCTGGGCACGCAAGCGGCAGGCGCCGCCGTTCAGCCGCATCGACGAGCCGGGGCAGCCGGTGGTCATTGCCGGGTACGGGCGGGTGGGCCAGGTGGTGGGCCGGTTGCTCAACGCGCAGGGCGTGCCGTTCACCGCGCTGGACGCCAGCGCCGAGCAGGTGGATTTCGTGCGGCAGTTCGGCAACAAGATCTACTACGGCGACGCCACCCGGCTGTCGCTGCTGCGCGCCGCGCATGTGCAGGACGCGCGGCTGTTCGTCCTCGCCGTGGATGACGTCGAGGCCAGCCTGAAAATCGCCGAGCTCCTGCGCACCCACTTCCCCGACGTGCCGCTGCTGGCGCGGGCGCGCAACCGCACCCACCTCATGCGGCTGCGCGAGCTGGGGGTGAAGCAGGTGCTGCGCGAGACCTGGCTGTCGAGCGTGGAGATGGGCAAACTGGCGCTGCAGGCGGTGAAGCCCGAGGTGGACGCGGACCGCGTGGTGGCGCTGTTCTCCGCGCACGACCTGCGCACCCTCGACCGCCAGCAGGCCGTGTTCCACGACCAGGCGGCGCTCATCGCCCTGTCCAAGGACGCCCGCGCCGAGCTGGAGGACATCCTGCACGGCGATGCACAACTGCACCAGACGCTCTCAGCGGCGGACGAAAATGCGGCGTCCAAGGCCGTGCCGACTGCGGCGCCCTGAGCCGCGAGTCCAGCGTTTCTGTGATTGGCAACAATCTGGCAACAGGCGGACGGCTTTTGCGGCGATGCCGCAAAGGGCGACGCCGCACCGGCTCGTTTTGATTGGTCGGGGCGAGAGGATTCGAACCTCCGACCCTCTGCTCCCAAAGCAGATGCGCTACCAGACTGCGCTACGCCCCGAAAAACCCGACATTGTACGGCCCGTGCTCAGGCAGAGCTGCGGGCGGCTGGGGCTGGACTTCGCTCTGTGCCAAGGCCCAGGCGATGTGCTCGGCGACCAGCGGGTCGGCGTCGGCCATTCCAAGCTGCAGCGCCACGCGGGCGGTCTCGCACCACTCGGCGTCGCCGCTGGCGCGCAGCGCGTTGCCCAGCGCGACGGCGAGGTTGCGCCGCCAGCGAGCGTAGCCGATGCGGCGGATCGGGCTGCCTTCGAGCCGCTGGCTGAACTCGGTTTCGCTCCATTTCCACAGATCGAGCAGCTGCGCGGCGTCCAAACCGTTGCGCGGCGCGAAATCGGGCAGCGGCGATGGCTGGGCGTAGCGGTTCCACGGGCAGACGAGCTGGCAGTCGTCGCAGCCGTAGATGCGGTTGCCGAGCAAGGGGCGCAGCTCGGGGTCGATCGGGCCCGGATGTTCGATGGTGAGGTAGGAAATGCAGCGGCGGGCGTCAAGGCGCTGCGGGCCGAGGATGGCGCGGGTCGGGCAGACGTCGATGCAGCGGGTGCAGGTGCCGCAGTGTTCGCTGACCGGCGGGTCCACCGGCAGCGGCAGGCCGATGAAAATTTCGCCGAGAAAACACATCGACCCGCCTTCTCGGCTCAGCAGCAGGGTGTGCTTGCCGCGCCAGCCCAGGCCGCTGCGCACCGCAAGCTCGACTTCGAGCACCGGCGCGGAGTCGACGAAGGGCCGCGCCACGCCGGGTGGCATTTCCGCAGCGATGGCGTCGACCAGTTGCTGCAACCGCGCGCGCAGCACCTTGTGGTAGTCCCGCCCGCGGGCGTAGATCGAGACGGTGGCGGCGTGGGGCTGCGCCAGCCGAGCCAATTCGGCCTCGCGCCAGTCGGGCCGGGTACCTTGCGGCAGGTAATCCATGCGCGCGGTGATGACCCGCAGCGTGCCCGGCAGCAGCTCGGCCGGGCGGGCGCGGCGCAGGCCGTGCCGCGCCATGTAGTCCATTTCGCCATGATGGCCGGCAGCCAGCCAGGCCAGCAGCCCCGGCTCGGCGCTGCGCAGATCGACGTCGGCGATGCCGATTTGCGAGAATCCCAGCGCCCTGCCCTGCGCCTTGATGCGCGCGGCCAGCGCCGCCAGTTGTTCGGGCGATGGCGAGCGGGCGAGCGGCTGCGGGGCGGATGCGGCATCCATGCCCCGAATACTAGAAGCCGCTTGCGGCGAGCCCCTTCCCGCAGGCCGCTCACGCCGCCTGCCACCCTTCCCGCATTTCATTTCCCGTCGTGCCCACTTTCCCCGCCCTGACGCTCTTCCTCGCCGATGCCGACCAGACCGCACAGGTCGCGCATGCGCTGGCGCGCGGCTGTGTCGAGACCGAGCCCTCGCGGCTGCTGGTCACGCTGTCGGGCGATCTTGGTGCGGGAAAGACCACGTTCGTGCGGGCGTTTTTGCGAGCGCTGGGAGTGCAGGGGCGTATCAAAAGTCCCACGTTTGCGCTGGTTGAAGGTTACAGCGTCGACAGTTCAGGCCTAGAATTCAACCGAACTCTGCGAACCGATGTCTATCATATTGATTTGTATCGGTTTTCAGATCCGAATGAATGGGAAGATGCCGGTTTGCGCGACCTCGTCGCCGGGCCGGGCATCTGCCTGGTGGAGTGGCCCGAGCAGGCCGCGGGGTTGTTGCCGGTGGCTGATCTCGCCTTGCGGCTGACCCCGCAGGGCAACACGGCCCGCCAGCTGGACGTTGCTGCAGGCTCGCCGCTGGGCGCGGCGCTGCTGGCTGCGCTGCAACGCTGGCCGCCCCACCGGGCATCCGACACCGACTGAGCCGCCGCTGCTCCTGCGGCGACTCAGCCCCACGCAGGAGCAGGACATGACCGATTCCCGCCGCCGTTTTCTGCTGCAGTCCTCCAGCGTCGTGCTGCTGCTGGGCGCGCCGGCGCTGGCCTACGGCGCCACGCTGGTGTCCATCCGCGTCTGGCCCGCGGCGGACTACACCCGGCTGACCATCGAGTCCGACGGCGCGCTGACCGCCACGCACCAGCTGCTGTCTGACCCGCCGCGACTGGTGGTGGACATCGACGGGCTGGAGCTCACCCCCAGGCTGCGCGAAATCGCCGGCAAGGTGCAGCCCGACGATCCCTACATCAAGGACGTGCGCGTCGGCCAGTTCAAACCGCACGTGGTGCGGCTGGTCATCGACCTCAAGCAACCGGTGCGGCCGCAGGTGTTCAGCCTGCTGCCGGTCGCGGCGTACCAGAACCGTCTGGTGTTCGACCTCTACCCCGCCAATGGTGACCGGCTGATGGCGTTCATGAAACAGCAGGAGCGTGCCGAGCGCGATCGCCTGGCCGACGCCGCCGGCGCTGCGACACCCGACGCCGCGCCCAACAGCCGCCCGCAGCAGATCGCCCGCGTCGACCCGCGTGCCGACACCGCGCAGCCCGACACCCTGGGCGACTGGATCCGCCAATACGAAGCCGACGGCGACAAGTCGCCCACGCCTTCGCGCAACCCCGCCCGGCGCAACGCCCGCGCCGAAACAACCGGCCCGCGCCACGCGCCCGAGCCGCGCACCCCGGACACCACGGTGGCCGACGCCGGCAACCCGCGCAAGCCCGAGCGCTGGCACATGCGGCAGGTGCTATTGGCCCTTGACCCCGGCCACGGCGGCGAGGACCCGGGCGCCACTGGGCCCAGCGGCGTGCATGAAAAAGACGTGGTGCTGCTGATCGGTCGCCATCTGCGCGACCTCGCGCAGGACACCCCGAACATGCGGGTGATGATGACCCGCGACAGCGACTTTTTCGTGCCGCTGTGGACCCGGGTGGAAAAGGCGCAGTCGGCCAACGCCGACCTGTTCGTCTCGATCCACGCCGACGGCTGGTACACCCCGGATGCTCGCGGCGCCTCGGTGTACTGCCTGTCCGAAGGTGGGGCGTCGAGCGTGGAGGCGCGGATGATGGCGCAGCGGGAAAACGCCGCCGACGCCATCGGCGGGATCGACATCAACGCCAAGGACTACCAGGTGGCCAAGGTGCTGCTCGATATGTCCACCACCGCCAAGATCAACGCCAGCCTCAAGATGGCGCGGCCGACGCTGCAGAAAATGGGCGAGATCGTGCACCTGCACTCCAGGCAGGTGCAGCAGGCGGGTTTCGTGGTGCTCAAGTCGCCGACCATTCCGTCGATGCTGGTCGAAACCGCGTTCATCAGCAACCCGGAAGAAGAGCGCCGGCTGCAGACCCCGGCCTACCGCAAGCAGATCGCCCGCGCGATTTTCGAGGGGCTGCGGGCGTATCTGGACACCCATCCGCCGCTGGCGCGGCGGCGCATCATGGTGTGAACGCAAGAGCGGCGCGCAGCCCGCGCCGCCGCTTGCTCACATTCCGAGGTCGAGCTCGGTCGCGCTGATCAGCACCCCGTCCTCATCGGCGTAAAGCCATTCGTCCGGGCGGATGGTCACGCCCTGAATCTGCAACTCGACCCCCACCTCGCCACCGCCATCCTTGCGCGGCGGCACCGGCATCGGCGCCAGAGCCAGCACTCCGATCGGCGTTGCGGCCAGTTCGGCGGTGTCGCGCACCGCGCCGTGAATCAGCGCGCCGGCCCAGCCGTTGCGCACCGCCAGTTCGCCCAGGCGCCCGCCCATCAGTGCGCGCGCCAGCGAGCCGCCGCCATCGACCACCAGCACCCGCGCCAGCCCGGCGGTTTCCAGCAGAGCGCGCAACTGCAGGTTGTCGTCTCGGCAACGCAGCGTCGCGATGCGGCCGCGAAACCGCTGCAGCTTGCCGAACGAGCGAAACACCGGCGGCAGCACCCGCAACGCGCCGCTGGCCAGCGCGTCGGCGTGGGCGTCGCACAGATCGCAGGTGGAAAACATCGGATGCATGGTCTCTCCAGAACACGGCACATCGGCCAGCCTCGAAGGATTGAAACAGACCGCGCCGCGCGGCGCCGCTGCCGCAGATCAAGCAACCGCTACGATGCCCGGCATTGCGCGCGCCGCCGGCCTTTTTTTCCGAGGGCTCGCGCTGCCCTCATTGCCATGCCCCATATCGCCCTCAAAGTCGACGTCGACACCTTGCGCGGCACCCTCGAAGGGGTGCCCGCGCTGCTGCGGCTGCTCGACCGCCACGGTCTGCGCGCCACTTTTCTGTTCAGCCTCGGCCCCGACCACACCGGCCGCGCGCTCAAGCGGGTGTTCCGTCCGGGCTTTCTCGCCAAGGTGCGGCGCACCTCGGTGACCAGCCATTACGGCATCAAGACCCTGCTGTACGGCACCCTGCTGCCCGGGCCGGACATCGCTCGCCGCGCAGCCCAGCCGATGCGCGACGCAGCGGCCGCCGGCTGCGAGACCGGGGTGCACACCTGGGACCATGTGCTATGGCAGGACGCCGTCGCGCACAAGGGCGCCGAGTGGACGCGGCGCCAGATGCAGTTCGCGGTCGACCGCTATGGCGACATTTTTGGCCACGCGCCCGAGGTGCACGGCGCAGCCGGCTGGCAGATGAACGACCACGCCTACCGCCTGGAGCGCACGCTGGGCTTCACCCTGGCCTCGGACGGGCGCGGCACCCATCCCTTCCTGCCGGTGGTGGGCGACGAGGTCATCCCGGTCCCCCAATGGCCGACCACTTTGCCGACCCTGGACGAGCTGATCGGCACCGACGGATTGAACGCAGACAACGTGGCCGACCACCTGCTCGCGCTGGGCAACGACGGACGTGACCACGTGTTCACCCTGCACGCTGAACTCGAAGGCGGCCAGCTCGCTCCGGTGTTCGAACGACTGCTCGCCGGGTGGCGCGCCGCCGGCCACACCCTGGGCACGCTGCGCGACGCCGCCGATCGCATCGACCCGTCCACCCTGCCCCGCCATGCCGTCGCGCAAGGCAGCGTGCCCGGTCGCAGCGGGGTGCTCGCGGTGCAGGGGCCGCCTGCCATCGTGGCCTGACCGCGGCGGACGAGGACGAAATTGCGGAAACGATGATGCGGCTGCTCGGTAACCTGATCTGGCTGGTTTTCGGCGGACTGGTGATGGGGCTGGCTTGGTGGCTGGTCGCGGTGCTGTGCGCGCTGACCGTGGTCGGCATTCCGTGGGCGATTGCCGCCTGGCGCATCGGCGCGTTCAGCTTCTGGCCGTTCGGCCGCACCGTGGTCGACAAACCGGGCGGAGCGATCGCCGCCGGTCTGCGCGGCATCGGCAACATCATCTGGGCCTTGCTGTTCGGCTGGTGGCTGGCGCTGGGCCATCTGGCCGCGGCGCTGTTGTGCGCGTTGACCATCATCGGCATCCCGTTCGCGCTGCAGCACCTCAAGCTCGCCGGGCTGGCCTTCCTGCCCTACGGGCGGCAGATCGTCGATCTGCCCTGATTGGGCCGCGCGCCGCGTTCACTGCGGCGTGTCGTCCATGCCGAGTTCCTGAATCTTGCGGGTGATGGTGTTGCGGCCGATGCCCAGGCGCTGCGCCGCTTCGATGCGCCGGCCGTGGGTCTGCGCCAGCGCCGCGCCGATGACCGTGCGCTCGAACTGATCGGACAGCACCCGCATCACTTCGGGCTCGCCGGCGCGCAGCATTTCGCTGGCCGCGCGGTCCAGCGCCGCCAGCCAGTCGGCGGACGGCGGTGCGGCCGGCCGCTCAGCGGGCTGCGCCAAAGGCGGCGTGGCCGCTGCACCAGCAGCCGGCGCGGCAGCGGTCGCGCTGGCCACGCCGCGCGCTTCCGCAACGACGGCGGAGGGCGGTGCCACCTGCCGCACTTCCTCGGGCAGATCCTTGGCCTGGATGATCTGCGCCGGCGCCATCACCGACAGCCAGTGGCACAGGTTTTCGAGCTGGCGCACATTGCCGGGAAACGCAAAGCGCTCGATCACGTGCAGCGCCTCGGCCGAAATGCGCTTGGGCTCGACACCGAGTTCTTTGGCGCTGCGCTGCAGGAAGTGCCGGGTCAGCGGGGCGATGTCCTCCCGCCGCTCGCGCAGCGGCGGCAACCGCAGCCGGATGACGTTGAGGCGGTGGAACAGATCTTCGCGAAACAGCCCCTGCGCGACGCGCTGCTCCAGGTTCTGGTGAGTCGCGGCGATCACCCGCACATGCGACTTGATCGCGTTGTGTCCGCCGACGCGGTAGTAGTGCCCGTCGGACAGCACCCGCAGCAGCCGGGTCTGCAGCTCGATCGGCATGTCGCCGATTTCGTCGAGAAACAGCGTGCCGCCCTCGGCCTGCTCGAAGCGGCCCCGGCGCAGGGTCTGCGCCCCGGTGAAAGCGCCGCGTTCGTGCCCGAACAACTCGCTCTCCAGCAGATCCTTGGGGATGGCCGCGGTGTTGATCGCGACGAACGGGCCGTTCGCGCGCGGGCTGTGCTTGTGCAGCGCACGCGCGACCAGTTCCTTGCCGCTGCCCGACTCGCCGGTGATCAGCACCGTGACGTTGGAGTGCGCCAGCCGACCGATGGCGCGGAACACGTCCTGCATCGCCGGCGCCTGGCCGAGCAGCTCGGGCGTGCCGTTCTGCTGCTCCTCGGCCTGCTCTTCGCGCAGGCTTTCGTCGACCGCGCGCTGGATCAGCTCGACGGCCTTGTCCACGTCGAACGGCTTGCTCAGGTAGTCGAACGCCCCGCCCTGCAAGGCCGATACCGCGCTGTCCAGATCGGAGTACGCGGTCATGATGATCACCGGCAGCGAGGGATGCGAAGCGCGCAGTTGCTGCAACAGCTCGATGCCATTGCCGCCAGGCATGCGAATGTCGCTAACCAGCACCTGCGGACAGGTCTCGCCGATCGCGGCAAGCACCTCGCGCGGATTGGCGAAGCTGCGCACCTCCAGCCCCGCCTTGTGCAGCGCCTTTTCCAGCACAAAGCGGATCGAGGCATCGTCGTCGATCACCCAGATCGGCTTCATCGCTCGCCCTCCGGCTGAGCCCGCTTCAGGGCAAGGGAATGGTGATGCGGAAATCGGTGTGACCGGGTTGGCTGTCGCATTCGATGGTTCCCTGGTGGTGCTGGATGAAGGTCTGCGCCAGGGTCAGCCCCAGTCCGCTGCCCCCCTCTCGGCCGGTGACCAGGGGAAAAAACATCCGGTCTTTGATGTCCTCGGGCACACCGGGGCCGTTGTCCTCGATATGCAAGACCAGTGCCAACTTGTAGCGCTGCCGCGCCAGCGTGACCTGCCGCGCCACCCGAGTGCGGAACACGATGCGCGCATCGCCCGCAGCAATGCGCTCCTTGAGTGCCTGCGCCGCGTTGTGCGCAATGTTGAGCACCGCCTGGATGAGCTGCTCGCGATCGCCACGGAACTCGGGCAGGCTAGCGTCATAGTCCTGCATCACACGCAGGCCGCGCGGAAACTCCGCCAGCAGCAGCGTGCGTACGTGCTCGCACACTTCGTGAATGTTGACGTCGCCCACCAATTGCGGCCGCCGGTGCGGCGCCAGCAGCCGATCGACTAGACCCTGCAGCCGGTCGGCCTCGGCGATGATCACCTGGGTGTATTCCTGCAGCCCGGCATCGGGCAGTTCGGCGTGCAGCAACTGCGCCGCACCGCGTATGCCGCCCAGCGGATTCTTGATCTCGTGCGCGAGATTGCGGATCAGCTCCTTGTTCGCCTGTGCCTGCAACTGCCATTGCTCGGCGCGCTCGATGCGGTCCTGCGGCCCGAGCTCGAGCATTTCCACCAGCAGCAGGCCGTCGGGATGATCGGTGCGGGCCACCGCGACCTGCACCCGCAGCCCCTCGGCGCGGTCGCGCGGCAGCAGCTGGCAATCGAATCGCTTGCTGCTGAAGGCGTTGCCGGCGACCTCGATCAGCGCCTCGGCCCACAACTGCGGGCAATCCAGCCAATGCGCCAGATCGGCGCCGAGCAGCAGCCGCCGCGACAGGCCCAGCCCCTGTTCCAGCGCTGGGTTGGCATATGCCACGGCGCCATTGGGCCGCACCAGCGCGGCCATCGACGGCAGCCATTCCAGCCCGGGATAGTCGAGCGCCGAGCCGCCGGCGCCTGCCTCGCTCATTGCGGGTATTTCTGCAACTCGCGTTCGAGCGCGGCGATGTTGGCCTCGGTCGCGACGATCGCGTCCTTCATCGCCGACACGCGGTCGAGGTACTTCTGATAGTTCTTCTCGTCGCCCAGGCGCTCGGGCTGGCCGTTGTTGTAGTCCTTGAGCTGTTGCGCCAGCTTGGCTTTCTGCTGCGCAAGCTCCTGCTCCAGAATCGCGCGGGCCTGCAGATCACGCTGGCGCTGAGTGTCAGCCGGAATCTGGGTGCCGCGCTGCGCGCTGCTCTCCGGTTTCGGCGCGGCCTTGGGTGCGGCCCGCTCGCTGGGCGCCGGGGTGGACATGATGCTGACATTCGCGTTGTCCACCAGCTTGCAGTTCTTGGATTTCACCTCGCTCAGATCGTTGGTGTAGGTGTTATCCGGGCAGCGATACACCCGATTCGGGTCGGTCTGCGCGTGCGCCGGTGCAAGCCCCGTCAACGCGGAGAGCAGGAGCAGCGACAGCAGCGAAAGACGTTTGGACATGGCAGGCGAAAAAACGAATCGTGACGGCAGTTTAGGCCCAGTCGGTGCAGTCCTGGGGCGATGCGGGCGCGCAGCGCGCGGGGCTCGCATCGTCAACGCAACAGCCCCGCAAAGCGACGACACAACCGGCCGCAGCCATGAAAAAGGCGGCCCGCAGGCCGCCTTGTTGCATCGCCGCGCCGGCGGCAGCGATCACAGCGAGTAGTACATGTCGAACTCGACCGGGTGGGTGGTCATGCGGAAGCGGGTGACTTCTTCCATCTTCAGGTCGATGTAGGCGCTGATGAAGTCGTCGCTGAACACCCCGCCCTTGGTCAGGAAGCCGCGATCCTTGTCGAGGTGTTCCAGCGCCTGGTCGAGGCTGGAGCAGACGGTGGGGATCTTGGCTTCTTCTTCCGGCGGCAGGTCGTACAGGTTCTTGCTCGCGGCTTCGCCCGGGTGGATCTTGTTTTCCACGCCATCGAGGCCGGCCATCATCATCGCGGCGAAAGCCAGGTAGGGGTTGGCGGTCGGGTCCGGGAAGCGCACTTCGATGCGGCGGGCCTTGTCGCTCTGCACGAACGGCACGCGGATCGACGCCGAGCGGTTGCGCGCCGAGTAGGCCAGCATCACCGGCGCCTCGAAGCCCGGCACCAGACGCTTGTACGAGTTGGTGCCCGGGTTGGTGATGGCGTTGAGCGCGCGCGCGTGCTTGATGATGCCGCCGATGTAGTACAGCGCGAACTCGCTCAGCCCGGCATAGCCGTTGCCGGCGAACAGGTTCTTGCCGTCCTTCCAGATGGACTGATGGCAGTGCATGCCGCTGCCGTTGTCACCGACGATGGGCTTGGGCATGAAGGTCGCCGTCTTGCCGTAGGCCTGGGCGACGTTCTGCACCACGTATTTCATGATCTGCGTCCAGTCGGCACGCTGCACCAGGGTGGAGAACTTGGTGCCGATTTCGCACTGGCCGGCGTTGGCCACTTCGTGGTGATGCACCTCGACCGGCACGCCCATCTGTTCGAGCAGCAGGCACATTTCGGAGCGGATGTCCTGCAGGCTGTCGACCGGCGGCACCGGGAAGTATCCGCCCTTGACCGCCGGGCGGTGGCCCATATTGCCGCCTTCGAGCTTTTCGCCAGTCACCCACGCGGCTTCGTCAGAGTCGATTTTGACAAAGCAGCCCGACATGTCGACGTTCCAGCGCACCTGGTCGAAGATGAAAAACTCGGGCTCGGGGCCGAAGTAGGCGGTGTCGCCTAGGCCGGAGGCCTTCAGATACGCCTCGGCCTTTTTGGCGATGGAGCGCGGATCGCGGTCATACGGCTTGCCGTCCGCGGGTTCGAGCACGTCGCAGGTCAGCAGCAGCGTGGTCTCTTCCATGAACGGGTCGACGTTGGCGGTGTTCGGGTCGGGCATCAGCAGCATGTCCGAGGCCTCGATGCCCTTCCAGCCGGCGATGGACGAGCCGTCGAACGCGTGGCCGTGGGTGAACTTTTCTTCGTTGAACGCCGAAATCGGCACCGAGACGTGCTGCTCCTTGCCGCGCGTGTCGGTGAAGCGGAAATCGACGAACTTGACGTCGTGTTCCTTCACCATGCCCATCACGTCGGCGACTGACTTGCTCATGAAACTCTCCTGTGGGTTGCGTTGGAAGTGTCTGCGTATCGCGGGCGATGCATTCAGCGCTCAGGGGTGCAAGCAAGCCGCCCGGCCAGCAGGTGCAATCTAGCAGAAAGCATGCCTGCAACCGATGTCAGACCGCCCGGCTGGTGGGTGCAAACAAGCCACAGGTCAGCAGGTGCGCATGGCTCGTCCGCGCCAACGTCGCACCAATCCAGTGCGCCCTGTTTTGGTGCGTCAGGTCTAGTTTTGGTGCATTTCCCAGGTGCCTGCGGGCAGGCCGGCGCACAGTACGGAAAAGGCCTCGTCCACCCGCGACGGCGCGCCCTTGACTCCAAGTTCGATGTGCCGCCCCAGCGTGGGGTGGTCGACACTGGGCAGGCTGAACACCTTGATGCCGGCAAAGCGCCGCTCGATGTCCTCCATCAGCGGGGTCAGCTCGGACTCCATCGCGTTGCGCACGATCACCGAGCGTTCGGCCTGCGCCCCGCTGCCGTGCATCGCCGCCAGCGGGCCGTCGAGCACCCATTCCAGCATCGGCCAGGCCATTACCGGAAAGCCGGGAACGAAGTAGTGCCCGCGCACCGAAAACCCGGGAATCCTGTTGTAAGGGTTGGGGATGATGTCGCTGCCCTGCGGGAACATGCCCATCTGCAGGCGGTGGACGTTCGCCGGGCTGTCCAGCGGGCCGAGGTTCATTTCAACGGCACGCTGCTGGATCAGCGCCTTGGCCTGCGGATGCAGTTCCAGCGGCACGCCCAGCGCCGCCGCCGCGGCCTGGCGGGTATGGTCATCGGGCGTGGCGCCAATACCGCCGCAGCTCAGCGCGATTTCGCCGCGGGAAAAACTGTCGGCAAAGCGCCGCTGCAGCAGGTCGGGGTCGTCGCCCAGGTACTGCACCCAGTCCAGCCGCATGCCCCGCGCCGTGAGCAGGGACAAGATCTGGGCGAAATGCCGATCTTGGCGTTTGCCCGAGAGAATTTCATCGCCGATGATGTAGAGGCCGAGGGTCATCGCAAGCGGTTACGGGGTGAAGCAGCGGTCAGCATAGCGCGGCCAAAGTGGCACCGTTATGGGCATTGCCGCTCGCTATAGTGCCGGAGGCGGCCGCGTCGACAGACAAGCCCGCGCCGGTCGCCTCAAGTTACCCACACGACCCGTTCACTGGAGTTTTTTCATGGATCAAGCCGAACTGCACAAGGCCGGCGCCGCTTCAACCGTGCCGGAGATGGCGCATCTGTGGATGCCCTTCACCGCCAACCGCCAGTTCAAGGCCGCGCCACGGTTGCTGGTCGCCGCCAAGGACATGCACTACCGCTCGCACGACGGGCGCGACATTCTGGACGGCACCTCGGGACTGTGGTGCGTCAACGCCGGGCACGGTCGGCAGGCGATCAGCGACGCCGTGGCGCGGCAGGTGCAGGAAATGGACTACGCCCCGCCGTTCCAGATGGGGCACCCGGTGCAGTTCGAGGCGGCCAATCGGCTGGCGGCGATCGCCCCGGGCGATCTGAACAAGGTGTTTTTCACCAACTCCGGCTCGGAGTCGGTGGACACCGCGCTGAAAATCGCGCTGGCCTATCACCGCGCCCGCGGCGAGGCCAGCCGCACCGTGCTGATCGGCCGCGAGCGCGGCTATCACGGTGTGGGGTTCGGCGGTATTTCAGTTGGCGGCATGACGCCCAACCGCAAGGTGTTCCACGGCAACCTGCTGCCCAACATCGACCATCTGCCGCACACCTATTCGCATGAGCATCAAGCGTTCAGCCGTGGCCAGCCCGCCTGGGGCGCGCATCTGGCCGACGAACTCGAACGCCTGGTCGCGCTGCACGACGCGAGCAATATCGCGGCCGTGATCGTCGAGCCGGTGGCGGGTTCCACCGGGGTGCTGGTGCCGCCCAAAGGCTATCTCGAAAAGCTGCGGGCGATCTGCGACCGGCATGGCATCTTGCTGATTTTCGACGAGGTCATCACCGGCTATGGCCGGCTGGGCGCACCGTTTGCCGCGCAGTATTTCGGCGTCACGCCCGACCTGATCACCACCGCCAAGGCGGTGAACAACGCCGCGGTGCCGATGGGTGCGGTGTTTGCGCGGCAGGGCATCTATGACACGGTCGTCAACGCCTCGGGCGAAGGCGCGGTGGAGTTTTTCCACGGCTATACCTATTCCGGTCACCCGCTGGCCTGTGCCGCAGCGGTGGCCGCGCAGGACATCTACCGCGAGGAAAAGCTGCTCACCCGCGCACAGGACGAAGGCCTGGCGCAGTACTGGGAAGACGCGCTGCACGCCACCCTGCGCGACGCGCCGCATGTGCGCGATCTGCGCAACATCGGGCTGATCGCCGGCATCGAACTGGAGTCGCGCCCCGGCGCGGTCGGCAAGCGGGCGTTCGACACCTTCCTCGGCTGCTACCAGCGCGGCATTCTGGTGCGGTACACCGGCGACACCCTGGCACTGTCGCCGCCGCTGATCATCAGCCGCGCGCAGATCGACCAGTTGTTCGACACCATCCGCACCACCCTGCGCGCGATCGCCTGATCGGCAGCGCCTATTTGCATGACCGACGCCCTGCTCGCCTGGTTCATCCCCTGGGAATTGTCGTGGCCGGCAATCGGCCTGCTGCTGCTGGGCGCCGCGCTCTACCTGCGCGGCAGCCTGCGGCGGCACACTCCGGTGTCGCGCCAGATCCGCTTCTGGCTGGGCTGGATGCTGATGTGGCAGGCGTTTCAGACCCGGTGGGACTATTACGCCCAGCACCAGTTTTTCATTCACATCACCCAGCAGCTGACGTTGCACGACTTCGCGCCGCTGCTCATCGCCTGGGCTTATCCCGGGCCGACGCTGCGCGCGGGCATGCCGCTGGCATGGCGCACCCGCGGGCTGCGACCGCTGGGGCGCAATGTCATCGTGCGCGGGGCACTGGACGTGCTGCTGCATCCCATCGTCGCCGCGGTGCTGTTCGGCGGCGGCGCGCTGCTGTGGCTGATTCCGTCGTTCCACCCCATCGTCATGCTCAACGCGCCGACCTACGCGACGATGAACTGGTTCATGGCGCTCGACGGCCTGCTGTTCTGGTGGCTGGTGCTCGACACCCGCCCGCATCCGCCGGCGCGGCTGTCGCCGGGCTGGCGGGTGTTCCTGCCGCTGCTGGCGATGCTGCCGACCATGATCTGGGGCGCAATCCTGGCGCTGAGCTCGACCGACTACTACCCGATCTACACCATCTGCGGCCGGGCGATTCCGCTCGAACCGCTGCTCGATCAGCACCTGGGCGGGCTGATCCTGTGGATCCCCGGCTCGATGGCGATGGTGCTGGGCTGTCTGATTGCGCTGCGCACCTGGATGCGGCTGTCCGACCGCGGCCGCCTGCCGCCGCGCAAGCTGCGGCTGCCTCCGCCGAGGCCGGGGGCTGCGACATCCGATCAGCAGTGAACTGACACGCCGCTGGCACGCGGCACGCCGGGTCAACCCACACCCGCCCTCTGCCGCGGCTCGGCCGCGCGCAAGCGATCAGCCCTTTTTGCGCGCCCCGCTCTTGCCGCTGCGCGGTTTGGACGAGCTTTTCGCCTTGCCGCTGCCTGGCTTGGCAGCGCCGCCGGCCGAGGCCTTTTTACGCGACTTGGCGCCGGAGCTGGCGCTCGTCGCCGCGCGGGCGCGGCCCTTGCGCACCCCGACCGAAGTCTGCGGGTTGAGGGCAAACACGTCCTCGTCGCTGCCAGCGATCGCACCGGCGGTCGGCAGGGTCTTACCGGAGGTCGCGACGGGCCGGGTCTTGCCGCCCTCGCGGATCAGCCGGAAATCGATTTTGCGCCCGTCCAGATCGACGCGGCTGACCTGCACCAGAAGCCGGTCGCCCAGCGCGTAGCGCAGCCCGGTGCGCTCGCCACGCAGCTCGCCGCGCGCTTCGTCGAAGCGGAAATAGTCGGCACCGATTTCCGACACATGCACCAGCCCCTCGACGAACAGCGCATCGAGCTGAACGAACAGCCCGAACGCGGTGACCGCGGTGATGGTGCCGACGAACTCCTCGCCCAGCTTGTCGCGCATGTACCAGCACTTGAGCCAGCTCTCGACATCGCGCGTGGCCTCGTCGGCGCGGCGTTCGTTGGCCGAGCAATGGGTGCCGATCGCTTCCCAGATCGGCAGGTCGCGCGCCTGCGCCTTGGGCACGGGCGCGGCCGGCGCGGTGCTGCTGCGCGCCGGGGCGCGGCGGGCGTTCATGTCGCCCTCGTTGAGCGCCACCCGTGGCGGCACCTTGGGCACGTAACGCTCGCCCTGCAGGATCGATTTGATCGCGCGGTGGGTAAGCAGGTCGGGGTAGCGGCGGATCGGACTGGTGAAGTGGGTGTAGGCCGGATACGCCAGCCCGAAGTGCCCGCTGTTGTGCGGGGTGTAGATCGCCTGTTGCATCGAGCGCAGCAGCAGCATCTGAATCTGCTGCGCATCGGGGCGCCCTTCGATCGACTGCGCCAGCGCCTGATAGTCGCGCGGCTCCGGCTCGCCGCTGCCGCCGAGCTGCAGCCCAAGGTTGCGCAGCAAGGTACGCAGGGTCTCCAGCCGCTCGGGCGTCGGCCCTTCATGCACCCGGTACAGCCCCAACTGCTGGTTGCGCTGCAGATAGTCGGCGGCGCAGACGTTGGCGGCGAGCATGCATTCCTCGATCAGCCGATGCGCATCATTGCGCTGACGCGGCACGATGGTTTCGATCTTGCCCGCATCGTTGACCACGATCTGGGTTTCCGGCAGATCCAGGTCCAGCGCCCCGCGCACCAGACGCGAGGCGAGCAAGGCTTGGAACACGCCATGCAGATTGAGCAGATGCGGCAGAAGCGCGGCGCGCGCCTGCGCCTCGCGCCCGGCCGTGTTGGCGAGGATTTCCGCGACCTCGGTGTAAGTGAGCCGCGCCTGCGAGCGCATCACCGCCGGGTAAAACTGATACGCCTTGATGTCGCCCTTGGCGCTGATCAGGCAGTCGCACACCATGCAGAGACGGTCGACCTCAGGGTTGAGCGAGCACAGCCCGTTGGACAGCTTTTCGGGCAGCATCGGAATCACCCGCCGCGGGAAATACACCGAGGTCGCCCGCTCCAGCGCATCGGCGTCGAGCTCGCTGCCTGGCCGCACGTAGTGCGACACATCGGCAATCGCGACGATCAGCCGCCAGCCCTTGCCGCGCCCCACCCGCGCCGGCTCGCAATACACCGCGTCGTCGAAGTCGCGCGCATCCTCGCCATCGATGGTCACCAGCGGCACATCGCGCAGGTCGACCCGGCCCGCCGCATCAGCGCTGTCCACGGTCTCCGGCAGCGCCGCGCTCTCGGCCAGCGCCACCTCCGAAAACAGATGCGGCACTCCGTACTTGCGCACCGCAATCTCGATTTCCATGCCCGGGTCGTCGAGCTCGCCCAGCACCTCGATCATGCGCCCCACCGGTTGCACGTTGGGCAGCGGCGGCTGGGTGATCTCGGCACTGACCACCTGCCCGGCCCGCGCCTTGCCGATGCTGTCGGCCTGCAACAGAATGTCCTGCACGTAGCGCCGATCCTCCGGCGCGAGCAGCCACACCCCGCCTTCGTGCAGCAGCCGGCCGATGATCGGCCGCTTGCTGCGCTCCAGAATCGCGATCACCTGCCCCTCGGTGCGGCCGCGCCGATCCGGTTTGCCCACCCGCACCCGCACGCGGTCGAGATGCAGCACCGTGCGCATCTGTGCCGGCGGCAGGTAGACGTCTGGCCCGCCGTCGTCCGGCGTGACAAACCCGTGGCCATCGCGATGGCCGCGAACGATTCCTTCAACAATCACTGGGGATTTCCTTGGTTCGCGGCGCGGCCCAAAGGTCTCGCGCCCAGAGGCCCGGCGGGTTGTGCGAATCGCTACCCGCTCGTCGGCTTCAGCTTGCATTATCGTCGCGAGACCAGCAGGCGGCATCGCACCGCTGCGGCAGCGCCGCGCCCCTTTACCTGAACAAAGGGTGTGATAAGATTTCCGCTTCCGTTGCCCAGATGGCGGAATTGGTAGACGCACTAGTTTCAGGTACTAGCGCCGCGAGGCGTGGAGGTTCGAGTCCTCTTCTGGGCACCACCTGAATGCAGATCGAAGCCGGCGTAAAGCGCCGGCTTTTTTATTGGCTGTATTGCGCTGAGGCCGTTGTTGGACGCAACCTCGTAACTGCGTACCAACGCCAAGCGGTGAGTGCTGCGCCGACCGCCGCTGCCCAAATGCCACGACACGTACGCCAACGAAAAAGCCCGCAATGACAGCATTGCGGGCTTTTTGCTGAAGCAGAGTGTCGATGAAGATTTGGTCGGGGCGAGAAGATTCGAACTTCCGACCCCCTGCACCCCATGCAGGTGCGCTACCAGGCTGCGCTACGCCCCGACGAAACCTGCAATCTTACACGAATGTCGCGGTGCTCATCCGATATTCGAACTCGAAAGCAAGGCGCGCAGCGCGAACAGTTCCTCGCGCAACTGATCGAGCGAGCGCAGCGGCTGATTCGCATCGGCGGTAAAGATGGAATCGGCGTGTTCGGCAGAATTCTCGACATCCGTCGCGCCGGGTTCGCCCAGGCGGCTGCGGGCTCCGTTGATGGTGAAACCCTGGTCGTAGAGCAGTTCGCGAATGCGGCGGATGAGCAGGACCTCGTGGTGCTGGTAGTAGCGCCGGTTGCCGCGGCGCTTCATCGGCCGCAGTTGCGAGAATTCCTGTTCCCAGTACCGCAGCACGTGCGACTTGACGCCGCACAGTTCGCTGACCTCACCGATGGTGAAGTAACGCTTGGCGGGAATTGGCGGCAGTCCGTTGGCGGCGCTCATGGAGTTGACGGGGCGTGGCGGTCATTCGGCGGGCGGCCGTCGTTCGCACCCGGACGGCCGCGCGTCATTTTGCGGCAAATCAGGCGCGATTCGCGCGCCGTGCCGGCCGGTCGGCCGTTCAGTCATCGGCCGATGCCCCGCCGGCGTCGCCTTCCTGCAACTGGCTCTTGAGTTTGTGGCTGGCGTGGAAGATGACCACCCGGCGCGCGGCAATGGGGATGATTTCCCCGGTGCGCGGGTTGCGGCCCGGGCGCTGGGCTTTGTCGCGCAGCTGGAAGTGTCCAAACCCGGAGAGCTTGACCTCTTCACCGCGCACCAGGGCTTCGCGGATGTGGTCGAAAAAGGCGTCGACCATGTCTTTGGATTCGCGCTTGTTCAGGCCGATGCGCTCGTAGAGCAGATCGGCCAGTTCGGCCTTGGTCAGCGTCGGTGTCTGCACCGAGTCGATCTGGATTCTCGCCATCTCCCCTTCTCCTCAGCGCTCTCTGCGCGCCTAAGCTTTATTGACGCAAGTGTGCACCGGTGGACTGGCTCACCGCCTCGACCAGCGCGGCGCAGGCCCGATCGACCCGATCGTCGGTCAAGGTCTGGTTGTCCTGCAACTGCAGACGAAACGCCATGCTCCGCAGCCCCCCGCCATTTTCCGGCGTGAACAGGTCGAACAGCCGCACTTCGCGAATGATGCCGCAGCGCGGATCGCTTTCGATGGCGCCGCGCATCGCGGCGTCGATCTGCGCGAAATCGACCCCGGCCGGCACGGCGAAGGCCAGGTCGCGTTGCACCGCCGGCACGCGGTTGATCGGCTGCACCGAGGGCATTGCGCGGGTTTGCAGCGCCTGCGCATCGAGCTCGAACACCACCGGTGGCTGATGCAGCTCATAGCGCTGCACCCAGCGGGGATGCAACTCGCCCAGCCAGCCGATCGCCCACCCATCGAGCCAGATGCTGGCGCTGCGCCCCGGGTGCAGCGCGGGGTGCGTCTCGGCGCGGAAATCCAGACGACCAGCGCCAGCGCACAGCGCAACCACATCGCCCTTCACATCGAAAAAGTCCACCCGCCGTTCGGCCTCGCCCCATTGCGGCGGCAACGCCGAGCCCCAGGCCAGCCCGGCCAACCGCAGTGGCTGCTCGATACCGGCCACCGCCAGTTCGCCAGCAGTCGCGGACGGGTTGCGGCGGAATACCCGGCCGAGCTCGAACACCCGCACCCGGCGAGCGCGGTGCGCGAGGTTCGACGCCAGCACCTGCACCAAGCTGCCGATCAGCGTCGACCGCATCGCCGACATCGGCGCGACGATGGGGTTGAGGAGCCGGATCGGCTCGCGCTGCCCAGCAAAGTCCGCCTCCCACTGCGGGTCGACGAAGGCGAAGTTGATGGTCTCGGTGTAGCCGCGGCCGACCGCGGCCTGCCGCAGGTCGTGACCGCTGCGATGCGCCTCGGGCGCGGGCAGCGGCAACGCCCGCGCCAGCGGCGCGCGGGCGGGGATGTGGTCGTAGCCGTGGATGCGGGCGACCTCTTCGATCAGGTCTTCTTCGATTTCGAGGTCGAAACGTCGCGGCGGCGGCGTGACTTCGAACACCGTGTCCGCGCCCTGACCGCTGCGCGTATGCATCAACCCCAGGCGGTTGAAAATCTCGCCGATGCGATCGGGCGCAACCGAGATGCCCAGCACTTTGTCGCAGCGCGCTGCGCGTAGCCGCACCGGGCGGCGTTCGGGCAAGCGGGTGATCTGGTCGTCGATGGGGCCGGCCTGGCCGCCGCAGATGTCCAGGATCAGCGCGCTGATCACGTCGAGGTGTTCGACGGTGGTCGAGTAGTCGACCCCGCGCTCGAAACGCGCTGCGGCGTCGGTGGAAAAGCCCAGACGGCGCGCGCGGCCGCGGATCGCCGCCGGCCACCAGAACGCGGCTTCGACATAGACGTTGCGGGTATCGTCATTTACCGCGGTCGCTTCGCCGCCCATGATGCCGGCGAGCGACTCGACACCGCTGTCCGCCGCAATCACCCCCATGTCGGCGCTCAGATCGATCCTCTGGCCGTTGAGCAGTTCGAGCCGCTCGCCCGGTTGCGCCCAGCGCACGGTCAGGCCACCGCGAATGCGATCGAGGTCGAACACATGGGTCGGGCGGCCGAGTTCGAGCATCACGTAGTTGGAGATGTCGACCAGCGCGGAAATGCTGCGCTGCCCGGCACGCTCTAGCCGCTGCCGCATCCAGTCCGGGGTGGCGGCGCGGGCGTTGACGCCGCGGATCACGCGGCCGGAAAAACGCCCGCACAGATCCGGTGCCTCGATGCGCACCGGCAGACGCTCAGTCAGCGTGACCGCCACCGCTGGCGGCGCCGGCAGTTGCAGCGGCGCTTCGGTGATGGCCGACAGCTCCCGCGCCACTCCCGTCATGCTCAGGCAGTGGCCGAGGTTGGGCGTGAGTTTGATTTCCAGCACCGCCTCGTCCAGATCCAGCCACTGCCGCAGATCGGCGCCAGCAGGTGGATCGCCGCCCAGTTCGAGCAGGCCGGCGTGGCCGCCGGGCAAGCCAAGTTCCTGCGCCGAACACAACATGCCCTGCGATTCAACGCCTCGCATGGTCGTGCGGCGGATGGACAGCGGTGCGTCCTGACCTTTGGGTGGCGGCAACTGCGCGCCATCAAGTGCGCAGGGCACGGCGATGCCGGCGCGGGCATTGGGCGCCCCACAGACGATCTGCAGCGGCCCGCCCTGCCCCGCATCGACTCGGCAGACCCGCAGCCGGTCTGCCCCCGGATGGGGCTGCACCTCCAGAATGCGGCCGATCACCACGCCACTGAACGCGGGCGCGGCGCGCTGCACGTCTTCGACCTCCAGCCCGGCCATGGTCAGCCGCTCGGCCAGCTGTTCGGTGTTGATCGGCGGATTGCAGAACTGGCGCAGCCAGGATTCAGGACACAGCATGGCGCGGTCGCGGGAATGAAGGATCGAAGAAAAAAGGGCGGGCAGTCCGTTCCGGCGGACGACTTCAGGCAGCGAACTGAGCGAGAAAGCGCAGGTCGTTTTCGTAGAACAGCCGCAGGTCGGTGATCCCGTAGCGCAGCATGGTGAGCCGGTCTAGACCGGAGCCGAAGGCAAAGCCGATATAGCGCTCCGGGTCGAGGCCGAAGTTGCGCACCACGGTCGGGTGCACCTGACCGGAACCAGCCAGCTCCAGCCAGCGCCCTTGCAGCGGCCCGGACTCGAACATCATGTCGATTTCGGCCGACGGCTCGGTGAACGGGAAATACGACGGGCGAAAACGCACGCGAATGTCTTCGCGCTCGAAAAACGTCTTGAGAAACAGCGTGAACGTGCCCTTGAGGTCGGCCATCGACACGTCGGTGTCGATCCACAGTCCCTCGAACTGATGGAACATCGGCGAGTGGGTCGCGTCGCTGTCCACGCGGTAGGTGCGCCCCGGGGCGATGACCTTGATCGGCGGCATGGCCTCCGCGCCGGCATGGCGCCGCACATGCGCGCGGGCGTAGCGCACCTGCATCGGCGAGGTGTGAGTGCGCAGCAGCAGCGGCTGACCCTGGGCGTCCTGCGCGTCGACGTAAAACGTGTCCTGCATCGATCGCGCCGGGTGATCCTGCGGTGAGTTCAGCGCGGTGAAATTGGTCCAGTCGTCCTCGATCTCTGGGCCATCGGCCACGTCGAAACCCATCGAACGGAAGATGGCTTCCATGCGCACCCAGCTGCGCGTCAGCGGGTGCAGACCGCCGGTGTCACGCTCGCGCCCGGGCAAGGTCACGTCGATCGCCTGGGCTGCCAACTGCGCCTGCAGCGCCGCGTCCTGCAGTGCGATGCGACGCGCCTGCAGCGCTGCCTCGATCGCCTGCTTGGCCTGGTTGATCTCCGCGCCGCGGGAACGTTTTTCCTCGGCGGGCAACGCGCCCAGCGCCTTCATCTGTTCGGTGATGGCGCCCGATTTGCCCAGGTAACGGGCCTTGGCGTTTTCCAGTGCCGCGGCATCGGCAGCCGCGGCGAAGTCGGCGTTGGCCTGCTCGACCAGGGTAGAGAGCGAACTCATGGGGCGATTGAACGCTTGATGCGCCGACGCGGCGCGGTCTGCAAACGACGAAGGCCTGACGATGCAGGCCTTCGCGAACGGGTGCCGGGCGCGGGCTGAGCCGCGCCCGAGGTTTCAGGCCACTGCGGCCTTGACCTGCTCGACGATCTTGCCGAAGGCCGCCGCATCGTGCACGGCCATGTCGGCCAGCACCTTGCGGTCGATTTCGATATTGGCCTTTTTCAGACCGTTCATGAACACGCTGTAGCTCAGGTCGAACTGACGCACGGCCGCGTTGATGCGGGTGATCCAGAGGGCGCGGAATTCGCGCTTTTTGACCCGGCGGTCGCGGTAGGCATATTGCCCGGCTTTCATCACCGCCTCTTTGGCGATGCGATAGACGTTTTTGCGGCGGCCGCGGAAACCCTTGGCTTGATCGAGTACTTTCTTGTGACGCGCGCGAGCGGTCACACCACGTTTGACGCGAGGCATGGTGGAACTCCTGTCCGGGTGAAGGGAAAACGACCGCCGCTCAGGCGAACGGCATCATCTGCGCAATGTGGCCCATATTGCTGTCGTGCACGCCGACAGCGCCACGCAGATGGCGTTTACGCTTGGTGGACTTCTTGGTCAGGATGTGGCGCTTGAAAGCCTGGCCACGCTTCACCGTGCCGCCGGCGCGCACGCGAAAGCGCTTGGCGGCACTCTTTTTGGTCTTCATCTTGGGCATTGATCGCTCCGTTGAGAATGACATATCCGCAGGCGGCCCGGCATGACCGGGCACTTGTAGGCCTGCGCACACGAGTTTTGCGGCGTTCAACCCCAGAGGGCGGAACCTCCACAGCGGCTGCGACCGAGGCCGCAGCCCAGCCGGACACACCGGCCAATTCCTTACCAATCTTTCTGCCAAGCCCGCCCGTCACCGGCTTGGCTCGTTCCGTTGCTTATTTTTTGCGCTTCGGCGCGATGACCATGATCATCTGCCGCCCTTCGAGCTTGGGCATTTGCTCGACCATTCCCTGTTCATCCAGGTCCGCCTTCACCCGTTCCAGCAAACGCAGCCCAAGCTCCTGATGAGTGATTTCGCGACCGCGAAACCGCAGCGTGACCTTCGCCTTGTCGCCATCCTCCAGAAACCGCTTGAGGTTGCGCAGCTTGATCTGGTAGTCGCCTTCGTCAGTAGCCGGACGGAACTTGACTTCCTTGATCTGGATCTGCTTTTGCTTCAGCCGCGCCTCGTGGCTTTTTTTCTGCTCTTCGTACTTGAACTTGCCGTAGTCCATCAACCGGCATACCGGCGGCTGGGCCGTCGGCGCGATTTCCACCAGATCCACATCGTGCTGCTCGGCCAGGCGCAGCGCCTCGCTGGTGGGCAGGATGCCGATGGCCTCACCGTTGACATCGATCACCCGCACTTCGGGCACGGAGATTTCGCGGTTGAGACGGTGAGCGTTCTTTTCCGGAAGCTTGCGGCTTTGAAACGTAGCGATGGCTGAAAACCTTTCAATTCAGACAGACAACGTGCCGACCGGGCGCAGCAAACGGCGCGCGTTCATTTTCGCGCCTGGACTTCCTGGGAAAGTTTTTGCGTCAGCGCCTCGAGCGTCAGCACCCCGAGGTTGACATTGCCGCGGGCCCGCACCGCTACCGTTCCGGCAGCGCGCTCCTGGTCACCGACCACGAGCAGATACGGCACTTTCTGCAATGTATGTTCGCGGATTTTATAGTTGATTTTTTCGTTGCGCAAATCCGACTCGACTCTAAATCCTTGTTTTGCCAGCGTTTGCGCAACGTCGCGGGCGTAGTCGGACTGCGCATCCGTGATGTTCATCACCACCGCCTGCACCGGCGCCAGCCACAGCGGCAGCGCGCCGGCGTGGTGCTCGATCAGGATGCCGATGAACCGCTCCATCGACCCGACGATGGCCCGGTGCAGCATCACCGGCCGACGACGCGCCGAGTGTTCGTCCACGTATTCGGCGCCCAGGCGCTCGGGCATCATGAAGTCAACCTGCATGGTGCCGACCTGCCAGCCGCGGCCGATCGAATCCTTCATGTGGTACTCGATCTTCGGGCCGTAGAACGCGCCCTCGCCCGGCAGTTCGTCCCACGGCACGCCGCAGGCGCGCAGCGCCGCACGCAGCGCGGCTTCGGCCTTGTCCCACACCGCTTCGTCGCCGATGCGCTTGTCCGGACGCAGCGCGATTTTCAGCGCAATGTCGGAGAAGCCGAAGTCGGCATAGACCTGCATCGCCTGCCGGTGAAACGCGGTGACTTCGGCCTCGATCTGGTCTTCGGTACAGAAAATGTGGCCGTCGTCCTGGGTGAAGCCGCGCACCCGCATCAGCCCGTGCAGTGCGCCCGAGGGCTCGTTGCGGTGGCAGGCGCCGAACTCGCCGTAGCGGATCGGCAGATCGCGGTAGCTGCGCAGACCGGCGTTGAAAATTTGCACGTGGCCGGGGCAGTTCATCGGCTTGACCGCGAACTGGCGCTTCTCCGACTCGGTGAAAAACATGTTCTCGGCGTAGTTGTCCCAGTGGCCGGAACGCTTCCACAGGCTAACGTCGAGAATCTGCGGACCGCGCACCTCCTGATAGCCGCTGGCACGGTAGACCTGCCGCATGTATTGCTCCACCGCCTGCCACAGCGCCCAGCCCTTGGGATGCCAGAACGCCAGCCCCGGGGCTTCCTCCTGGAAGTGGAACAGGCCGAGTTCCTTGCCGAGCTTGCGGTGGTCGCGCTTTTCGGCTTCTTCGATGGCGTGCAGATAGCCGTCGAGGTCTTCCTTGCGCGCCCAGGCCGTGCCGTAGATGCGCTGCAACTGCTCGTTGCGATGGTCGCCCCGCCAGTAGGCCCCGGCAACCTTGGTGAGCTTGAACACCTTGAGTTTGCCGGTGGACGGCACATGCGGGCCGCGGCACAGGTCGGTGAAGCCGCCCTCGGTGTAGAGCGAAACCTCCTCGCCCTCGGGAATGCTGGCGATGATCTCGGCCTTGTATTGCTCGCCGATGGAGCGAAAGTAAGACACCGCCTCGTCGCGAGGCAGCACGCGGCGCACCACCGGCTCGTCCTTTTTCGCCAGTTCGGCCATCTTGGCCTCGATGGCCTGCAGATCTTCCGGGGTGAACGGGCGCTTGTACGAAAAGTCGTAGTAGAAGCCGTTGTCGATCACCGGGCCGATGGTCACCTGCGCTTCGGGGTACAGCTCCTTGACCGCGTAGGCGAGCAGGTGCGCGGTGGAGTGGCGGATGATGTCCAGCCCCTCAGAATCTTTATCGGTGACGATGGCCACCGCCGCGTCGTGATCGATGCGGGCGCTGGTGTCGACCAGCCTGCCGTCGACCTTGCCGGCGATCGCCGCCTTGGCCAGCCCGGGGCCGATGGACGCGGCCACCTCGGCCACCGTCGGTGGCGCGTCGAAGCGGCGCCGGGCGCCGTCGGGTAGGGTGATTTCGATCATGATCTCTCGCTGAAAACAAAAAGGTGCGGACTGGCCGCACCTTCAGGACTCTTGCACGCGCGTGCGGACCGCGATGGACTCACAGGGTCTGCGGCGGAGTTCGGAACGCGCTGGACATGGGCAAGATGATGAGCGAGGACAACTGGACGAGGCCGGCAAATGGCAGCGCGACAACAGCCAAACCCGGCGAAATGATTCTGGTAGGCGGTATTGGAATCGAACCAACGACCTCTTGCATGTCAAGCAAGCGCTCTAACCATCTGAGCTAACCGCCTGGAAAGCTATACATCCTACCACGGCTTTTTCGCGCGATTTCAGCGTCGCGCGGCCTTGATCACCCCCGGCACCTCGGCGACCAGCTTGAGCGCCCGCGCCAGCCGCAGGCTGTCGGGCAACTGCACGGTGAAGCGCATCTGCGCCAGTTCGCGCACCGAGCGGGTATTGACGGCGATGACGTTGATTTTCTCCTTGGCCAGTACGTCGGAGATGTCGCGCAGCAACCCCTGGCGATCGTGGGCGCTCACCTCCAGATCGATCGGGTACAGCGCCTGCTGGGCGGCCTCATCCGACCAGGCCACCGCGATCACCCGCTCCGGGTGCTGGCGGGCGATGTTGCGGTAGTTAGGGCAATTGCGGCGATGCACCGACACGCCCCGCTCGCGGGTGACGAAGCCGCCGATGGGGTCAGGCGGCGCCGGTTTGCAGCAGGGTGCGAGCTGGGTCAGCAGAGAACCCATGCCGACCACCAGCACCTGCCCGCTGCGGCCGCTGGGACGGGGGCTTTGCACTGGCGGCGCCGGCTCAGCTGCGCTCTCGTCCGCCGCCTCCGCCCCGCCGCGCAGATAGGTCTCGATCTGCCGCAGCGAAAACGCATCGCGCCCGACCCGCTCGAACAATTCGTCGGCCGAGCGCAACCCCAACCCGTCGGCCAGACTCTGTAGATTGATGCTGGTCTTGCCTTCGCGCTGCAGCACCCGCTCGACCTGCGCGCGGCCGCGGGCGATGGTTTCCTCCAGCGCGCGCTGGTTGAACCACGCACGCACCTTGGCGCGTGCGCGCGGGCTGTTGAGATAGCCCAGCTCGGGGTTGAGCCAGTCGCGCGACGGCCCGCCCTCCTTCGCTGCGACGATTTCCACGGTCTGCCCGCTTTGCAGCACGGTGGTCAGCGGCACCAGCGCGCCGTCGACCCGCGCGCCGCGGCAGCGATGGCCCAGGTCAGTGTGTACCGCGTAGGCGAAGTCCACCGGGGTCGAGCCGGCGGCGAGCTCGACGATGCGCGCCTGCGGAGTGAGCACAAAAATGCGCGCGTCGGCGGCGGCCTGCGGGCCGGCCGCTGGCTGCGCGCCCTGCAATTCCTTCTGCAGCGACAGCAACTGCCGCGCCAGCGCGATGCGAGCCTGATACTCCCCGGCCTGTGCCTTGCCGTCGTAGCCCTTGACCCCGGCTTCCTTGTACGCCCAGTGCGCCGCTGCGCCCTGCTCGGCGAAGGCGTGCATCGCTTCGGTGCGGATCTGGATTTCAAAAATCTGCCCGTTTTCGGTCTGCACCACGGTGTGCAGCGACTGGTAGCCATTGGGCTTGGGCTTGGCGATGTAGTCGTCAAACTCCTCCGGCAGCGAGGTCCAGAGGGTGTGCACCACACTCAGCGCGGCGTAGCAGTCGGCCACCTCGGGAACGATGACCCGCAACGCGCGCAGGTCCATCACCTGATCGAAGCGCAGATGCTTGCCCTGCATCTTGCGCCAGATGCTGTAGATGTGCTTAGGGCGGCCGACGACTTCGGCACGGATTTTCTGCTCGGCCAGCGCGGCCTTGAGCCGGTCGATCATCTGCGCGATGCCCGCCTCGCGCTCGGCGCGGCGCTCGTCGAGCTTGCGCGCGATGTCTTTGTAGACCTCTGGCTGCTGCAGCCGGAAGGTCAGGTCTTCCAGCTCCCACTTGATCTGCCAGATGCCCAGCCGGTTGGCCAGCGGGGAGTAGACCTCCTCGGTTTCGGCGAGGAAAGCGGCCGGCGCGCTGCGCTTTTCCCGCACGAAGTAGCGCAATGACTGCAGGCGTGACGCCAGCCGCACCAGCGCCACGCGCAGATCGCGCGAAAAACCCAGCACCAGTCGCCGCAGCAGTTCCACATGCTGGCGGCGCAGCTCGTCCTCGCTCGGGGTTTCGCGCGCCAGCCGCGACACCTCGACCAGCTTGCGCGTCTCCACGGCCAGGGTCGCGAGTTCTTCGCCAAACGCCTGCGCGAGGGTTTCGGCGGGATGCGCCAGATGCACCGCGGCGAGGTTGAGATAGGCCGCCGCCTGCGCCTCGGGGTCGGCGCCGATGTCGCGCAACAGGGTGCTGACTGCATCGCCATGCGCGAGCGCCGGCTCGCCGGTTTCCAGGGTCATGACCTCGATCAGCGGGGCGCTGTAGGCCCGCGCGCGCGCCACCAAAGGCGGCTGCTCCGCGAGCTGCGGTGGCGTTTCGGAAACGGCGGGCACGGCGTTCAGGCGGCAGTCAGAAAGTCCACGACGACCTGCACCTGATCGGCATGTACCAGCGTCGGCGCATGGCCGACCCCGGCGAACTCGCGCACCTGCGCCCGCGGCCCGCGCTCGCGCATCGCCTGCGCGGTTTCACGCGAGAGGATGTCCGACTCCGCCCCGCGCAGCAGCAGGGTGCGCGCGCGGATGGCGTCATACGCCGCCCACATTGCCGACTCCGCCGCGGCCAGCGCCTGCACCGCCGCCGGGGTCATCGGCTGTGAAATCGCGGGGTCGTAGTGCAGCTTCCAGCCATCGCCATCCGCGCGCAGCATCGGCCGGGTCAGCGCCAGCCATTCCTCGCGGGTGTGCGGGCCGAAGCCCTGCGAAATGTTCCAGAGCTGGTCGGCGGCTTGCTCCACGGTGTCGAAATGCGTGACGCGGCCGACATATCCGGCGATTCGCGCCAGACCGGCCGGCTCGATGTGCGGCCCGATGTCGTTGAGCACCAGCCGCTCGACCGGGCTGCGGTCGAGCCCGGCCAGCACCATGCCGACCAGTCCGCCGAGCGAAGTGCCGACCCACATCAGCCGCTGCGCATCCAGCCGCGCCAGCAAGGTGACCATGTCGGCCACGTACTGCGGCGGCTGATATAGCCCCGGGTTCGCGAGCCAGTCCGATTCCCCACGTCCCGGCAGATCCGGGCACACGACGCGGAAGCGCACGGCCAGCGCCTGCGCCAGCACGTCGAAATCCCGCCCCTGCCGCGTCAGCCCGTGCAGACAGACCACCACGTCCGGGTTGTCGGCGGCGCCCCATTGCCAGTAGCCGACACGGTGCAGGCCGCCCGGGTGCAGACAGGACACATGAAACAGTTTGGGTTCGGCAGACAAGGTGGCACTCCCGGTGCGATTCGGCCGGGCAATCATAGCCACGCGGTCGCCGCGTAGGCGGCTGCGCCGGTCAGCGGTCGCCGGGTTGGCGGGCGATGTTTTCGTGTGCCGCCTGCTCGGTGATCTGCCGGCGCAGCTCGCGGCGCTGCTCCTGCGAGAGCCGATGCGCCGGGCGCGAGGCGTCAATCGCCGGCGTGGCCAGCGGCGCCCAGCCGGGGGCGTGGCGCTGAGCGACAGTCTGCTCCAGGTCGCGCGACAACTCGGCGCTGCGGCTGCCGCTGGGGCGCATCCCCTGCGACTGTGCCGAGGCGCTGGCGGTTGCGCCGAGTGCCGCTACCATGCTCAGGCAGAATCCGGCGAGGATTGAACGAGACAACATATTGTTCAGGGAGTGTGGGACGATTATCCGGGGCGAGCCGGTCATCGGCCCTGCGTTGACGCAGTAAACTCTGTAACAAATCATTAACCCTTGACCTTGAGCCCGGCGGCGGTGGCACATTGCCGACCGTGTCGACTTCGTGACGGGAAACGTCTGTCTATGGAACAGGAAAAGCCGAAGAAAATCATGGTCGTCGACGACGACGCCCGCATCCGCGACCTGCTGCGCCGCTACCTTTCGCAGGAGGGCTACGAGGTGTTCGTCGCCGAGGACGGAAAAGCCATGTCGCGCGTGGCGATGAAGGATCGGTTCGACCTCATCGTGCTCGATCTGATGCTTCCGGGCGAAGACGGGCTGTCGATCTGCAAGCGACTGCGCGCGGCCAAGGACATGACGCCCATCATCATGCTCACCGCCAAGGGCGAGGATGTCGACCGCATCATCGGTCTGGAGGTCGGTGCCGACGACTATCTGCCCAAGCCGTTCAACCCGCGTGAACTGCTGGCGCGCATCAGCGCGGTGCTGCGGCGCCAGCCCTCGCCCGAGCTGCCCGGGGCGCCCTCGCGCGACGACGAAACCGTGGTGTTCGGCCCGTTCAGCCTGGATCTGGGCCGGCGCGAGCTGCACAAGAACGGCGAGCCGGTGAGCCTGACCACCGGCGAATTCGCGATGCTCAAGGCGCTGGTGCGCCACCCGAGGCAGCCGCTGTCGCGCGACCGCCTGGCCGAGCTCGCCCGCGGCCGCGATTACGAAGCGTTCGACCGCAGCCTGGACGTGGCGATTTCGCGGCTGCGCAAAATCATCGAGACCGACCCCACCCATCCGCGCTACATCCAGACCGTGTGGGGCGTGGGCTATGTCTTCGTCCCCGACAGCCACGACGCCTGAGGTTCCCGTCCCCGCCGCTGCCCCGCAGGGTGGTGGATGGCGGCGGCTGATCGCCCGCCTGGCCGCGCCGTTCGGTCGGCTGTACTGGCGCACGTTTCTTCTCATCGTGCTGCTGGTCAGCGCCAGCCTCGCGGTGTGGTTTCAGAGTTTCCGGCAACTGGAGCTCGGCCCGCAGGTCGATCAGACCTCGCGCCAGATCACCAGCCTGATCGACCTCACCCGCCTGGCGCTGGTGCATTCCGACCCGCAGACCCGGCTGTCGCTGCTCGGCGACCTGGCCCGGCGCGAAGGCATTTACATCTACCCCCGCAACCCCAGCGACAGCTGGGAGCCAACCGAGCGCAGCGAATTCAACCTGCGGCTCGAGCGCTCGGTCGACCAGCGGCTGGGCGAGGAACTGCAGTTCGCCAGCAGCGTCAATGGCCGCGAGGGGCTGTGGATCGGCTTTCGCATCGAGGGCGACCCGTACTGGCTGCTGCTCGACCGCTCGCGCATCGACCCCATCCTGGGCGAGACCTGGGCCACCTGGAGCATCGCCGTCACCCTGCTCGGGCTGATCGGCGCAGCCATCATCGCCAGCTTTGTCAACCGTCCGTTGCAGCAGTTGCGCCGCGCCACCGCGCGGGTCGGCGCCGGCGACTACTCGCACAAGCTCGACGAAACCGGTGGCATGGCCGAAATCCGCGAGGTATTCCGCGGCTTCAACCGCATGGCGCGCAGCCTGCAGGAAGTCGAGGAAGAGCGCGCGCTGATGCTCGCCGGCATTTCGCACGACATCCGCACCCCGCTGGCGCGGCTGCGCCTGGAAGCCGAGATGAGCGTGCCCGACGAGCAGGCGCGCGACAACATGATCGAGGACATCGAGCAGGCCGACCGCATCATCAGCAAGTTTCTCGAATACGCCCGCAGCGTGCGCCCGCAGCTCGAAACAGTGGACGTCAACGCCGTGCTCGACACCTTGCGCAGCCAGTATCAGCGCGACGAAACCGTGGTGCTGCGCTTGCGCGCCGAGGCGCTGCCGCCGGTGCGCGCGAACACCCTGGAGCTGCAGCGGGTGCTGGTCAATCTGATCGAAAACGCCAAGCGCTACGGCCTGACGCCAGGGGAGGTGCATACCGACATCGACCTCACCGCCGAAGCTGGCGTCGACGGCGTGCATCTTACCCTGCGCGACCACGGCCCGGGAGTTCCCCCCGAGCAGATCGACCGCCTGACCCAGCCGTTTTTCCGCGGCGACGCCGCGCGCACCTCGGCCAAAGGCACCGGTCTGGGGCTGTCCATCGTCGAAAAAACCGTGCAGGCGATGGGCGGGCGGCTGGCGCTGCGCAACGCGGCGACCGGCAACGGGCTGCAGGTGGAAATCTGGCTGCCGCTGGCCGACCCTGGCCGCGCATCAATGCGGGACTGAACCGCGCGCCAGCAGTTCGAGCTGCAGCCGCACCCTCAACTTGGACGGGTTCAGCCCGTCATCGGCTCCGCCGATCACCGGGCCGGTGCGCGACCCCACCCGCACCGCCATCCCGCGCCGCGCCGCCTCGTCCAGCGCGGCCTGCAGACCATGGTGCACAGTGCCGTTGCCGGTGCCGGCGACAACCAGCCCAGCCGGCGTATCGGGCTGTGCCAGCAACGCGCGCACCACCGCGCCGTCGGCCCCGGCATGGCTGGTGACAATGTCCACCCGCGGCAGCGACTGCACGCCCGCGGGCAAGTCGAACGGCGCGCCCGGCTCGGACACGGGCCGACGGTTGACCCGCACCCCGCTCGCGTCCACCCAGCCCAGCGGCCCGGCCTCACCCGAGCTGAACGCATCGACCCGCCGGCCGTGCGCCTTGGTTACCTCGCGCGCGCCGTGCAGCCGGCCATGCAGCGCGCACACCACCCCCAGCCCGCGGCTGCGCGCATCGACCGCGACGCGCACCGCGTCGAGCAGATTCTGCGGCCCATCGGCATCCAGCGCCGTGGCCGGTCGCATCGCCGCGGTCAGCACCACCGGCTTGTCCCCGCGGTGCAGCAGGTGTAAGAAATACGCGGTTTCCTCCAGGGTGTCGGTGCCGTGGGTGATCACGCAGCCGCAGACCTCCGGCCGCGCGAGGTGTGCGCGCACCCGCTGCGCCAGCCGCAGCCAGGTCGCCGCGTCCATGTCCTTGCTGTCGATGTTGGCGACTTGCTCGGCCTCGATTTTGGCCAGCGCGGCCAAAGCCGGCACACCTTCGAGCAACTGCTCGACGCGCAGCACACCGGCGGTGTAGCCGGGCTGGGTTGGATCACCGGTCGCTGTGCCGGCAATCGTCCCGCCGGTGCCCAGCACCACCACCCGCGGCAATACCTGGGGCGCCTCCCATTGACTTTTGGCTGTATTCATTTACAGTGCTGTGCAAACATCCAACCGATGCCGCTTTTGCCGTCCAGCGGCCATTGTGCAACTGGCAGCCGTTCAGGAGTTTCCCGCATGCCCCGATCGCCCGCCAAGCTCACCCCCCGGCAACAGGAAATCTTTGACCTCATCGTCGCCGCGGTGCGCGAGCGCGGCTATCCGCCGACGCGCGCGGAAATTGCCGCCGAACTCGGGTTTCGCTCGGCCAACGCCGCTGAAGATCATTTGCAGGCGCTGGCGCGCAAGGGCATGATCACTCTGGTACCGGGGGCGTCGCGCGGTATCCGCGTCAACGAAACGGCGGCGCGTCGCGGCGGCGAGCGCGCGGGCGGTGGGCTGTCGCTTCTGCAAGGCCATCTGCCACTGCCGGGCACCGAGCAACTGTGCCTGCCGCTGATCGGCCGCGTCGCTGCGGGTCTGCCGATTCTGGCGCAGCAGCATGTCGAGCAGACTCTGGTGGTCGACCCCGCGCTGTTCAGCGCCCGACCCGACTATCTGCTCAAGGTGCGCGGCGCCAGCATGCGCGACGCCGGCATTCTCGACGGCGATCTGCTGGCGGTACGGCAGGCCAGCAGCGCGCACAACGGCCAGATCGTCGTCGCCCGCATTGGCGACGAGGTCACGGTCAAGCGCTGGCGCCAGAGCCGCGACCGCATCGAGCTGCTGCCGGAAAACCCCGATTTCGCGCCGATGGTGTTCACCGCTGAGCAGGCTGGCGCGGTCAGCATCGAAGGGCTGGCGGTCGGACTGGTGCGCGGTGGCATCTGAAGCCGTTTTAGAACAGCCATGAATCCTCCGGCAGGCAACCTGCCTGTGCCCGCCGAAGCGACTTCGGCTCAGGCCGCCGACCGCGCGGCGATCTGCGACCGCCGTGCTCGCCACCAGGCATAAACCCCGGGCAGCAGCGACAGCACGATCACACCGATGGTCATCAACCCCAGGTTGGCCTTGATCCACGGGATGTTGCCGAACAGATAGCCGGCGCCCACCAGCAGCCCGACCCACAGCGTCGCCCCCAGCACGTTGAACGCAAGGAACTTCGCGTAGCTCATTTCCGCCACCCCGGCGACAAAAGGCGCGAAGGTGCGGATGAACGGCATGAAGCGCGCCGCGACGATGGTCACCCCGCCGTAACGCTCGTAGAAGGCGTGCGCCCGCTCGAACGCGCGGCGGTTGAACCAGCGCGACTGCGGCCAGGAAAACACCTTGTGGCCGATCGCCTTGCCGATCTGGTAGTTCAGGCTGTCACCGAGGATCGCCGCCAGCCACAGCACCAGCGTAACGACCGGCAGGCTCACCGCGCCGCTGCCGGCAAACGTCCCGACGACGAACAGCAGCGAGTCGCCCGGGAGAAAAGGCATCACCACCAGCCCGGTTTCGATGAACACGATGCCGAACAGCAGCGCGTACACCCAGGCGCCGTGGTTCTGGATGAACACGGCCAGATGCGCGTCGAAATGCAGAATCAGGTCGAGCAGGCCGTGCAGATCCATTGGGAAGTAGGAGAAGCCAGCGCGGGCACCGGCGGGCTGCGGGCCGTGCTGCTGCGCGGCGCGGGAGGGAAAACCCGAAAAGTATACTGATCGACTGAGGCGAAACTGAGCGGGCCGGGTGTGTTTCCGACGGTGGCCGACGATCCCGCAGCCACCACCCGCCGCCCTCACCTGCCCTGCGCCTGCCGTGATTCAACCCCCTCGCCCGATTCGCCCCCTTCCCGATGTGCTGATCAGCCAGATCGCCGCGGGCGAGGTGATCGAGCGGCCCGCCTCGGCGCTGCGCGAACTGCTGGACAACGCGATCGACGCCGGCGCGCAGGCAATCGAGGTACATCTGGAGCAAGGCGGTCTGGCCTTGCTGCGGGTGCAGGACGACGGCTGCGGCATCCCTGCCGACGAACTGCCGCTGGCATTGCAGCGGCACGCGACCAGCAAGGTGGCCAATCTCGAAGAACTCGAACGCGCCGCGCATCTGGGTTTTCGCGGCGAGGCGCTGGCGGCGCTGGCGGCCGTGGCCGAGGTCGAGATCGTCAGCCGCACCGCAAACGGTGCCGGCGCGCGCATCCTCGCCTCCAACGGCATGGCCCATGCGCCCGCCCCCGCTGCGGCGGCGACGGGCACCACAGTGACGGTGCGGCAGCTGTTTTTCAATGTGCCGGCGCGGCGCAAGTTTCTGAAATCGCCCGCCACCGAATACGCTTGGTGCGCCGAGGTGTTCCGCCGCGCGGCGATCGCCCATCCGCAACTGACTTTCAAGCTCTGGCACGATGGCCAGCTCAGGCTGCAGTTCGAGCGCGACGAGCGCGATGCCGGACTGGCGCGGCTGGCGGCGGTGCTCGGCCCGGCGTTCACCGCCGACGCGCTGCCGCTGAACACCGAGGTCGGGCCGCTGCGGCTGCGCGGTCTGGTCTGCCGGCCGACTGCGGCGCGCGCCCGCGCGGAGTTGCAGCAGGTGTTCGTCAACCGCCGCTGGGTGCGCGACCGCACCGTCGCCCACGGCGTGCGCGCCGCCTACGCCGATGTGCTGCACGGCGCGCTGCAACCGCAATACGCGCTGCTGCTCGACCTCCCGGCCGAGCTGGTGGACGTCAACGTGCACCCGACCAAGTCCGAGGTGCGTTTCCGCGATGGCTCGGCGCTGCATCAGGCGGTGCGCCATGCGGTCGAGGAGGTGCTCGGCGCCGCGGCCTCGGCGCGCGAGCCTATCGTCGCCGCCGGCGCGTTTTCGTCCGCCGAGGCGAGCGTGGCCAGCCCCGTTGTGACAGCGCCGGAAAACGCCTCGCCTTCCGCCGCAACCCTCGCGCCGCGCCAGACGCGGCTGGACTGGGCCGCGTGGGAGCGGGCGTATGCCCCCCTGCCCGAGCCAGCGGCGGCGTTGTCGGCGCAAGAAGGCGCGGCGAACTACGAGGCTGTTCCTTCGTCGGCAGCGGTCGCCACACTCTCGCCTGCCGAGCCCGACGACGATCTGCCCCTCGGCCATGCGCTGGCGCAACTGCACGGCATCTACATCCTGGCGCAGAACCGCCACGGGCTGGTGATCGTCGATATGCACGCCGCGCACGAGCGCATCGTCTACGAGCGGCTCAAGGCGGCGCTGGACACCGGCCCGGCACCGCGCCAGCCTTTGCTCATTGCCGCCGCGTTTGCCGCGAGCGAAGCCGAAATCGGCGCAGCCGAGGACCATGCCGACACCCTCGCGCAGCTCGGCATCGAGCTTTCGCGCAGCGGCCCCGGTAGCCTGGCGGTGCGCAGCGTGCCAGCGGCGTTGGCCACGGCCGACCCGGTGCGGCTGGCGCGCGGTGTGCTGGCCGACTTGATCGCCCATGGCCGCAGCGAACGCATTGAGGCGCGGCGCAACGCGCTGCTGGCGAGCATGGCCTGCCACGGCGCGGTGCGCGCCAACCGCCAGCTCACGCTGACCGAAATGAACGCGCTGCTGCGCGACATGGAGCGAACCGCCCGCGCCGACCAGTGCAACCACGGCCGGCCGACCTGGCGGCAGGTCGGTCTGGCCGAGCTCGACGCGCTGTTTTTGCGTGGACGCTGACCCACCGGTGCTCGCGCTGGTCGGCCCCACTGCGGCCGGCAAGACCGCCGCCGCGCTGGCGCTGGCGCAGGCCGCAGTGGCGCGCGGCACGCCGGTGGAAATCATCAGCATGGACTCGGCGCTGGTCTACCGCGGCCTGGACATCGGCACGGCCAAACCCGGCGCGGCCGAGCGCGCCGCGGTGCCGCATCACCTGCTGGACATCCGCGACCCGGCCGAGCCCTACAGCGCCGCGCAGTTCGCCGCTGACGCGCGCTCGGCGATCGCCGCCATTCGCGCCCGCGGCGCGTTGCCGCTGCTGGTCGGCGGCACGATGCTGTACTTCAAGGCACTGAGCGAAGGCCTGTCCGAACTGCCCGAAGCCGACGCAGCGATTCGCGCCGAACTCGACCGCGAGGCGGCGCGGCTGGGCTGGCCGGCGCTGCACGCGCAGCTCGCCGCGGTCGACCCGGTCACCGCGGCGCGGCTGGCGCCGAACGACGCACAGCGCATCCAGCGTGCGCTGGAGGTGTGGCGGATCAGCGGCCAACCGCTTTCGGCACATTACGCGGAGCAAGGCGGCGTCGGCAGCGGGCTGCGGTTCGAGCTGATCGCGCTGGAACCCGGCGACCGCGCGGCGCTGCACGCGCGCATCGCCGCACGATTCGACGCGATGCTGGCCGCCGGCTTCCTCGACGAGGTGCGCGCGCTGCGGCAGCGGCCCGACCTGCATCCGGGGCTGCCGGCGCTGCGCGCGGTCGGCTACCGTCAGGCGTGGGCGCATCTGGACGGGCAGACCGACGCGGCGACCTTCCGCGCGCAGGCGATCGCCGCGACCCGGCAACTCGCCAAGCGCCAGCTCACCTGGCTGCGCAGTCTGCCCGACCGCACCGTGATCGACAGCGAAGCGCCCGACGCGGTCGCGCAGGTGCTTGCCGCCGCGCTGCCGCGGCTGCTGGGCTGACCTTTCCGACCCGCGCGCGATCAGCGCCCGGCATGCGCCGCCGCGGCTGCGCGCAGCGCCGCGGCAGTGTGTCCGGGAGCGTCAGGGCGCAGGAAATCGGCCAGCGGCCCCTGCTGCACCAGCCGGCCGCCGTGGCGGCCGCCTTCGGGGCCGAGGTCGACGATCCAGTCGGCGTTGGCCATCATGTCCAGATCGTGCTCGACCACGATCACCGTATGCCCCTCGTCGGTCAGGCGGTGAAGCACGCGGATGAGTTTTTCGATGTCCGCCTTGTGCAGCCCGACCGTCGGCTCGTCCAGCACGTAAATGGTGGGCCGGCTGCCGGCAGTGGCGAGTTCGGCCACCAGCTTGATGCGCTGCGCCTCCCCGCCCGAAAGGAACGGGCTGGGCTGGCCGAGCTGCAAGTAACCCAGCCCGACGTCCTGCAGCAGCCTGAGGGCGTGGTGGATTTTGCGATGCGCCGCGAAAAACTCCACCGCCTCGTCAACTTCCATCAGCAGCACGTCGCCGGCGCTTTTGCCGCGCAGGGTCACGGCCAGGGTTTCCGGGTTGAAGCGCAGGCCGTTGCAGTCGGTGCACGGCACGGTGACGTCGGGCAGGAAGTTCATCGCCACTCTCACCGCGCCCTGCCCTTCGCAGGTCGGGCAGCGGCCGGCGCCGGTGTTGAACGAAAACCGCCCGGCCCCCCAGCCGCGGATGCGCGCGGCTTCGGTGTCGGCGAACAGCGCGCGGATGCCGTCCCAGATGCCCAGATACGTTGCGGCGCAGGAGCGCGGGGTTTTGCCGATCGGGGCCTGATCGACTTCCAGCACCCGCTCGATGCCCTCCCAGCCGAGCAGGTCGCCGACACCGTCGAGTTCGCCCGCGTCGCCAGCGACGCGTCGCCGCAGCGCCGGCAGCAACACCTGCCGCGCCAGCGTGGACTTGCCCGACCCCGACACCCCGGTGATCACACTCAGCCGGCCGCGCGGAAACCGCGCCCACAATCCCTGCAGATTGTGCAGATACGCGCCTTCGACGCGGATCGCCGGGGTCTGGACGTCGGTGCTCGGCCGCGGCTGCAGCGGCCACGGCAGCGGCTGGCGGAGCGCCTGCGCGGTCGCGGAATCGGCGTGCACCAGCAGTTCGGGCAGGCGGCCCTGCGCCACCACCCGCCCGCCGCGGCGGCCGGCGCCGGGGCCGATGTCGATCAGCCAGTCGGCGCGGCGCATGGTGTCTTCGTCGTGCTCGACCACCACCAGGGTGTTGCCCTTGCCCTTGAGCTGGGCCAGCGCATCGAGCAGGATGTGGTTGTCGCGCGGGTGCAGGCCGATGGTCGGCTCATCGAGCACATAGCACACCCCGCGCAGATTGCTGCCAAGCTGCGCGGCCAGGCGGATGCGCTGCGCCTCGCCGCCCGACAGCGTCGGCGCGGCGCGGTCGATGCCCAGATACCCCAGACCGACGGTCTGCAGAAACTTTAGCCGGCTGTGGATTTCGCTCAGCGCGTCGCGGGCGATCGCCGCTTCGCGATCGCTCGGCTGCAGCGCGGCGAACCAGGCCGTGGCCTCGTCCACGTCCAGCGCGGCGAGCTGGGCGATCGACCGCCCGCGCCAGCGCACCGCCAGGCTGTCGCGGTTGAGCCGCGCGCCGTGGCAGGCGGGGCAAGGCGTCGGGTCGCCGCTGGTGTCGGCATCGGACCGCGCCGACAGATCGACGCGGCGGCCGCGCGCCGGGTCGGCTGCCGGGGTCGCGTCCAGCCAGCCCGCCTCCTCGCCGGTCTGCTCGGCGTCGAACCCCGGAAGCACCTCACCGGTGCCGAAACACTGCGGGCACCAGCCGGCCGGGGAGTTGTAGGAAAACTGCCGCGGGTCGAGCTCGCGGAAGCTGCGCCCGCACCCCGGGCACGCGCGCTGCGTGGACAGCAGCAAACTGCGCATCGCCGGCAACGGCCCGCCCGCGGCCAGCGCCTGCGCCAGTCCGTCCAGCGGCCCGAGCACCAGCACCACGCCCTTGCCCAGGGTCAGCGCGCGGTGCAGCAGTTCGCGCAGCGCGGCTTCGGCCTGTGGCTGCACCGTCAGATCGCCCACCGGCAGCTCGATGCTGTGCTCCTTGAAGCGGTCCAGCCGCGGCCAGTGTTCGGTCGACACGAACTCGCCGTCAACCCGCAGATGGCTGTAGCCCATGCCCTGCGCCCACGCGGCCAGCTCGGTGTAATAGCCCTTGCGCTGCACCACCAGCGGCGCCAGCAGGCCGATGTGCCGGCCGCGCCAGTCGCGCAGAATCTGCGCGGCAATCGCGTCCTCGCTCTGCGGCTCGATCGGCAGATCGCAGTCGGGGCAATACTGGGTGCCGCACTTGGCGTAGATCAGCCGCAGAAAGTGATACGCCTCGGTCAGCGTGCCCACCGTGCTTTTGCGCCCGCCGCGACTGGTGCGCTGCTCGATCGCCACGGTCGGCGGAATGCCGTAGATCGCCTCCACGTCCGGTCGCGCGGCCGGTTGCACGAACTGCCGCGCATAGGCGTTGATCGACTCCAGATACCGCCGCTGCCCTTCGTTGAACAGCACGTCGAAGGCCAGCGTGGACTTGCCGCTGCCTGACACCCCGGTGATCACCGTCAACTGTCCGCGCGGAATGTCCACGTCCACCGCGCGCAGGTTGTGCTCACGCGCGCCACGGATCGCTATGAACCCGGACTGGCCGCGTCGCAGCGCTTCGGCCAGCGGGGTGCCGGCGTCATCGGCCGCGATGGCATCGACCGGCGGCGCATCGGCGGCAGCAACCGCCACATAGGCCGCTGCCGGCTCGGCCGCGCGCAGCGTCTGCGGGGCGTTGGCCGCAGCCGTGGCGGGAAAGGTCGCAGGCGCCGCGTGCGCGAGCTCGCGCGCCAGCGCCCGGCCGGTGTGCGACGCCGCGCAGTTCGCCAGCTCCTGCGGCGGCCCGGCGAACACCAGCCGCCCACCCTGCTCGCCGCCTTCGGGGCCGAGGTCGATCACCCAGTCGCAGGCGGCGATCACGTCCAGGTTGTGTTCGATCAGCAGCACCGTGTGCCCGGCGTCGACCAGCCGGCGCAGCGCGGCCAGCAACCTCGCGATGTCCTCGAAGTGCAGCCCGGTGGTCGGCTCGTCGAACAGGTAAAGGCTACCGCGGTGCGCCAAGCCGCTGCGGGTGCGCGCCGCCTCCGCGAGAAAGCCGGCGAGCTTGAGCCGCTGCGCCTCGCCGCCAGAGAGCGTCGGCGTCGGCTGCCCCAGCCGCACGTAATCCAGCCCGACATCGGCCAGCGCCTTGAGCCCGCGCACGATGTCCGGCTGGCGGGCGAAGCGGCGGATGGCCTGCGCCACGGTCAGGTCGAGCACCTGCGCGATGTTCAGCGCCGGCTCGTCGCCCTGCGCCGGCAGCTCGACTTCGAGCACCTCGGCGCGGTAGCGCTTGCCGTCGCAGTCGGGGCAGCGCAGATAAACGTCGGACAGAAACTGCATTTCGACGTGCTCGAACCCCGAGCCGCCGCAGGTGGGGCAGCGGCCGTCGCCGCTGTTGAAGCTGAAGGTGCCCGCGGTGTAGTTGCGCTCGCGCGCTGCCGGCTGCGCGGCGAACAGCTTGCGGATGGGGTCGAACGCACCGACGAAACTCACCGGGTTGGAGCGCGCGGTCTTGCCGATCGGCGACTGGTCGACGAACTCCACCCGCGCCAGCTGCTCGGCGCCGAGCAGCCGGGCAAACGCGCCGGGCGGCGGCGCGGTCTGCCCCAGCGCGCGCGCCAGCGCCGGGTACAGCACATCGCCGACCAGTGTGGACTTGCCGCAGCCCGACACCCCGGTGACGGCAACCATCGCGCCCAGCGGCACTTCTACCGTCAGGTCGCGCAGATTGTGCTCGCGCGCCCCTTCGAGGATCAGCCGCGGCGCGGTGAGATGGCCCTGCGCGTCGCGCCGGAGGCGGCGCGGCAGCGGCAGCGCGTCGGCCACCCGCTTGCGGCCGGACAGGAATTGGCCGGTCAGCGTGCCGGCGGCAGCGGCGCCGGCCACCGGCCCCTGGTAGACCAGCCGCCCGCCGCGCTCGCCTGGGCCGGGGCCGATTTCGATCATCCAGTCGGCCGCACGCATGAGCTGCGGGTCGTGCTCGACCACCAGCAGCGAGTTGCCGGCGTCGCGCAGCCGCTTGAGCACGGCAGCCAGCCGGTCGAGGTCGCGCGGGTGCAGGCCGATCGACGGCTCGTCGAGCACGAACAACGTTTGCGTCAGCGCGGTGCCCAGCGCAGTGGTCAGGTTGATGCGCTGCACCTCGCCGCCGGACAGGGTGCGTGACTGCCGGTCCAGGGTCAGATACCCGAGCCCGACGTCCTGCAGGTAGCGCAGCCGGGCGCGGATGTTGTCCAGCAGCAGGCTGCTGGCCGCGTGTTCCATCTCCGGCAGTTGCAGCCGCGAAAACAGCGCGGCGACGCGGTCGATCGGCAGCGAGTTCAGGTCGTGCAGGCTCAGCCCGGGCAGCGCGGCCAGCCGCGCCTGGCTCCACTGCACGCCGACCGGACGAAAGCGCGCATAACGCTCGCCTCCGGCTCCGTCCTCGCCCAGCGCCTGCGCCGCGTCGTCGGCGCTGCCCAGCCGCCACAGCAGCGCTTCGGTTTTCAGCCGCGCGCCGCCGCACGCCGGGCAGACGGTGTAGCTGCGGTATTTGGACAGCAGCACCCGCACGTGCATTTTGTACGCACGGCTTTCCAGCCAGTCGAAGTAGCGCCGCACGCCGTAGAACTGCCGCTGCCAGTCGCCGCGCCAGTCGGGGTCGCCGTCGAGTACCCAGCCGCGCTCGCGCTCGCTCAGCTCGGCCCAGGGCACGTCCAGCCGCACCTTGGCCGCCGGGGCGTAGCGCTGCAGATCGGTCTGGCATTCGCGAAAGCTCTCGGTCTGCCAGGGCTTGACTGCGCCGTCGCGAAGGGTCTTGCGCGGGTCGGGGATCACCAGATCGAGGTCGATGCCGATCACCCGGCCAAAGCCGCGGCAGGTCTCGCACGCGCCCACCGGCGAGTTGAAGCTGAACAGCGCCGGGGTCGGGTCGCGGTAGTGGATGTCGCAGTCGGGGCAATGCAGGTCGGCGCTGTAGCGCCACGGCGCGGCCGCCTCGTCCGACGGCTTCGCATCGCTCGCCTCGACGGCCGCGGGCAGCCGATGCACCGCGATCCGCCCCTGCCCGAGCCGCAGCGCGGTCTCGATCGCTTCGAGCAGCCGTCCCGGGTCGTCGCTGGGCAGGCGCAGGCGGTCCTGCGCGACGTCGAGCTCGACCCCGGCTGCGGTCGATCGCTGCGCCAGCACCCGGGTGTATCCCTGCGCCGCGAGCTGCGCGGTGATCGACTCCACCGTCATCCCCGCCGGCACCGGCACGGTGAAGGCGATCGCCGCGCGCAGGCCGCCTGCGGCCTGCGCCCGCGTCTGCACGTCGGCGGCGATGCTCTGCGGGGTGTCGCGCCGCACCGGCGCGCCGCAGCCGCGGCAGAACAGCTGCGCGGCGCGGGCGCAGAGCAGCTTGAGGTGGTCGGCCAGCTCGGTCATGGTGCCGACGGTGGAGCGCGAGGTGCGCACCGGGTTGGTCTGGTCGATCGCGATCGCCGGCGGAATGCCCTCGATGCGGTCGATCTGCGGCCGATCCATGCGGTCGAGGAACTGCCGCGCGTATGGGGAGAAGGTCTCGACGTAGCGGCGCTGGCCCTCGGCGTAGACGGTGTCGAACGCCAGCGAGCTCTTGCCCGAGCCGGACACGCCGGTGACCACGACGATTTTGCCCAGCGGGATGTCGAGGTCGAGGTCTTTGAGATTGTTCTGGCGCGCGCCGCGCAGGCGGATCGCGTCGTCCGCCGCGGTGTCCCACTGCGGCGGGCGGGAGGTGCTGTCGGTCATGCGGCGACTATACCGGCCGGGCACGCAGCCCGATGGCGGACGGGGCAATCACCCGCTTCGCCGCCGGCACGCACGGAGGATAAGCCGCAGCCCAGCCCGCGCCCGCGGCAGCGAAGCCGGCGTTTGTCCGGCGCGTCACGATCGCGGCATAGACTTCGCAACTTTCGGTTACTTCTCACGTCCGCCTGATGCGACTGTCCGAACTCCGCCACACCGTCTCGCGCCTGCTGGCGCGGCCGGCCAGCGCGCGCACGGCGGCGCAGTCGCGGCACATCGAAATCCTCATCACCCGCCCGGGCCATCCCGCGCACAGCCTGCGCATCGACCTGCAGGCGCTGCGGCGGTTCATGCTGCTGCTGGGCGCCGGCGCGCTGCTGTGGCTGGCGTTCACCCTTTATTCAGCTTGGAGCCAGTGGGCCAGCCTGGACGCGCAGCGACAGGCGCAACGCCTGGCCGCCAGCGCCGCGCAGGCGCAGGACGCCAACGCCCGGCTGCAGGCCGAGAACTCGGCGATGACCCGCACCCTGCTCGCGCTCAAGACCCGGGTCGATGCGCTGGCCAACACCCTGCGCGGAGTGGTGCACGAACGCGCGCAGCAGTTTCCGCTGGAGCAGCAGGCGCACAAAGAGCCGCAGGGCGGAATCGCCGAGCCGCTGACTCTGGCACAGGCGGCCGCGCTGCAGGGCGACGAGGCGGCGCGGCTGGCGCAGCGGCTCGACGCCCTGCTGCCGCAGGCGCGGCGACTGGCCGCACGCGAGGCGGCGCGGCCGATGGGCGAGCCGATCGACGGCGACCCGCGCATCACCTCCGAATACGGGCTGCGCCCCAACCCCTTCGGCGCCGGCATGGAGTTCCACAACGGCATGGACTTTCAGGTGCCGATCGGCACCCCGGTGCGCGCGACCGCCGACGGCGTGGTCGCCAGCGCCGCGCCGCGCGCCGGCTACGGGCTGTGCGTGGTGATCGACCACGCCTTCGGCTACAGCAGCCTGTTCGGTCATCTGTCCAAGGTGCTGGTGCAGCCGGGGCAGAAGATCAGGCGCGGCGAGGTGATTGCGCTCAGCGGCAACAGCGGGCGCTCGACCGGGCCGCATCTGCACTACTCGCTGTTCTACGGCGATAAGACCGTCGACCCCGAACCCTATGTCGAAGTCAGGAGGTGAGCCGCTCATGTTCAAGTCCAGCAAAACCGCCACCCGCGGCAACGACATCGTCCCCGTCACCGACGGCAGCCGCGCCGCGCCGACTTTCATCGGCGCCGGCAGCGAGCTGCGCGGCAATCTGCGCACTGCGGGCAATCTGCGTGTCGATGGCGCGATTCACGGCACCGTCGAGGTGGACGGCGATCTCGAAGTTTCGGCCAGCGGGTCGATCGAAGGCGAGCGGGTCAGCGCCCGCAATGTGATGGTGCTCGGCCGTGTCAAGGCCGAGGTGCATGCGGCCGAGCAGTTGCGCATTCACGGCCAGGGCCGGGTCGAAGGCGACGTGACCGCGCAGGCGCTGGACATCGAGGCCGGCGCGCATTTCGTCGGCTACAGCCGCACCGGCGCGCAGCCGCAGGCGCAGGTGCTGTCACTGGAGCGGCCGGCGACTTCCGGCGAGCGATAGCCAGGCCGCCTGACCCTTGCGGATTCGGTTGCGGCCGCTCGTCGCTGACCGGCCGCGGCTTCGCGCGGCATCAGCCCGCGTCTTGCGCGTGCGCACAACCCATGCGAGGGTCGCCGGCACGGCGCCAGACCGCATGCTGTAATCCTCGCATGCCCCCCGATACCTCCGCCGCGCCTGCGCGCGGCAAGGCGCGCAGTCTGCGTGCCCTCTCCGGTCTGCTGCCGTTTCTGCGCCCGTATCGCGGCCGCATCGCGCTGGCGCTGCTGTTTCTGCTGCTGGCAGCCGCCAGCACCCTGAGCTTTCCGCTGGCGCTGCGCTGGCTGATCGACGGCGGACTGCTGCACCCGAGCGCCAGCACCCCGCGATCGGCGCTGTTGCTCCATTTCGGCGGGCTGTTCGCATTGGCCGCTGCACTGGGCGTGTTTTCCGCCGCGCGTTTTTATATGGTGAGCTGGCTGGGCGAGCGGGTGACCGCCGACGTGCGCAGCGCGGTCTACGCCCATGTGCTGCGGCAAAGCCCGGAGTTTTTCGAGCACACGCAAAGCGGCGAGGTGATTTCGCGCCTGACCACCGACACCACCCTGGTGCAGACCGTGGTCGGCACCAGTTTTTCGATGGGGCTGCGCAATGCGGTGGTGCTGCTCGGTGGCATGGGCATGCTGATTGCGACCAACCCGCAGCTGATGCTGGGCGTCGGTGGGGTGATTGCGCTGGTGGTGCTGCCGGCGGTGGCCATCGGCCGGCGGGTGCGCGGGCTGTCGCGCGCCAGCCAGGACCGCATCGCCGACGCCAGCGCGCTCGCTGCCGAGGTGCTCGCGGCGATGCCGGTGGTGCAGAGCTATGTGCGCGAATCGGCCGAAGCCGCGCGCTTTCAGGGTGCGGCCGAGAGCGCGTTCGCCACCGCCGTGCGCCGCAACCGGGTGCGCGCGCTGCTCACCGCGTTCATCGTCATTGCGCTGTTCGCGGCGCTGCTCTACGGCCTTTATCTGGGCACGGTGGCGGTGATGCAGGGGCGCATGAGCGCCGGGGTGCTGGGGCAGACGGTGCTGTACATCGGTCTGGTCGCCGGCTCGGCGGCGGCGCTGGCCGAGGTGCTGGGCGATCTGCTGCGCGCCGCCGGCGCAACCGAGCGGCTGATGGAGCTGCTGGCGCAGCGCTCGGCGGTGGTCGATCCGCCCGCGCCCAAACCGCTGCCGCTGGCGCCCAGCGGCTCGCGCGTGGAACTGCGCGGCGTGCGTTTCTTTTACCCATCACGCCCCGACCAGCCTTCGCTCGACGTCTTCGATCTGCGCGTGCAGCCGGGCGAGACGGTGGCGCTGGTCGGCCCCAGCGGCGCCGGCAAGACCACGGTGCTGCAACTGCTGCTGCGGTTTTATGACGCCCAGCAGGGCGAGGTCTGTGTCGATGGCGTCAACGTGCGCGACGCCAGCCTGCACGCGCTGCGTGAGCGCATCGGCCTGGTGCCGCAGGACGCGGTGATTTTTTCCGCGAGTGCCGCCGACAACATCCGCTACGGCCGCCCCGACGCCAGCGACGCCGAGGTGCGCGCCGCCGCACGCGCGGCGCAGGCCGAAGCCTTTCTCGACGCGCTGCCGCAGGGCTTCGACACTTATCTGGGCGAGCGCGGGGTGCGGTTGTCGGGCGGGCAGAAGCAGCGCATCAGCATCGCCCGCGCGATGCTCAAGAACGCCCCGCTGCTGCTGCTCGACGAAGCGACCAGCGCGCTCGACGCGGCAAGCGAGCGCGAAGTGCAGACCGCGCTGGAACACGCAATGAGCGGGCGCACGACCATCGTGGTTGCGCACCGGCTGGCGACGGTGCAGCGCGCCGACCGCATTATGGTGATGGAAGCCGGGCGCATCGTCGACATCGGCACCCATGCCGAGCTGATGCGCCGCGGAGGGCTCTACGCCAGTCTGGCGGCGCTGCAGTTCCTGCAGTGACGCCGCCGCGGTGGGCGCTTGGGCGGCATGCCCTGCAGCGCCCTCTTCACTTCATCGGCAACGCCGGGATCATCCAAGTCAGCACATGCTGCTGCAGGAACACCAGAATGCCCAGCAGCACGGTGAGGAACACGCTGTGCCAGAAGGTGCGCGCGAACACCTTGCCTTCCTGGCCCTTGAGCTCGGTGGTCGACACCCCGGTGGCGATGTTCTGCGGCGAAATCATCTTGCCCATCACCCCGCCGGAGGAGTTGGTCGCGGCCATCAGCACCGGGTCCAGACCCAGCTGCCGCGCGGCCACGGCCTGCAGATTGCCGAACAGCGCATTGCCCGAGGTGTCGCTGCCCGACAGGAACACCGCGACCCAGCCGAGGAAGGCCGACAGCAGCGGGAACAGCGCGCCCACCGAGGCCACGCCCACACCTAGGGTGTAGCTCATGCCCGAGTAGTTGAGCAGGAAGGCCAGCCCGACGATCATCATCACGGTGATGATGGCAATCCATAGCTGCTTCCAGGTGCGGGCGACGCAGCCGAAAAAGTCGCCAAATCCGGTGCGGGTCCAGATCGCGGTGATGATGGCCGCCAGCAAAATCGCGGTACCCGTGCCCATCGGCTGGAAGTCCCAGATCGCCTCATAGGGCTTTTTGTAGAGGGTGATCCACACCGCCTTGTCCAGCCCGGGCCAGTGCACTTTGACGTCGCCGATCAGGAACACCTTGAGGTTGATCCACACGATCACGACCACCGAAATCACAATCCACGGCATCCACCCGCCATAGCCCACCCGCGCGGCGCCCTCGGCCCGCGGGGCGCTGCGGGTGACGGCGAACTGCGGGTCGGGTTCGGGCTTCCAGGTCTTGAGGAAGGCCACGGTGATGATGATGGACACCAGCGAGGCCAGCACGTCGGTGAGCTGGTAGCTGATGAAGTTGGACACCACGAACTGGGTGAGCGCGAAACTGCCGCCCGACACCACCAGCGCCGGCCACAGCTTGCGAATCGAACGCAAGCCGCCATACAGACCGACGACGTAGAACGGCAGCAGAAACGCGAAAAACGGCAGCTGCCGGCCGACCATGGACGCCAGGGTGGTCGGCGGCATGCTGGTCACCGCGCCGAGCACGGTGATCGGCACGCCTAAAGCGCCGAACGCCACCGGGGCGGTGTTGAAAATCAGCGTGTAGGTCAGCGCCTCGATCGCCGGAAACCCCAGGCCGACGAGCAGCGCGCTGGTGATCGCCACTGGGGTGCCGAAGCCGGCGATGCCCTCGAGCAGACAGCCGAAGGAAAACGCCACCACCAGCAGCACCAGCCGGCGGTCGTCGGGCAGGTGGTCGAGCATCCATTGCCGGAACAGCTCGAACCGCCCGGACTTGACCGCGACGTTGTAAAGCAGCAGCGCGTTGAACACGATCCACATCACCGGCAGCAGCGCCAGCGCCGCGCCGGCGGCCACCGCATCGAGCGCCAGCCCCGCGGGCATGCCCCACACGCCGACGGCGACGATCAGACCGACGATCAGCCCGGCCAGCGACGCCTGCCAGGCCGGACGCCGCAGAATGCCCAGCAGCACCAGTGCGACGGCAATAGGCAGCGCGGCCAGCAGAAACGAAAGCAGCAGGGAGTTCGCCACCGGGGTCAGCGGCTGGGCGAACACAATCCCTGCAGGCAGGGAGGTGGCTTGCATGGTGAGTCTCCTCGGTCGTGGGGTCTTTGCCCTCTGTTGGATGCGATGCGGGGCCGGCCGGTGAGCCGGCGCCGCTGCCCTTCACTGGCCGCCGCTTGGGCAGCGCTGCGAATTGGGGGCGGATTCTCAGTGTCTGCAAACCGACGCACAACCGACAGTGCCGGCTGGATGCACTCTTTACATCGTGTTGCGTTTCGCGGCAATTTGTCAGGGAAGCTTTGCCTGCATTCTGAGTTTTGCCCGAGGGTTGTCCCGAAGCGCCACGGCTTGCATTCGCGGCACCTTCGGTTCTCGCCAGAGCAAGCCGGCCGCTGCACCGCGCTGCACTAGCATCGCGACGTTGACGACCTTTGCCACCATGCCCCACATCGCCACCCCTTACGAAGATCTGCTGCGCCAGGTGTTCCTGCACGGGCAGGACAAGTCCGACCGCACCGGCACCGGCACGCGCAGCGTGTTCGGCGCGCAGATGCGCTTCGACCTGGCCGCGGGCTTTCCGCTGATCACCACCAAGCGGGTGCACTTCAAGAGCATCGCCTACGAGTTGCTGTGGTTCCTGCGCGGCGAGTCGAATGTGCGCTGGCTGCAGCAACACGGCGTGACCATCTGGGACGAATGGGCGCGCGCGGACGGCAGCCTCGGGCCGATCTACGGGGTGCAATGGCGTGCCTGGCCGGCGCCGACCGCCCACGACCCGCACCGCGCCATCGACCAGATCAGCGAGGCGCTGCGGCTGATCCGCGAGCAACCCGATTCGCGCCGCATCATCGTCAGCGCGTGGAATGTCGCGCAGATTCCCGACATGGCGCTGCCGCCCTGCCATGCGTTTTTCCAGTTCTACGTGTCGCCCCCGGCGCGCGAGGGCGAGCCCGGCCGGCTGAGCTGCCAGCTCTACCAGCGCAGCGCCGACCTGTTTCTCGGGGTGCCGTTCAACATCGCCAGCTATGCGCTGCTGGTGCACATGATGGCGCAGCAGACCGACTTGCTGCCCGGTGAATTCATCTGGACCGGCGGCGACTGCCACGTCTATCACAACCATTTCGAGCAGGTGCGCGAGCAGCTCTCGCGCCCGCCCTACCCCTACCCGACGCTGGAATTCGCGCGGCGGCCGGCTTCGCTGTTCGATTACACCTTCGAAGACTTTGTGCTGCGCGACTACCGACACCACCCGCCGATCAAGGCGCCGGTCGCGGTATGAGCGAGGTCGTCCTCATTGCCGCCGTCGCGCGCAACGGTGTGATCGGCAAGGGCGGCGCGCTCCCCTGGCATCTGCCCGAGGACCTGCGGCATTTCAAGGCGCTGACCCTCGGCCACCCGATCATCATGGGCCGCCGCACCTGGGAGTCGCTGGGCCGGCCGCTACCCGGGCGGCACAACATCGTCGTCAGCCGCGATGCGCAGTGGCAGCCCGTCGGCGCCGAGCGGGCCGACTCGCTGCCGGCCGCGCTGGCGCTGGCAGCAGGTGCGCCCAGGGTGTTCGTGATCGGCGGCGCGCAGCTCTACGCCGCGGCCTTGCCGCTGGCCGATGCGCTGGAACTGACCGAAATCGACGCCGACTTCGACGGCGACACGCATTTTCCCGACTGGCCGCGCGAGCAGTTCGTCGAAACCTCGCGGCAACCTGCGGTCAGCGCCAGTGGATTGCGCTACGCCTTGGTCAGCTACCGCCGCAAAGCGCCAGCCTGAGCTTCAACGGTCATTACGAAGGAACAACCGGTAGCGCTCGTTGGTATCTCCGGGCCGGCCGCCCTGCCACACTAGCCGCCACGGCGCGCTCGGCATGGCCAGGCGCGCTGCTGCCTTGTCTTCGACCAGCAATGCCGGACACGGCTGATCGGCGCGAAGTCCATCGGCGATGATGGGTTGCAACCGGGTGTCCAGATCGACCATCGCCCGCTCTGAATCGCCAACGCCATCGGTCCAGATGCAGCTCACGTCGGCCGGCACGTGCTGCTCCATCGCCGCGAAAGTGGCGTCGTAGCCGCGCGCGGCGTTGACCCACGGGAGCAGCAGGCTGAACGCCGAGCCCCACAGAAACGTCAGCCCGGCAAACCCGACCAGCAGCGCATCGGCGCGGCCGCGCCGCCACAGCCCGATCACCCCCATCCACAGCACGGCAATCGCTGTGGCCAGCAGCACATCGGGCCAGGACAGGCGCAGCGGCCAGTCCAGCGGCAACCATTTGCCCAGGCCGAAGGTGAAGGTCTGGCCGTGGCCGGAGACCATCGCCACCCAGCGCAGCCAGATCGCCAGCCCCAGCACACTGAACAGCGCAATCGCCGCGGCGGCCCACGCGCGGTCGAGCCGCTGCGGCAGTCGCACCCGGCTCGCCAGCAGCGCCAGCGCCGGGAACATCGGCAGCAGGTAAATGTCGCGCAGCACAGCCGACCACCACAGCGTCGCGACGAACACCGCGACGTAGATCCACAGCATCGCGACTGCCGGATCGAGGCGTTTCCACCCCGGCCAGCCGCGGCTCCACACCGCGCCCACACCCGCAGCAAGCGCGACCCATCCGGCCGGAAAACTCAGCCCGATCAGCGAGCGCAGCGCGTCCCAGTTGCTGCCGCGCGCCCCGCCCAGATGCTCGAAGCCGAAATAGCGGCCGAAGTTGTTGTCCCAGAACCAGAGCACGAACAGTGAGGGCGAATCCCGCCACAGCGCCCACGGCCAGATCAGCAGCCAGGGCAGCGCAGCCAGCAGCGCCCAGGCCAGGGTTTCGATGTAGCTGCGGCGGCGAAACGCCGGCAGCGCCAGCGCCAGCAAGGCGGTGATGCCGACCACACCCGGAACCAGCAGCCCCTTGCTGAGAAAGGCGATACCCACCCCGCTGCCCAGCAGCAAGCCGGCGCCCCAGGATGTGCGTGGCAGCGCGGAGGTAGCGCCGGGCTCGACCGCCCGGCCATCAGCCGGCGCGGCACTGCGGGCATAAGCCACCAGTCCGGCCAGCGCGATCGCCGCCCCGGCGGTGAACGGCACGTCGGCGGTCAGCTTGTGCAGGTGTTCGAGTGCGCCCACGGTGCCCAGCATCCACAGCATCGCCCGCACCCCGGGGCGCAGCGGCGCGCGGTCGCCTCCCCCGGCCAGTGCCTCGCCGGCGCGCCCGAGCATCCACAGCATCAGCACCAGCCAGCCCACGGTGGCGAGCTGCGCGCCGTCGAAAAACGGCAGCCAGTCGTCAGTCGCCCGCGCGGTCAGCGCCGCGGTCCAATACATCAGCGGCGGCTTTTCCATGAACGGCACACTGGCAATGCGCGGCACCACCCAGTCGCTGCCATCGGCGAAGCTCAGCACCATGCCGACCGAATACGGCTCGTCGGCCTTCCAGGGCTCGCGCGCGAACATGCCGGTGAGCATCAATGCACCGATCAGCGCCGCCACCAGCAGCGACAGCCAGCGCGCTCTCGCGGCGAGCAGCAGCAGGGCGAGACCCCCGCGGCGGCCCGCTGGAGCGGCGGGCTGCGGCAGGTCGATCGCCGACTGCAAAGGCCGCGGCAAGGAGAGGTTTTCAGGGGTGTCGAGCATGGGGAGGCCGGAAGCAGGACGCGAAGCGCGGGGATGGAGAAAAGGCGTGCGGCGGGAGCGGTAACCGTGAGCACCGCCGTTGCTGTTTCGATCTTCAACCCGTCATGCCGAACGATTTTCAGAATACACGGGCGCCTTTACATTCATTCCCGTTACAAAAGACGAATGGCAGGATATCCGCAAAACTTCACATTTCTATAAACACGCTGGATTCGCGGGGCCCGATCCCGCCGTTCGCGGGGGCTGCGCGTTGCAAAGGCGCTGCATCGACCGCGAGATGGGCCGCCGGCGCGGCTGGCCGTCACATCACCCACGCTACGACCGGGCGCCGGCAGGAACGTGCAGCGCGATCAGATCGGGGTGAGCCTGGCGATCGCCAGCGCCAGCCACTTGGTGCCGTGGCGGTTGAACTGCACCTGGGCGCGGGCGTCGTCGCCTTGCCCTTCAATCGCCAGAATCCGGCCTTCGCCGAATTTGTTGTGGAACACGCCCTGCCCGACCCGCCAGCCGGTGGCTGATTGCGGCGGCTCGCTGCGGGCGGCTACGGTGTTCAGCACCGAGCTGAACCCTCGGTCTGCGGCACGACTCTCGCGCGCCGCAAACCCACGCTCAGCGTAGCCGCGGCTGGCGCCGAGCGCCTCGGCAAAGCCCGTGGCCTTGGCGCTGATCCACTTCAGACTCTCCTGCGGCAGTTCGTCGAGAAAGCGGCTGCGCAGGTTGTAGCGGGTCTGCCCATGCAGCATCCGGGTCTGCGCCAGGCTGAGCTGCAGGCGCTTGCGCGCCCGAGTGATCGCCACATACATCAGCCGCCGCTCCTCCTCCAGCCCTTCGGGGTCGGCCAGCGCGTTTTCGTGCGGAAACAGGTGTTCCTCCAGCCCGGTGATGAACACCGCGTCGAACTCCAGCCCCTTGGCCGCGTGCACCGTCATCATCTGCACCGCGTCCTGCCCGGTCTGCGCCTGGTTGTCGCCGGCCTCCAAAGCGGCATGGGTGAGGAAGGCGGTCAGAGGCGACAGGGTTTCGCCGGTGTCGGCATCGACCGTACCGGCCGCCTGCTGCGCCTGTGCGTGCAGCCCGAAGCCTTCCTGCATCACAAACGCCGCGGCGGCGTTGACCAGTTCCTCCAGGTTTTCCAGCCGCTCCTGGCCGTCGCGCTCGGCCTGGTAGTGTGCCTGCAGGCCTGACTGTTCGATCACCCGCCGCACCAGATCGGGCAGGCTGGCGTCGCGCCCCTGAGTGCGCATCTGCACCAGCAGGTCGACAAAGCTCTGCAGCGCCACGGCGCCGCGACCGCCCAGCGCGTCGATCGAATCGACCAGCGGCACCTGCCGCAGCCGAGCGGCGTCGGCCAGTTGCTCCAGGGTGCGGGCGCCGATGCCCCGCGGCGGAAAGTTCACCACCCGCAGAAACGCGGTGTCATCCTGCGGGTTGTCGATCAGCCGCAGATACGCCAGCGCGTGTTTGACTTCGGCGCGCTCGAAAAAGCGCAGCCCGCCGTAGACGCGGTAGGGCAGCCCGGCGTTGAACAGCGCGCCCTCGATCACCCGCGACTGGGCGTTGGAGCGGTAGAGGATGGCGATTTCGTGATGCGGCAGTCCGCCGCGCAGCAGTTGCCGGATTTCCTCGACCAGCCATTGGGCCTCGGCCTGGTCGCTCGCCGCCTCGTACACCCGGACCGGCTCGCCGGCACCGGCATCGGTGCGCAGGGTCTTGCCCAGCCGGCGGGTGTTGCGGGAAATGAGCTGGTTGGCGGCGTCGAGGATGTGGCCGTGCGAGCGGTAGTTGCGCTCGAGTTTGATCAGGTGGCGGACATGGAACTCGCGCTGGTAATCGTCCATATTGCCGGCGTGCGCGCCGCGGAAGGCGTAGATGCTCTGGTCGTCATCGCCGACCGCGAACACATGGCTGCCCTGCGGGTCGTCCGGCCCGGCCAGCAGCTTGAGCCACAGATATTGCAGGCGGTTGGTGTCCTGGAATTCATCGACCAGGATGTGACGAAAGCGCCGGCGGTAGTGCAGGCGCAGCGCTTCGTGGTCGCGCAGGATTTCGTATGAGCGCAGCAGCAGTTCGGCAAAGTCGGCCACGCCCTCGCGGGTGCATTGCGCCTCGTACGCCTGAAAGATTTCGACCATGCGGCGGGAATGCGGGTCGTTCGCATCGACCTCGTGCGGACGCAGACCGCGCTCCTTTGCGCCGTTGATGAACCATTGCACCTGTTTGGGCGCGAAACGCTCCTCATCGACCCCCAGGGTTTTGAGCAGCCGTTTGATCGCCGCAAGCTGGTCCTGAGTGTCGAGAATCTGGAAGGTCTGCGGCAGCCCGGCTTCCCGCCAGTGCGCGCGCAGAAAGCGGTTGCACAACCCGTGGAAGGTGCCGACCCACATGCCGCGGGTGGGCAGCGGCAGCATGGCCTGCAGCCGGGCGAGCATTTCCTTCGCCGCCTTGTTGGTGAAGGTCACCGCCAGAATGCCCGCCTGCGACACCTGCCCGCTCGCGAGCAGCCAGGCGATGCGAGTGGTCAGCACCCGCGTTTTGCCGCTGCCGGCGCCGGCGAGGATCAGCGCGTTTTCGTTCGGCAGGGTGACCGCGGCGCGCTGCTCGGGGTTGAGGTGTTCGATCAGGGAAGTCATCGCGGCATTCTAGGAACCGCTGCCCGCGCCGGCGCTTGGCGATGCGGCAAGCCCCGGCGCAAAAACGCGGCGCGGCCGGCCTAGAATGAATCACCGGGCCGCGATTTGCGCCGCCCGGTTTTTTTGCGCCTGCTGTTTGGCCCGGCCGCGATGCCGCGGCGAGGTTGCGGCAGGGCGCCGGAGGTGTGACGATGGACATTTTCGATTACGACAACATTCTGCTGCTGCCGCGCAAATGCCGCGTGGAAAGCCGCAGTCAGTGCGACCCGTCCGTCGAATTCGGCGGGCGGCGATTTCGCCTGCCGGTGGTGCCGGCCAACATGAAAACCGTGGTCGATGCCCCGCTGTGCCGCTGGCTCGCGGCGAATGGCTACTTCTATGTGATGCACCGCTTCGACGTCGATGCCGTCGCCTTCGCGCGGCAGATGCGCGATGCCGGGCTGTTCGTGTCGATTTCGCTGGGGGTGAAGGACGCTGACCGCGAGACCGTGCGGCAACTCGCCGCCGAAGGACTGGGTGCGGATTACGTGACCATCGACATTGCGCATGGCCACGCCGACAGCGTGCAGCGAATGATCGGGTTCATCAAGCAGCATCTGCCGCAGGCCTTTGTGATCGCCGGCAACATCGGCACCCCCGAGGCGGTGATCGACCTCGAGGCCTGGGGCGCGGACGCGACCAAGGTCGGCATCGGCCCTGGCAAGGTCTGCATCACCCGCATGAAAACCGGCTTCGGCACCGGCGGCTGGCAACTCTCGGCGCTCAAATGGTGCGCGCGGGTGGCGAGCAAGCCCATCATCGCCGACGGGGGCATCCGCGAGCATGGCGACATCGCCAAAAGCGTGCGCTTCGGCGCCAGCATGGTGATGATCGGCTCGATGCTGGCCGGACACGAAGAGTCGCCGGGCCAGACCGTCGAAGTCGACGGCCGGCTGTACAAGGAGTACTACGGTAGCGCCTCGGAGTTCAATAAAGGCGAGCGCCGCAACGTCGAAGGCAAGCGCATTCTGGAGCCGATCAAGGGCCGAATCGCCGACACCCTGCGGGAAATGGAAGAAGACCTGCAGAGCGCGATTTCCTACGCCGGCGGCACGCGGCTGTCCGACATCCGCAAGGTCAACTACATCATCCTCGGCCAAGCCAACGCCGGCGAGCATGTGCTGATGTGAAAAGGCGTGCGGCGCTCAGCCGCGGCGCGCAGCCCATGCAGCGGTGATCACCCCGGCGCCGCTGACCAGAACAATGCCCAGCACCACCAGCAGCGCACCGGCCGCGAACGCGCGCTGCAAGGGTTCACCCAACAACAGTACACCCAGGATCACCCCGAACACAGGGGTGAGAAACGAAAACACCCCCAGCCGCGAAGCCAGGTAACGCCGCAGTAGCCAGAACCACGCAAGAAAGCTGGCGAAGGACACGATGACACTCTGGTAAGCCAGGTTGAGCCAGGCCGTGGGCGTCGGACGAAACCGGGTCTCGCCCAGCAGCGCGGCGGCCAGCAGCAGCACCGCGGCGCCGATGGCGAGCTGGTACAGCAGGGTCTCTGCCGGCGGGGCCGACGACAGCCGGGTGCAGCGGATGGTGACCGTGGTGGTGCCCCAGGCCAGGCCACCGGCCAGCGCGAAGGCGTCGCCGATCAGCACCCGGTGAGCATCCAGCGACGCAACGCGGGGCGCACTGCCGACAAAGGCCACGACGATGCCGGCAAACGACAGTGCGATGCCCAGCCATTGCAGCGGCTGCAGCCGCTCCTCCGGCAGCCTGAGGTGCAGGCCGAGCGCGGCAAAAATCGGCGCGGTGTAGAGGAACACGACAACGTGCGCGGCGTAGGTGTGCCGGATCGCCTGCGCCACCAGCACGAACTCCAGCGCAAACAGCAATCCGACGACCGCGCCCGCGCGCCAGTTGCCCGAGCGCAGCGCCAGCGGCTGACCGCGCCAGCGCATCAGCGCCGACACCAGCGCGGCAGCGATGCCCGAGCGCAGCCCGAGCATCAGCGTTGCGCTGACGTCGGGCTCAGCCGCCTTGAGCGAAATCTGCTGCAGCGCCCACAGCACACACAGCGCCACCATCATTCCGGCAGCGCGAGCGTCGATACGGCTGCGGCTCACGCCTGCGCCAGCAGCGCGCGCACGTAGGCGGCGGTGCCCTCCTGCACCGAGGCGAAGCGGTGTTCGCAGCCAGCGGCGCGCAACCCCGACAGATCAGACTGGGTGTGGCATTGATACTTGCCCACCAGCGCCTCGGGAAACGGGATGTATTCAATTTCCCCAGCGGCCACCAGCTCGGCCAGCGACAGCACCGGCAAGCCGCGCGACTGCCGCAGGGTGTTGACCACGGTGTGCGCGACATCGTTGAACGGCTGCGCGCGGCCGGTGCCGAGGTTGAAAATGCCGCACTTGCCCGGATGGTCGAAAAACCACAGGTTCACCGCGACCACGTCGTCGATGTAGACGAAATCCCGCTGCTGCTCGCCCGGCCCGTAGCCGCCGTATTCGCCGAACAGCTTGACCTTGCCTTCGCTGCGGTATTGGTTGAAGTGGTGAAAGGCGACCGAGGCCATGCGCCCCTTGTGCTGCTCGCGCGGGCCATAGACATTGAAGTAGCGAAAGCCCACGACCTGGGCGTTGGTGAGGTGGCATTGGGTGAGCCGCACCACCTGGTCGAACAGAAGCTTGGAGTAGCCGTAGACGTTGAGCGGCTTTTCGCACGCCGGATCGACGCGGAACTCGGGCCCGGCGCCGTAGGTCGCTGCGCTGGAGGCGTAGAGCAGCCGAATGCCGCTGCGCTGGCAGGTGTCGAGCAGGGTCTTGCTGGTGCGGTAGTTGTTGTCCAGCATGTAGCGGCCGTCATGCTCCATGGTGTCGGAGCAGGCGCCCTGGTGGAACACCGCTTCGACCTTGCCGAAATGCCCCTTGGCGAACAATTCGTAGAACTCGGTTTTGTCGAAATAGTCGCTGATACGCAGGTCGACGAGGTTGTGGAACTTGTCGCCGCGGCTCAAGTTGTCCACAGCGATGATGTCGGCGTGGCCGCGGGCGTTGAGCCCCTTGACCAGATTGCTGCCGATGAAACCGGCCGCGCCGGTGACGATGATGCGTTGAGTCATGACGGTCTCCTTGCCGGCTCTGCTCGCCTCAGCCCCACAGTTCCTGCGGTGTGACGCAGGCCGTGCCCAGCTTGCCGACGACAATGCCGGCGGCGCGGTTGGCGGTGCGCACGGCGTCTTCCAGACTGCTGCCGGCACCCAGCATCACCGCGGCGGTGGCAATCACCGTGTCGCCGGCGCCGGATACGTCGTACACCTCTTTCGCCTCGGTCGGGATGTGCAGTTCGCCGTCGTCGGTGTACAGGCTCATGCCTTCTTCCGAGCGGGTGAGCAGCAGCGCCTTCAGCCGCAGCTCGCGCCGCAGTTTTTGTGCCTTGGCGGTCAGCTCGGCCTCGCTGCCCCACTCGCCGACCACCTGCGCCAGCTCGGCGCGGTTGGGGGTGAGGAGCGTGGCGCCGGCGTAGCGCGAGTAGTCGCGGCCCTTGGGGTCGATGAGGATGGTCTTGCCCGCCTGCCGCGCCAGATTCATCATGCCTTCGAGGTGGGTCAGCCCGCCCTTGCCGTAGTCCGAGAACAGCACCACGTCGTGGAAATCGAGCTCCTGCTCGTAGCGCTCCATCATGTCGGCGAGCACTTCGTGGTCGGGCTTCTGCTCGAAGTCCACGCGGATGAGCTGCTGCTGACGGGAGATCACCCGCAGCTTGACCGTGGTCTTGAGAGTCGCGTCCTGCCGCATCGCGTTGCGGATCGGGGTGTCGAGGATCAGCGCGGCGAGCTTGCGCCCGGGCTCGTCGGCGCCGACCACCGACAGCAGCGTGGTCTGCGCGCCCAGGGTCACGGCGTTGAGCGCGACGTTGGCCGCGCCGCCGATGCGGTCTTCATCGCGCTGCACCCGCACCACCGGCACCGGCGCTTCGGGGGAGATGCGATCGACCGCGCCAAACCAATAGCGGTCGAGCATCACGTCGCCGACCACCAGCACGCGCGATTGCGCCAGAGTTTCCAGATTCATGATCCAAGCAGGGAGAGTTCTTCCAGGCGGCGGGGCGGGTAGGTTTCCCAGCCCTGGCAGCCGGGGCAATGCCAGAAGTACTGGCGGGCCTCGAAGCCACAGGCCGCGCAACGGTAGCGCTCGCGGCTGCGCAGCGCATTGTCCACCGCTGCGCGCATCGCTGCAGCGGCCTCGGGCAGCGGCGCGCCCGGCATCGGATGTTCGAGCACCCGCTTGAGCGCGAGCAGGCTGCGGTGCTGTTGCAGATACTGCTGCGCGCATTGCGCCCGAGAGGCCGGATCGGGATCGAGCAGCAGCACCGCGTCGAGCACGTCGATCGCCGGCTGTTGCGCCAGCCGCTGCCGCAGCCACGCCAGCCCTTCGGTCACGCGCCCCTGCTGCTGCTCGATCTGCGCGTAGGGCACCGCGGCCAGCGCGAAAAAGGCGGGCTGCGCGGCATCGATGCTCTGCAGCTCGTGCCGCGCCGCGTCCAGGTCACCGGACTCCTGCGCCCAGGCGGCGCGCAGCAAGCGCGGTCGCACCGCCTGCGGCGCCACCTGCAGCGCTTGAGCCAAGGCGCTCGCCGCCTCGTCCGCCCGGCCAGCGGCACGATGCTGCACCGCCAGTTCGCACCAGTACTGCGCAATCTGCCGCGAGTAGTTGCCGGCAGCGCGCTGCTGCAGTTCGCCAGCGCGGGCGATGGCGTGCGGCCAGTCGTGCGTGCGCTCGCTGATCTGCAGCATCGCGGTCAGCGCTTCGGTCGCATGGCGACCGCGCTGCAGGTCGGCGTAGGCGCTTTCGGCGCGGTCAAGCAGCCCGGCCTTGAAGTAGTCCTGCGCCAGTGCGAGCTGGGCGCGTTCACGCGCGGGCCGGGGCACGTCGGCGCGCGACAGCAGGTTCTGATGCACCCGCACCGCGCGTTCGTATTCGCCGCGGCGGCGGAACAGATTGCCCAGCGCGAAGTGCAGATCGACGGTGTCCGGGTCGGCGGTCATCGCTTCGATGAAGGCGTCGATCGCCTGATCCTGCTGTTCGTTGAGCAGGTGGTTCAGCCCGCGGTAATAGGCCTGCGGCGCCTCGCGCCGCTGCCCGCGCTCGAACCGCCACTGCCGCAGGTCCAGCCGCGACGCCACCCACCCCAGCGCGAACATCAAGGGCAGAACCAGCAGCCACCACAGGTCAAACTCCATCGAGATTCCCATCGGCGACGGCGGCGGGGCGCTCGGCTGGCGGCGGCGGAGATTTGGCGGCAGCGGGAGCCGGCTCGATCGGCGCCGCCGTGTCGCGGCCGGCGCGGCGATGCCGCATCCACGACGGCAGCATCGCCACCACCCCCAGCGCCGCGCCGAGCGCGAACACCACCAGCACGATCACAATCATCGGCGCCCGCCATTGCGCGCCGAACAGCAGGTGCAGGGTGGCCGGCTCCAGGTTGTTCAGCGCCAGCCCGACCAGCAGCAGAAACAGCACCAGCCGCACAAACCAGCTCAGCACACGCATCGGACGGCTCGCCTGACAGAGAGGATGAAAAGCATCGGTGAAGCATATTGCATCGCCTGCGGTCCTAGCGCCGACACACGGCGGTGATTTGCTGCGGCGACAATGCAGCCATGATCCATTCGACCCCGATCTTCGGCCTTCCGCCCTCGTCCCCCGATCTGCTGCTGCCCGAACTGCCGGCGCCGGCGGTGTTCGACGACCCGCAGGCCGCGCTCGACCGCGTGCAGGCGATATACGACGCCGCACTTGCCCACCTGCGCCACTGGCTGGCGCGTTTCGTCGCTGGCGAAGTGCCCCCGGCGCGGGTGCGTGCGTGCTACCCCGCGGTGCGTGTGCGCGTGGGCACCGCGATGCGGCCGGACTCGCGGCTGCCCTACGGCTTTGTCGCCGGCCCCGGGGTCTACGAAACCACCCTGACCCGCCCGACACTGTTCGCCAATTACCTGCGCAATCAGTTCCGGCTGCTGATGGACAACCACTCGGTGCAGGTCGAGGTGCTGAGCAGCGCGCAGCCGATTCCGCTGCATTTCAGTTTTGGCGGCAACGGCCATGTGGAAGCGCAGCTCACCGTCGAGCAGCGCGCGCGGCTGCGCGATGTGTTCGACCTGCCCGACTTGGCGGCGATGGACGACGGCATCGCCAACGGCACCCACGACACGGCGCCGGGCGAGCCGTTGCCGCTGGCGCTGTTCACCGCGCCGCGCATCGACTATTCCCTGCACCGCCTGCAGCACTACACCGGCACCGCGCCCGAGGCGTTTCAGAACTTCGTGCTGTTCACCAACTACCAGTTCTACGTCGACGAGTTCGTGCGACTGGCGCACGACATCATGGCGCGCGCGCCCGAGCCGGGGCGGGACGACGCTGCCTACACCGCCTTCGTCGAGCCCGGCAATGTGGTCACGCCGCGCCGCGGGCACCGTGCGCCGCCCGATCTGCCGCAGGGCGCCCCGCCCGCACGGCTGCCGCAGATGCCGGCGTATCACCTGGTGCAGCCCGACCACGGCGGCATCACCCTGGTGAACATCGGCGTCGGCCCGGCCAACGCCAAGAACATCACCGACCACATCGCGGTGCTGCGCCCGCATGCCTGGATCATGCTCGGCCACTGCGCGGGTCTGCGCAACTCGCAGCGGCTGGGCGACTACGTGCTCGCCCACGGCTATGTGCGCGAAGACCATGTGCTCGACGAAGAGCTGCCGCTGTGGATTCCGATTCCCCCGCTGGCCGAGGTGCAGCAGGCAATCGAGACCGCGGTGGCCGACGTCACCCAGCTGCACGGCTACGAGCTCAAGCGGGTGATGCGCACCGGCACCGTCGCCAGCACCGACAACCGCAACTGGGAACTGCTGCCCTACCCCGGCCCCGAACGCCGCTTCAGCCAGAGCCGCGCGATCGCGCTGGACATGGAAAGCGCAACCATCGCCGCCAACGGCTTTCGCTTCCGCGTGCCTTACGGCACCCTGCTGTGCGTCAGCGACAAACCGCTGCACGGCGAAATCAAGCTGCCGGGCATGGCCGACGACTTCTACCGTCGGCAGGTCGCACAACACCTGCAGATCGGCCTGCGCGCCATTGGCTACCTGCGCCAGCAGAGCATGGGCCGGCTGCACAGCCGCAAGCTGCGCAGCTTCGACGAAGTGGCGTTTCAGTAAGGCCTGCTGCGTGATCTCGGCGTCTTGGAGCGACGCCGTTCAATGGATCGATGCGACGCAGCATCTTGCTGTTTATCGGATGGTCACGTTTGTTGCCTATGCTTACATACAAGCATCGCCGACGGATGTGCCATGACCCGCCACTTTTTGCTCGCCTTATGGGCCCTCATGCTGCTGTGCGCCGCGCCGGCGCATGCCCTGCAGATCACCAGTCTGAGCCCGCAGGGCGAGGTCAGCCAGGTGCGGCAGGTGGTTGCGCAGTTCGATCAGCCGGCGGTGAACTTCGGCGATGCGCGTGCACCCAACCCGCTCAGGCTCACCTGCAACGATCCGGCGGCGACTCAGGGCAATGGTCGCTGGATCAGCGACCGGGAATGGACCTTCCAGTTTGCGCATGACTTACCGGTGGGCATTCGCTGCACCGTCGAGGCCGACGCGGCATTCGTCGGCAAGGATGGCCAGCGGCTGACCGGCCCGACCCGCTGGACCTTCAACACCGGCGGGCCGGCCGTACTGGGTGTCCGCCCCCACAACGGAGCCCAGATCGACGAAAGCCAGGCTTTCGTGTTTGGCCTGAGCGGCCCGGCCACCGCGCAAAGCCTGCAGCAAGCAAGCTTTTGCCGTATCGACGGACTCGGCGAGCAGGTGCCGGTGCGGCTGATCACCGGGCCACGCCGCACCGAGCTGCTGCGCGCGATGGGTCTGGAGGCAGACGATACGGCCCGTCCCGGCACGGTGTGGGTGCTCGAGTGTGCCCGCCGCCTGCCCGCCGGTGCCGCCGTCTCCCTGGTGTATGGCGCCGGGGTGCAGACGCCCAGCGGTCTGGCCAGCCGAACCGAAAAGCGCTTCAGCTTTAAAGTGCGCGAGCCGTTTGCCGCCAGTTTCACCTGTGAGCGCGAGAACGCTCAGGCCGGCTGCCTGCCGATCCGGGCGATGGAACTGCAGTTCAACGCCGAGGTCGATCGACGGCTTGCGCAGCAGATTCGGCTGTTCGACGGCAAGCAGCGTCTGGCCCCGGTTTTCGGTGACGACGCGCAGACAACCATCAGCTCCGTGCGCTTTGCCCCGCCGTTTGCCGAGGACACCCGGTTCACGCTGGAACTACCCGCCGGACTGACCGATGTTGACGGACGGCCGCTGCGCAATGCCGCGAACTTTCCGCTGACGGTGCGCACCGGGCCGATGCCGCCGCTGGCCAAGTTCCCCGCTGCGCCATTCGGCATCGTGGAGCGCCACGCCGAAGGCGTGGGCAAGGAGCAGGCGCTGCTGCCCGTCACCTTGCGAAAGGTCGCGCTCGCGCAGGGCGTGAGCGACTACCGCCTCGCCGATCTGCGCCCGCAGAGCGATGCCGAGATCATCGACTGGTTCCGCCGGGTGCAGCGCATGAGCGACTTTTTCGTCGATCGCGAACTGGCCAGCCGCTGGGTGCGCGCCCCGCTGCCGCCAGTGCTGCACGAAACTGACGGCACCCCGATCAACCCTGACCGAGTGCAGACCCGTATGGTGTCGCTGCTCGCTGGGCAACCTGGGGTGCAGCGCATTGATTTGCCAGCGCCGCCGGCCGGCAAACCCCGGCCCTTCGAGGTCGTCGGCATTCCGCTCAAACCGGGTTTTCATGTGGTTGAGATCAGCTCCGGCACGCTGGGGCGATCGCTGCTCGACCCCCGCTACGGCGCCGATCGCCGCATGGTCGTGCGCACCTCGGTGCTGGTGACCAACCTGAACGTCAGCGTGAAAATCGGCCGCGAAAACGCGCTGGTGTGGGTCACCACGCTCGACCGCGCTCGCCCGGTGCGAGGCGCCGCGGTGCAGGTCTCGGGCTGCGACGGCAAGCTGCTGGCCAGCGGCACGACCGACACCGATGGCATCGCACGAATCAGCGGTCTGAGTCCTGAGCCGCCTTACTGCCGCGACACTGGCGACGATCTCGGCTACTTCGTCTCGGCGCGCGCAAGAGACGGCGGCGTCGAGGACATGGCGTTTGCCTGGAGCGGCTGGAATGAGGGCTTCGAGCCGTGGCGTTTCGATCTGCCCACCAGCGCATCCCCATCGCCGAGCGAGGTCGCGCACACGGTGTTCGACCGCACGTTGCTGCGCGCCGGCGAGACGGTGTCGATGAAGCATTTCATCCGGGTTCAGACCTTGCGCGGGCTGGCGTTGCCCGAGCACTGGCCCGATACCCTGGTCATCACCCACGCCGGCAGTGGCCAGCAATCCACCCAGCTGCTGCAATGGCAGCGCACGCCCAGCGGCGGCATGGCCGCAACGAGCCAGTTCGCAATTCCGAAGAATGCCAAGCTGGGGGTCTACAGCGTCAGCCTGCGCTCAGGCAGCGCGGATGACACGACCGATGAACAGGCGGTGTACGGCGGCCTGGACAGCGGCAGTTTTCGCGTCGAGGAGTTCCGCTTGCCCGTGTTCAGCGGCAGCGTTCTCCCCTCTCTGAAAGCCCCGCTGGTGCGGCCGGCCTCGCTGCCGGTCGTGGTCAATGTCCGCTACACCGCCGGCGGCCCGGCCAGTGGTCTGCCGGTGACCGTTTCCGCGCTGTTGCAACCCACCACGGCGCAGTTCGACGGATACGACGCCTACAGCTTCGCCCGAGCCCGCTCCAGCCGCGACAATGCGGACGCGAGCGACGAGGGTCAGCTCATTGCCGACAAGCTGCCGCTGACCCTGGACCGCCAGGGCAACGGGCGGGTGGACATCGCCCCCGTGCCGCCGGCACCCGCGCCGCGCGCGCTGCGCATCGAAGCCAGTTATTCCGATCCCAACGGCGAAGTGCAGACCGTCAGCAGCACACAGACACTCTGGCCTGCCGCGGTGGTCGCAGGCATCAAGACCGGCGGCAGCTGGGTCTCCGCCGGCCAATCGGTGCCGGTGCAGGCCGTGGCGCTGAGTCCGCAGGGCAAGCCGGTGGCTGACGTGCCGATGACGGTCAAGGCCATTGCCCACATCACCACCACCACCCGCAAACGCATGGTCGGCGGCTTCTACGCGTACGACAACAAAACCAGCACCCGTGATCTTGGCACGGTGTGCAGCGGAAAGAGTGACGCCAACGGCCGGTTCGATTGCCAGGCCTCGCTCGCGCAGCCGGGCGAGATCGAGCTCATCGTTCAGGCCAGCGATGCACAGGGGCGCCACACCAGCGCTTCGACCTCGGTTTGGGTGACCCGCGCCGGCGAGCTCTGGTTCGGCGGTGACAACCACGACCGCATCGACATCCTGCCGGAAAAGCGCAGCTACAAGCCGGGCGAGACTGCAGCCTTCCAGGTTCGCATGCCTTTTCGCCGCGCCAAGGCGCTGGTGACGGTCGAGCGGGAGGGCGTGATGCACTCGCAGGTGGTCGATCTCGACGGCAGCGATCCCACCGTACGGTTGAAGGTCGACGCTGCCTGGGCTCCTAACGCCTACGTCAGCGTGCTGGTGCTTCGCGGGCGGCTATATGAGGTGCCGTGGTACAGCTTTTTCACCTGGGGCTACAAGACACCGATCGAGTGGTGGCGCATGTTCTGGGGCGACAGCAAGGACTATGTCGCTCCGACAGCGATGGTCGATCTGAGCAAGCCCTCGTTCCGCTTTGGCGTCGCGCCGATCCGCGTGGGCGTCGAAGATCACCGCATCAAGGTCGATGTGCAGACCGACAAGCCCACCTACCCGGTACGCGGCAAGGCGCAGGTGCGCATCAGCGCCACCCTGCCCGACGGCAAACCTGCTGCCGGCGCCGATGTGGCGGTCGCTGCGGTCGATCAGGCGCTGCTCGAACTCTTGCCCAATACCAGCTGGGATCTGCTCGGCGCGATGATGGCCGAGCGCGCCTGGGGCGTGTCCACCGCGACGGCGCAATCCGAGGTCATCGGCCGCCGCCACTACGGTCTCAAGGCCGTGCCGGCCGGCGGCGGTGGCGGCAAGACCGTGACGCGCGAGCTGTTCGATACCTTGCTGCTTTGGCGCCCGAACGTCGCGCTCGACGCGCAGGGACGAGCCGTGCTGGAAGTGCCGCTCAACGACAGCCTCACCACCTTCCGCATCGTCGCGGTCGCCGAGCACGGCCTGCAGCGATTCGGCACCGGGCAGACCACGCTGCGCACCACACAGGATCTGCAGCTCCTCTCCGGCCTTCCGCCGCTGGTACGCGAGGGTGACCGCTTCGACGCCACCTTCACCGTGCGCAATACCACGCGGCAGGCCATGCAGGTCGAGCTGACTCCTGCGGCCACCGGAATTGCACTCGCGCCGCAGCGCATCGACCTCCCGGCCGAATCGGCGCGCGAGGTGCGCTGGAGTGTGGAGGTGCCGATGTCCTCCACGCCAGACGGCGCTGCGCCGCTGGTCTGGCAACTGCAGGCGCGCGATACCCTGCACGGCGCAAAAGATGCGCTGCGAGTGCAGCAGCAGGTCGTCGCTGCGGTGCCGTTGGCCGTGCAGCAGGCCACACTGCGGCAGGTCGACGGCACGCTCAGCCTGGACGTGGCCCCGCCCGTCGGCGCGCTGACCGACGGGCGCGGTGCGGTGCGTGGCGGTATCAAGATTGCGCTGCAGCCCACGCTGGCGGCCGGGCTCGACGGGGTGCGCGACTGGTTCCTGCGCTATCCCTTCGGCTGCCTCGAGCAGCGCACCAGCATTGCGCTGGGGCTTGTGGACCGTCAGCGCTGGGCGGCGGTGGTCAACGACCTGCCGACCTATCTCGACGAAGACGGTCTGGCCAATTACTTCCCGGTGCGCGCAGGCGACGGCAACCGCGGCAGCGACATTCTCACCGCCTATCTGCTTGCCGCCAGCGACCAAGCCGCACGGCTCGATCCCGCGTTCGCACTGCCCGCTGACCTGAAGAAGCAGTTGCAGAACGCACTCATCGCCTTCGTCGAAGGCCGCATCGAACGCAAGTTCTGGTCGCCACGCAACGATCTGGACACGCGCAAACTCGCCGCAATCGAAGCGCTCAGCCGCGACGGCAAGGCCCGTGCCCGCATGCTCGACAGTCTGACCGTTGCCCCCAACCAATGGCCCACCAGCGCAGTGATCGACTGGCTGGCCATTCTGCAGCGTCTGCCCGACGCGCCACAGCGCGCGCAGCGACTGGCCGAGGCGCAAAGCATCCTCAAGTCCCGTCTGTCCTGGCAAGGCACGAAGCTGGTGTTCAGCACCGAGCGCGAGGACGACTGGTGGTGGCTGATGAGCGGCGGCGACGTCAACACGGCGCGGCTGATGCTCACCGTCATGCGCGACCCCACCTGGCGCGACGACCTGCCCCGGCTGGCGACGGGCTTTCTCGCCCGTCAGCAGCGCGGCGCCTGGCAGACCACCACCGCCAACCTCTGGGGATCGCTGGCGCTGCGCGAATTCGTGCGGCAGTTCGAATCCGAGCCGGTCAGCGGTCAGACCCGCATCACCCTGGGTGATCGCCACGCCAGTATCGACTGGAGTCGCGTCGCCACACGAACAGCCGCGTCGGCCAGCGGCTCGCTGCACAGCGGTCGTACCCTGGGCCAACCGGCTGCGGCCGACAACTGGGCCCACACCACAGCGTTCCTGCCCTGGCCGGCTGCCGCCACTGCCCAGCCGCTGCAACTGCAGCAGCAGGGCAGCGGCAAGCCGTGGGCCACCGTGCAGTCGTGGGCGGCGGTGCCACTGAAAACCGCATTCGACGCCGGCTACGGGATCAAGAAAACCATCGAACCCGTGGAACAAGCCCAGGCCGGCAAATGGAGCCGTGGCGACGTCGCGCGGGTGACCCTCGAAGTCAACGCCAGCAGCGACATGACCTGGGTGGCCATTTCCGATCCGATTCCCGGCGGTGCAACCCTGCTGGGCAGCGGCCTCGGTGGTGATTCCGCCCTGGCCACCCGCGGCGAGCGCAGCGATGGCACAGGCTGGCTGGCCTACGAGGAACGCAGCTTCAGTGGCTACCGCGCCTACTACGAATACCTGCCCAAAGGCAAGGTCACCCTGCAATACACCCTGCGGTTGAACAACGTCGGGCAATTTGCGCTGCCGCCCACCCGGGTTGAAGCACTGTATGCGCCGGAAATGTTCGGCGAAGCCCCCAACACTGCGTGGACGGTGCTGCCGCGGCCATGACCCGAACCCTCCTGCCATTCGCCCACGCCAGCCGCGGTAAGCTGCGGGTGCTGGGTTGGCTGGCCGCGCTTTGGCTCGCTGCGGCGCCGGCTGCGGCGATGGAGCGCTTTGATCAGGTGCGGCAATCGTGGCGCTCGTCCGAAACCCTGATCCTCGACCGTCACGGCGAGATCATCCAGCGCCTGCGCAGCGATCCGACGGTGCGGCGCGGGCAGTGGATCGAGCTGGCCGACATCTCCCCAGCGCTGCGCACCGCGCTGGTGTTCAGCGAGGACCGCAGGTTCTATGAACATAGCGGCGTGGACTGGGGTGCCGTGAGCGCCGCGGCCTGGGGCCGGCTGTTCCACAGCCGCACCCGTGGTGCGTCTACCTTGACCATGCAACTGGCCGGACTGCTCGACGCCGACCTGCGGCTTCGCCCGGGCGGGCGCGACTGGCCGCAGAAAATCGGACAGGCCGCTGCCGCGCTGGAGCTGGAGCGCCACTGGCGCAAGGATCAGATTCTCGAGGCATACCTGAACCTCGTTCCGCTGCGCGGAGAGATCGTCGGCATCGACGCCTTGTCGCGCACGCTTTTCGGCAAGGCGCCGCAGGGTCTGGATACCGTCGAAGCGGCCATCACCGCAGCGCTGGTGCGCAGCCCCAACGCCTCTGCCGCGCAGGTTGCGCGACGGGCCTGCTCGGTGCTGCGCACCCTGCGCCCCACCGCCTCGGGCGAAGACTGCGAGGCCGTGCAGACGCAGACTGTGCTGGCGCTGCAGCGTCGCGCCTACCCACCCAGCGAGGGCGTGGCCCCGCATCTGGGGCGACTGCTGCTGCGCGAAGCCACCAAGGGCGGCCGACCGGCACCCACGCAGATTCCAACCACCGTTGATGCCCGCATCCAGCGCATCGCACTGGCTGCGCTGCGCCAGGCGCTGGCCGAACTCGCCGGGCGTAATGTGCAGGACGGTGCCGTCGTAGTACTGGACAATGCCAGCGGTGATGTACTTGCCTGGGTGGGTTCATCGGGAGATTTCAGCGCGGCCGCGGAGGTCGACGGCGTCACGGCGCGGCGCCAGCCCGGGTCGACCCTCAAGCCGTTTCTCTACGCCCAGGCGATTGCCGAGCAGCGGCTGACCGCCGCTTCGCTGCTCGACGACACCCCGACCCAGATCCCCACCGCCAACGGGCTGTACATCCCGCAGAACTACGACAGCCGATTCAAAGGCTGGGTCAGCGTGCGCACCGCGCTGGCCTCTTCGCTGAACATTCCCGCAGTGCGGACCCTGGTGATGGTCGGGCCCGACGCCTTTGCGCAGCAACTGCGGTTGCTAGGCATCCGTCTGAGCGAGCCGGGGGATTTCTACGGCTACGGTCTGGCACTGGGGTCGGCCGAAGTCTCGCTGCTTGAGCTGAGCAACGGCTACCGCGCCCTCGCATCCGGCGGTCATTACAGCGCGGCTCGGCTGACGCGGCAGCAGCGCGTGGCGCCCCCGCGCGCGGCGATCGATGCCGGCGCAGCCTGGATCGTCGGAGACATTCTTTCCGACGCCAACGCCCGCGCCGCCACCTTTGGCACCGAAAGCGTTCTTGCCACACCGTTCTGGACCGCGGTCAAGACCGGCACCAGCAAAGACATGCGCGACAACTGGGCCGTCGGCTGGTCACAGCGCTATACCGTCGGCGTCTGGGTGGGCAACGCCAGTGGCGAGCCGATGCACGACGTCAGCGGCACCAGCGGCGCGGCTCCGGTATGGGCTGCGGTCATGCGTGAGTTGCACCGCGGCGTGACCAGCCGGCAGCCCACTCCGGCAGGCGGGCTCGTCGCCGCCTGGGTGCAAATCGACGCGCCGCTCGAAAGCTCAAGACGTGAATGGTTTCTGCCGGGAACAGAGCAGCCGAGCTTTGCCCTGGGGCTGGCGCAACGTGCGCCCGCCTTGTCGGCCGGCGTCCGGGCCGACAAGCGGGATCGCGCACCGACCCCCGCGGTCAACCGTATCGTCGCTCCGGCCGACCGCACCATTCTCGCGCTCGACCCGGACATTCCACCGCAGCATCAGCGCGTGGAACTGCGTGCCGCGGCACCGGGTGCACGCTGGCAGATCGACGGCCGCTTCATCGGTGCCGGGCAGACGTTGCAATGGTTTCCACTGCCCGGGCGCCACCGCCTGCAACTCGCCGACGCCGGCGGTCGGGTCCTGGACAGCGTGTCGCTGGAAGTTCGCGGCGCCGGCCTGCCCGTGCCGCGCAAGCGCTGAACCCGCTCAGCTCCCGTCGGAGTAGGCCACGGGCGCAGCCCCAGCCGTGCGCGGACGGATGCCGCCGATGCGGCGTGCGTCCTCGCCCTGTGCACGCAGATGCGCGATCACCGCGTCGGCCCGCTCTGCGGCGACGATGAGCACGAAGCCGATGCCACAGTTGAAGGTGCGGCGCATTTCTGCATCGTCGATGCCGCCGGCGCGCTGCAGCCAGGCGAACAGCTCGCTCTGCCCCCAGGTGGCGGGGTCGAGCACACACTGCGCCGTCTCGGGCAGGACGCGCGGAATGTTTTCGGTGAGCCCACCGCCGGTGATGTGCGCCATGCCCTTGATCGGTAACTGCGCCAGCGCCGACAGCACCGGCTTGCAGTAGATGCGCGTGGGCGCGAGCACCGCGTCGCGGAAGGGTTTGCCGTCGAGCGTTGCGGGCAGACGGGCCGCTTCGCGCTCGATGATTTTGCGGATCAGCGAATAGCCGTTGCTGTGCGCCCCGCTCGACGCCAGGCCGATGACCGCGTCACCGGCGGCAATGCCGCGGCCATCGACGATGCCGCTCTTTTCCACCGCGCCGACGGCAAAGCCTGCGAGGTCATACTCGCCCTCGGGGTACATGCCGGGCATTTCGGCGGTTTCGCCGCCAATCAGCGCGCAGCCGGCTTGCTCGCAGCCCGCGGCCACCCCGCCGATCACCTGCGCCGCAGTGCCGACGGCCAGCTTGCCGCAGGCGAAGTAGTCGAGGAAAAACAGCGGCTCGGCACCCTGCACCAGCACGTCGTTGACGCTCATCGCCACTAGGTCGATGCCCACCGTGTCGTGCCGGTTCCACTCGAACGCCAGCTTGAGCTTGGTGCCCACGCCGTCGGTGCCCGACACCAGCACCGGCTCCTTGTAGCGCCTGGGCACCTCGAACAGCGCGCCAAAGCCGCCGATGCCGGCGAGCACCCCTTCGCGCAGAGTGCGGCGAGCCAGCGGTTTGATGGCATCGACGAGGGCATCGCCGGCGTCGATGTCCACGCCGGCGTCACGATAGGTCAGAGGGGGTTGGGCCATGAGGAATCCGTTGTTGCGGCGGCCGTGGGTGCGGCGCTTGCGGCCATCTGCGGCTCGTAAAATGTTGAGATTCTAGGCGGCGGTGGCCTGTGCTTGGCCCCGCCCCGTTGCCGTGCGGCGATGTCGCCGCCGGCCGCGCACGTGCGCCCCCTACCCCCACCATGTCCCTTACCCCTTTCGCCCGCAACGCGCTGATCTGGAGCGCCGTGATCGCGCTGGCGCTGTGGCTGGCCTGGCTGCTGTGGGGCATTCTGCTGCCGTTTCTGCTCGGCGCGACCGTGGCCTACGTGATGCACCCGGTGGTCGAGCGGCTGCGTCGCTGGCATGTGCCGCGCCCGCTCGGGTCGCTGCTGGCCGTGGTGTTTGCCATCGGCCTGATGGTGGGGCTGTTCATGCTGCTGTTGCCGGTGTTCAGCCAGATGGTGCCGCTGGTGCGCGAGCAGTTGCCCACCTTGCTGCAGACCATCACCGCCAATCTGACGCCGCTGCTCGCCCGTTTCGACATTCACTTGAGCGTGGACGTCGCCAGCCTGCGCACCTCGCTCGGCCACCTGATCGAAACCCACGGACAGGACTGGGCCGGGCTGCTGGTGCGCTCGGCCACCATCGGCGGCAGCACCCTGCTGGCCGTCGCCGCCAATGCGCTGCTGATCCCGGTGGTCGCGTTCTACCTGCTGCTGGACTGGCACCGGGTGATCGAATCCGGTCGGCGGCTGATCCCGCTGCGCCACCGCGACAAGTTCATCCGTTTTTTCGAGGATGCCGACCGGGTGCTCGGCCAGTACCTGCGCGGGCAGCTGCTGGTCATGCTCATTCTTGCGGTGTACTACTCGGTCGGGCTGCTGATCGCCGGGTTCGACCTAGCGTTGCCGATCGGAATTTTCACCGGGCTGGCGGTGTTCGTGCCCTACCTCGGCTTTGGCCTCGGGCTGGTGCTGGCGCTGCTGGCCGGCACCCTGCAGTTCCTGAGCTGGTATGGGGTGCTGGCGGTTGCCGTGGTCTATGGCATCGGCCAGATGCTCGAAAGCATGTATGTCACCCCCAAATTCGTCGGCGAGAGCATCGGCCTGCATCCGCTGGTAGTCATTTTCATTCTGCTGGCCTTCGGCACGCTGTTCGGCTTTCTCGGCATTCTGCTGGCCTTGCCCGCCGGCGCGGTGCTGCTGGTGGTCGCGCGGCGGGTGATGATGTGGTACCAGCGCAGTTCGCTTTACCTCTGAACCGCATGAGCATCGCCGCCTCGCTGCGTCAACCGCTGCCGCCCAGCCGACAGCAGGTGTTGCCGCTGCCGTGGGCGGCTGAACCCACGCTGGAAGACTTCGCCCTCGACGGCGAAGACGCCAACGCCGCGGTTCTGCGGGCCTTGCACCAGTTGCTTGCCGCGCCGGGGCACGACACGCTCTACCTCTGGGGCGAGGGCGGCGCCGGCAAGACCCACCTGCTGCGCGCTGCCGGCCATGCGCTGCAGTCGCGCGGACGTTGCGCTCTTCTGCTCGGCCCGGATTCGCCCCCCGCTCGCTGGCCCGATCCGGTCGATGTCGTCGTGCTACCCGCGGGCACCCTGCTCGCGCTCGACGATGTGCATCGGCTGTCGCGCTGGCAGCAGGAACAGGCATTTGCGCTGTTCAACGCCGCCCGTGCGCACGGCTTGCCGCTGCTGGCTGCGGGCAACGCCGCGCCAGCAGCGCTGCCCTTGCTGCCCGATCTGCGCAGCCGCCTGGCCTGGGGGCTGGCGCTGCGGCTGGCCACGCCCGACGACGCACTGCGCGCCGCGGCGCTGCAACGCCAGGCCGAGCGCCGCGGCTACGTCCTCAGCCCCGAATTGCTGCACTATCTGCTCACCCACCTCAGCCGCGACCCACGCCATCTGGCGAAGGTTATGGCCGCGCTCGACCGCTATGCTCTGGCCACCAAGCGCGCCGCAACCGTTCCGCTGCTCAAGGCGCTGCTGGCCGAGCAGCCCGAACTGCTGCAATCTGACCCAGCCCCACTCGACTCGACCACCCCGATCTGAACCGCGCCGCGCCCAGCCCGCCCGATGCCCAACCTCGCCCTGTTCGACCTGGACAACACCCTGATTCCGTTCGACTCCGACCACGCGTTCGGCCAGTACGTCGCCGACCTCGGCTGGGTCGATGCCGAGCAACATCGGCAGCAGAACGAAACGTTTTACGCGCAGTACAAGGCCGGCACCCTGAACATGCCAGCCTACATCCGCTTTGCCGTTTCGCCGCTGGTCGGCCGCTCGCCCGCGGATCTGGCCGCCGCGCACGAAGGGTTCATGCGCAAGGTGGTGCGCCCCCGGCTGCACCCGGCGGCGCAGGCGCTGGTGAACCGGCACCGCCAGTCCGGCGATCTGTGCTGCATCGTGACCGCGACCAACACCTTCGTCACCCGGCCGATCGCGGCGGCGTTCGGCGTCGAGCATCTGATCGGGGTCGAGCTCGAACGCGACGCACAGGGCCGCTACACCGGCAACTGGATCGGCGTGCCCTCCTTCCGCGAAGGCAAGATCATCCGCACCGAGCAATGGCTGGCCGAGCAAGGCCGGCGCTGGGAGGACTTCGACCAGATCTGGTTCTACAGCGATTCGATCAACGACCGCCCGCTGCTCGAACACGCGACCCACCCGGTGGTCGTGCACCCCGACCCGCTGCTCGCCCGCCTAGCCGCCGAGCGCGGCTGGCCCACCCTCAACCTGTTTACATGATCCGCAAGCTCATCAAACGCCTGCTCAGCGGCGGCGAAACCGCCTCCGCGCCGGTGCGCCGCGGCAAGCGCCGCGAGATTCCCGCCGACGTCCATCGCATCGACCCCAACCGCATTTCCGCCAACGCCCGCACCGTGGTGCAGACCCTACAGAAAGCCGGGTTCGAGGCCTACATCGTCGGCGGCGCGGTGCGCGACCTGCTGCTCGGCCTCAAGCCCAAGGATTTCGATGTCGCCACCAACGCCACGCCGGAGCAGGTCAAGCCGCTGTTTCGCCGTGCTTACATCATTGGCCGGCGCTTTCGCATCGTGCATGTGGTGTTCGGGCGCGACATCATCGAAGTCTCCACCTACCGCGCTCTGCACGACACCCAGGCTGCAGAGGCGGTCGAGGGCAATGAGCGCACCGCCCGCCACGCGCTGGCCGACAAGACCCTGGCGGTCGACGCCAGCGGCCGGGTGCTGCGCGACAACGTGTGGGGCACCCTCGACGACGATGCCGAGCGGCGCGATTTCACCGTCAATGCGCTGTATTACGACCCGGTGCGCAACGTGGTCGTCGATTACCACCACGGCCTGGACGATCTGCAGAAGCGGCGGCTGCGCATGATCGGCGACCCGCTGCAGCGCTACCGCGAAGACCCGGTGCGCATGTTGCGTGTCGCGCGTTTTGCCGCGAAGCTGGGATTCGATCTCGAGCCGAAAACCCTGGCGCCGATTGCGCAGTGCGCCGACCTGCTGGCCAACGTGCCGGCGGCGCGGCTGTTCGACGAAACCGTCAAACTGCTGCAGACCGGCCACGCGGTGGCCTCGCTGGCGCAGTTGCGCCGACTCGGTCTGCATCACGGCCTGCTGCCGCTGCTCGACCCGGTGCTGGAAAAACCCGAAGGCGAGCGCTTCATCACCGCTGCGCTGGCCGACACCGACGCCCGCCTTGCCGAAGGCAAAACCGCCAGCCCGAGTTTTCTGTTCGCCTGCCTGCTGTGGCACGACGTGCAGCAGCGCTGGGCGGCGCTGCAGGCCGAGGGGATCCCGGCGATGCCTGCGCTCGACCAGGCCGCCGACGACGTACTCGCCGCGCAGGCCGAGCGGCTGGCGATTCAGCGCCGCATCGCCAGCGATATGCGCGAAATCTGGGCACTGCAGACGCGCTTCGAGCGTCGCACCCCGCGTTACGCCAACAGTCTGGTCGCCCACCCCCGCTTTCGCGCCGCGTTCGATTTCCTCAGCCTGCGCGCGCGCAGCGGCGAGGCCGACCCCGCGCTGGTGCAATGGTGGGAAGACTTCCAGAACGCCGACGCCGAAGGCCGTGCCGCACTGCTCGCGGCCGTGCCACCTGCCGGCGAAGGTGCAGCGAAAAAACGCCGCCGCCGGCGCAAACCCGCTGCACAACGTGAAGGGGCTGCCGCCGAGGCACCGCCCAAGCCCTGATGGCCTGCGCCGATGATGTGATTGCCGATGTGGCACTGGGCGCCAACCTCGGCGACGCCGCGCAGACTCTGCGCGCTGCTGCCGACGCGCTGGCCACGCTGCCCTTGACCGGATTGGTCGCACGCTCCTGGCTGTACCGCAGCGCCCCGGTGGACGCGACCGGCCCCGATTACTTCAACGCCGTCGTGCGGCTGCACACCGCGCTCGCACCCGAGGCGCTGCTCGACCATCTGCTGGCACTCGAAGCGCGCTTTGGCCGCCGGCGCCGGCCGGGCGAACACCACGCCCCGCGCGAGCTGGATCTCGACCTGCTGCGCTATGGCGAGCTGCGGCGGCAGACGCCCGACCTCACCCTGCCGCACCCGCGCATCGGCGAGCGCGCGTTCGTGCTCTGGCCGCTGGCCGATGTGTGGCCGGAGGGAATGCTCGACGGCGAGCCGCTGGCCAAGCGCGCCGCGCGGCTGCGCTCGGCGGGTCAGGGCATCGAGCGCGTCGAGCCGCTGTAAGCCCTGTGCGACGCGGTAGACGCTTCCGCGCTCGCCCGCTCACTGCCCGCCGAAATACCGTTGCAACACGTAGGCCAGCGTACCCATCAGCGCACCAGTGCCGAGAAACAGCGCGGCAATGACCACGTAAATCGGTGCCCAGCGGTTCGCGCTGCGCCGGCCGCTGCCGGCGTTCCAGCGCGCGTCCCACTTCTCATCGGAGGTCAGACCGATGATGATGGCTTGCAGGAACACGGCGACCATGAAGCCGACGAACACCCCGAGCAGCAGCCAGCTCGCCACGTCGCTGCGACCTTCGAGCACGAAGCGCCACACGCCCAGCAGTCCGATGGCAAACAGCACCGGATGCAGCCAGCCCCAGCGGTCGCCCAGTCCGCGCAGGTAAAAGCGATGCAGCCCGATGACGCCGAAAAACAGGGTCAGCGCGGCGGCAACGGCGCGGTTCTTGAACGGGGCAGAGGCAATCGTCGAAGCCATGTGGAGTTGCGAAGAAGGTCAGTCGTTGGTTCTGGATGAAGGCCGCGGGCTCGTGCACGAAGCCGCGGCGCGCCGGTTACACCTCGATGCCCCGAATCAATCAGGGGACGTTGCCGCACCCGGGCCAAGCGCGCGTTGCATCAGCACCACATCGAGCCAGCGCCCGAATTTCCACCCGACCGCGGGCATGCGGCCGATTTCGACGAATCCGCGTGAGCGATGCACCCCGATCGACCCCGCATTGTCCGCGTCGCCGATCACCGCCAGCATCTGCCGGCGCCCGCGTGCGGTGCAGTCCTGCACCAGCGCGTCGAGCAAAGCGCCGCCGACGCCACGGCCCTGCGCACCCGGGTGCAGGTAGATTGAATCTTCCACCGTGTAGGCGTAAGCCAGTCGTGGGCGGAACCAGTTCGCGTAGGCATAGCCGATGACCTCGCCGCCCTCTCGCGCGACCAGCCACGGCAGATCGCGGCCCAGCACCTCCTGCCAGCGGATCTGCATGGCAGAACGATCGGGGGCTTCGGTTTCAAAGGTGCCGGTGCCGGTCAGCACGTGGTGGCGATAGATGTCGGTGATGGCCGGCAGGTCGGCCGGGGTGGCGGAGGTAATCAGAAGACTGGCCATGCAAAAGCCGTTGCGGCGCATATTCGTAGATATAATGACCAGTTTATCCGACGCGGGACTCCGCTCATTGCGTCGCCACCTCGCAAGGTGGCGGCTGCGTTCCAGCCAGAGGCCGTGCGCAACCTGATCTGCGAATTCGCCCTGGGGTTGGATGGTCACCGCGTCGGATTCTGTCGAATGACCAGGCGGAACCGCCGCCCCAGCCTTACCCGCCGCTGATTTTTTGATAAGGAAGTTTCATGGTTGTCATCCGTCTGACCCGTGCCGGCGCCAAGTCGCACCCGTTCTATCACATCGTCGCCACCGATTCGCGCAACCGCCGCGATGGCCGCTACATCGAGCGCCTGGGTTACTACAACCCGATCGCCCGTGGCGCCGAAGTGCCGCTGCATATCGCCACCGATCGCCTGAATCACTGGACCAGCGTCGGTGCGCAACTGTCGCCCACCGTCGCCCGTCTGGTGAAGGCCGCCGCCAAGACCAGCGCGGCCTGAGCCTCAGTTTCGCTGCCCTCGGGCGCCGCGCCGCAGGGCCGGCGCCCTTGTTTTTGCTGACGTTTCTCGCGCGCGATGGTCGCTCCGATCTCCCTGCCCTCGGGCGCTGAACCCCTGCCCGACGATCTGCTGGAAGTCGGCCAGGTTCTCGGTGCGTGGGGTGTGCGCGGCTGGATCAAACTCGCACCGGAAAGCGGTGACGCCGCTGCGCTGCTGCGGGCCAAGACGTGGTGGTTGCAACGATCGGGTCTGCCGGGTATGCCGCGTGCCCATGCCGTGAGGCTGGCACGGCGGCAAGGCGCTGCCGTCGTCGCACTGCTCGACGGACTGTCCGACCGCGATCAGGCCGAAGCTCTGCGCGGACAGCGGGTGCTGGTGCGCCGCGCCGACTTTCCACCGGCCGAGGAAGGCAGCTTCTACTGGGTCGATCTCATCGGCTGCACGGTTTTCGACCCGCAGGGCAATGCGCTGGGCATTGTGGTCGGGTTGATCGACAACGCGGCGCACGCCACGCTGCGGGTGCAGCCCACTGCAGCCGATGCCGCCGGCACCGCTGATGGCAAAGCGGCCGAGCGTGCCGAACGGCTGATTCCTTTTGTCGATGCCATCGTGCCCACCGTCGACCTGGCCCACAGGCGCATCGTCACCACCTGGGACGAAAGCTTTTTCTGAGCAAAGCAGCCCATGCTGCGCTTCGACGTTCTCACCCTGTTCCCGCCGTATTTCGAGCCGCTGCGTCAGCACGGGGTGTCGCGCCGCGCGTTCGACTCCGGCCAGCTGCAGCTGCACTGCTGGAACCCGCGCGACTTCACCGACGACCCGCACCGCACCGTCGACGACCGCCCCTATGGCGGCGGCCCGGGCATGGTCATGCTCGCACGACCGTTGCAGCGCGGGTTGGCGGCGATTGCCGCCGCCCGCGCCGCGGCCCAGGCGCCAGCCGCGCCAGTGTGGCTGTTTTCGCCGACCGGCCGGCGCATCGACCAGGCGCTGGTGCGCGAGCTGGCGACCGGCCTCACCGGCGCCACGCTGATCTGCGCACGTTACGAAGGCGTCGATCAACGCTTCATCGATCGCTTTGTCGATGCCGAAATCAGCCTGGGCGATTTCGTTCTGGCCGGCGGCGAAATCCCGGCGCTGGCGCTGCTCGACGCCGTGGCCCGACTGCTGCCCGGGGTGCTGAACTCGCCCGACTCCGCAGCGCAGGACAGCTTCGCCGATGGCCTGCTCGACTGTCCGCACTACACCCGCCCCGATGTGCTCGACGGCGAACCGATACCCGCGGTGCTGGCCAGCGGTGACCATGCCCGCATCGCCGCCTGGCGGCGCGAGCAATCGCTGCGGCTGACCCTGCAGCGTCGCCCCGAACTGTTGCGTGCGCTGCAACAGCAAGGCCGATTGAGCCCCGCAGACCTGCGGTTTCTCACCGCGCTCGGGTATACTTCATTAGTTTGATCCTCTGCGACTTCTTGCAGGCACGCCGAGTGCCCTGCCACATGCGCCAAGCGGCGCCCGCACGCGAACCGCGCGGATTTCCACAACCCCAGCCGCAAGATCAAGGAGCCCCGCATGAACCTCATCGCTCAACTCGAACAGGAAGAAATCGCCCGCGTGATGGCCGGCAAGACCTACCCCGACTTCAACCCGGGTGACACCGTGGTCGTCTCGGTCAAGGTGGTCGAAGGCAACCGCAAGCGCAACCAGGCTTACGAAGGCGTGGTCATCGCCAAGCGCAACCGCGGTCTGAATTCCAGCTTCATCGTGCGCAAGATCTCCGCTGGCGAAGGCGTGGAGCGCACCTTCCAGCTCTATTCGCCGCAGATCGCGTCGATCGAAGTCAAGCGCCGCGGCGACGTGCGCCGCGCCAAGCTGTACTACCTGCGCGATCGCTCCGGCAAGTCCGCGCGCATCAAGGAAAAGCTGGTGCTCAAATCGGCGAAGGAAGCCCCCGCCGCGCAAGCCGACGCGTCCTGAACTCGTCCGGGCTGGCGTGCCCGGCCCAGACCCACGCAACAGCCGGCCCCGCGCGCCGGCTGTTTGTTTTTTCGCCGCCCGATGACCCTGCTGCCCCTCTCCGATCCCGAGCGCGCCCGCGTGTTGCCCAACGCGGCGCCGCTGCCGGCCGTCGGCGACGAGCGGCTGACCGCCGCCGCGCTGCGGCAGCGTTTTGCCCAGCCGCCGATCTGGACACCCGAGAATCTGGCCGACAGTGCCCGGCTGAACGAGCGGGCGCCGCGCGCCGCGGCGGTGCTGCTGCCGCTGGTGCCGCGAGCGGCTGGCCTGCAGCTCATCCTCACCCGCCGGCATGCCGGGCTGCACGAGCACCCAGGGCAGATCAGCTTTCCCGGCGGGCGGCGCGACAGCCAGGATGTGCATCCGGCCGTCACCGCGCTGCGCGAGGCGCAAGAAGAAATTGGGCTGGCGCCGCAGGGCTTGGAAGTGCTCGGCAGCTTGCCGCCCTATCTCACCGCCTCGCGCTATCTGGTGGTGCCGGTGGTCGCGCTGGTGCCGCCTCATCACCACCTGCAACCCCAGCCGGGCGAGGTCAGCGAAGTATTCGAAGTACCGCTGGGTTTTCTGATGAACCCGCTGCACCACCAGCACCGGGTCTGGGAGCCCGCGCCCGCTGCGCCCGGCACCGCGGCGATGCGGCGTGAATTTCTCAGCATGCCGTATGAACGCGGCGGCCAGCGCTACTTCATCTGGGGCGCGACCGCGGCCATGATTCGCAATCTCTACCGCTTGCTCATTGCGTAGGATGTGCGCATGGCCTTTGTTTCCGTCCTGATCGCGCTGCTGATCGAACAACTCAAGCCGCTGGGCAGTCGGAGTTTTGTCTATCGCCTGCGACAGGGACTGGCCGACATGGCCTCCCGCAATTTCGACGCGGGACAGGCCCATCACGGCATCGCCGCGTGGTTCATCGCGGTGGCCGTGCCCAGCCTGATCACCCTGGGCATCTACTGGCTGGCGCTGCGCACCAGTGTGATCCTGGCGCTGATCTGGAACGTCGCGGTGCTGTATTTCACCCTGGGGTTTCGCCAGTTCAGCCATTACGTCACCGACATCCAGGACGCGCTCAACCACAACGACCCCGCTACCGCGCGTGCGCTGCTCAAGCAGTGGAAGGCGCTGGAGACGGCCGACATGAGCCCGAGCGACATCACCCAGCAGACCATCGAGCACGCGCTGGTGTCGGTGCAACGCTATGTGCTCGGGGTGTTCTTCTGGTTTATTCTGCCGATCGGCCCGGCCGGGGCGGTGCTCTACCGCCTGTCGGACTATGTTGCCGGCAAATGGAACCATCCGGGCAGCGAGGCCAGCCCGGCGCTGCGGGAGTTTTCGCAGAAAGTGTTCGACCTGCTCGACTGGGTGCCGGCGCGGCTGACCGCGATCGGCTACGCGATCGTCGGCAATTTCGAGGATGCGGTCGATATGTGGCGCGGCTATGCCCAGCTCTGGAGCAATCGCAACAACGGCATCATGCTCGCCGCCGCCGCCGGCGCGGTGGGCATCCGCCTGGGTGCGACCGCGCAGCGCTTCGGCACCGAAGCCCAGCCGACCGATACCGGATGGATCCACGCGCCGGACAACCCGCCGCCGCCAGATGAAACGGCGATGCCCGGCGCCACTCCGGAGCCCGCGCACCTGCGCAACGTGGTCGGACTGGTGTGGCGCTCGGTGCTGCTGTGGATGTTGCTGCTGGCGCTGCTCAGCCTGGCGAGCTGGATGTCGTGACCCCAGCCCGCCAGCCGCGGCGTCAACCGGCCAGCAAGGCGTTGACCCGACGCACGTAAGCCGCCGGATCGTCGAGCTGGCCGCCTTCGGCCAGCATCGCCTGATCGAACACCACCTGCGCCAGATCGTCGGCATGCGCCTCGTCGCTGGCCACGCGCCGCACCAGCGCATGCTCGGGGTTGATTTCCAGCACCGGCTTGACCTGCGCCTCGTCCCCGCGCCCGGCCTGCTTGAGCAGACGGGCAAGATGAATGCTCATGCCACCGTCGCTGGCGACCAGACAGGCCGGTGAATCGACCAGCCGCTGCGATACCCGCACGTCCTGCACCCGCTCGCCCAGCGCCTTCTTGAAGCGGTCGATGAGCGACTGGTGCGATTCGTTTTTCGCGGCCTCGTCCTTTTTGTCGGCGTCTTTGCCGTCTTCTCCGGCGACCTCGCTCAGATCGACCGCGCCACGCGCGACCGACTGCAGCGGCTTGCCGTCGAACTCATGCAGGAAGCTGAGCATCCACTCGTCCACCCGGTCGGTGAACAGCAGCACCTCGATGCCCTTTTTGCGGAAGATTTCCAACTGCGGGCTGGAGCGGGCGATTTTGGGGGTTTCGGCGGTGATGTAGTAAATCGCCTTCTGGCCCTCTTTCATCCGCGCAACGTAATCGGCCAGCGAAACGGTCTGCGCATCGTCCTCGTTATGGGTCGATGCCGCGCGCAGCAGTTTGGCCAGGCGCTCGCGGTTGGCGAAATCCTCGCCGAAGCCCTCCTTGAGCACGGCGCCGAACTCTTTCCAGAACGCGGCGTATTTGTCACGCTCGGCCGCTTCCTCGCTGCCGGCCAGATCTTCGAGCATGCCCAGCACCCGCTTGACCGATCCTTCGCGGATCGCGCGCACGTCGCGACTTTCCTGCAGCATTTCGCGCGACACGTTCAGCGGCAGGTCGGCGCTGTCGATCACCCCGCTGACAAAGCGCAGATACGCCGGCATCAGGCTCTCGGCGTCGTCGGTGATGAACACCCGTTTGACGTAGAGCTTGACCCCGGCCTTCTGCTGCCGATCCCACAGGTCGAATGGCGCCTTGCTCGGCAGGTAGAGCAGCTGGATGTATTCGCTGCGGCCCTCGACCCGGTTGTGCGTCCAGCGCAGCGGCTCGTCGGTGTTGCCGCTGATCTGCTTGTAGAACTCGCGGTATTGCTCGTCGCTGATTTCGGACTTGGGCCGGGTCCACAGCGCCGCGGCCTTGTTGATCTGTTCCCACTCGTCGGTGGCGACGTATTTGCTGGCCTTTTCGTCCCAGCGCTCCTTGCGCATTTCGATCGGCAGCGAAATGTGGTCGGAGTATTTGCCGATCAGATCCCTGATCGTCCAGGTGCGCAGGTATTTGTCGAGCTTGTCCTCGGGCGCCGCGTCTTCGGCGTCGGCGCGCAGATGCAGGATCACATCGGTGCCGCGCGCTTCGCGGTGAATGGTCTCGACGGTGAATTCACCCGTGCCTTCGGAGCTCCAGCGCACGCCCTGATCGGCGTTCATGCCGGCGCGGCGCGATTCGACGGTGATGCGATCGGCCACCATGAAGCCGGAGTAGAAACCCACGCCGAACTGGCCGATCAGCGCCGCGTCGGCTTTCTTTCCGGCTTCGAGGGACTGCATGAACTCGCGGGTGCCCGATTTGGCGATCGTCCCCAGGTGCTCGACCGCTTCCTCCAGGCTCATGCCGATGCCGTTGTCGCTGATGGTCAGGGTGCGGGCCTCGGGGTCGAGACTGATGCGGATGCGCAGATCGGCACCGCCTTCCATCAGCCTGGGGTCGTCGATGGACTCGAAGCGCAGCTTGTCGCAGGCGTCAGAGGCGTTGGAAATCAGCTCCCGCAGAAAAATGTCGCGGTTGGAATACAGCGAGTGCGTGACCAGATGCAGCAACTGGCGCACCTCGGCCTGGAACGCATGGGTGTGGGCAGACGTCGGCGTGGACTGTTCGGTGCTCATGGTGGGTGGATGCGGAGAAAAAATCAAAAGACGGGAAATAACACTCGCCGTCTATGTGCGGTCGGCACCGCGGATTTCAAGGCTGGGCCAATGTCCTCACGCAACCGGCCGCGTCTCATCCCGATCCGCCACCCAGCCCAGCGCACGGCCCAGCCGCGGCAGCACCCGCAAGGCGTTGGCCGTGGTCTGCGCCGCGGTCTGCTGCAGCGACCAGCCACGCAGCTCGGCCAGCGTCTGCGCGATGCGCGGCAGTTGCTCCGGGCTGTTGGGTGCAGGCGGCGCGTCACTGCGCGCTCCAGCGGGCTGATAAAGCCACACCGGCGGAATGTCCGGCGCATCGGTTTCCAGCACCACGGCCGTTGCCGGCACGCTGGCGGCCAGCCGGCGGATGTTCAGCGCCCGCTCGAACGTCATTGCGCCGCCGAACCCCAGCGCAAAGCCCAGGTCGATGAAGGCCGCGGCCTGCTGCGCGCTGCCGTTGAACGCGTGCGCGATGCCGGCGGTCACTCCGGGTCGGAACCCGGCGCGGCGCAGCCCGGCCAGCAGCGCATCCTGCGATTTGCGCACGTGCAGGATCACCGGCAGATCGAACTGCCGCGCAAGCCGCAGTTGCGCCGCGTAGAACCGCGTCTGCCGCTCGCGGTCGAGCCCGGGGACGAAAAAATCCAGCCCGATTTCGCCAATGCCGACGAACGCCGGGTCGTCCATCGCCGCGCGCACCGCTGCCGCGAGCAAGTCGAGATCGCCCTCGCCGGCGCGATCGACGTACAGCGGGTGAATACCCAGCGCATAACCCCAACCGCACGCGTGCGCCAGGTCGCGCACCGCGGCGAAGTTGCCCACTTCCACCGCCGGAATCACGCCCCCGGCCACGCCGGCTGCACGCGCCCGCTGCGCAACCTCGACACCCTCTGCGCCGAAGTCGGTGGCGTCCAGGTGGGCATGGGTGTCGACCCAGACCGGGGTGACGGGAGTCAATTCCATCGCTTCCTTGCAGCAAAAATCACGAAATCCCATTCGGTTTTACCGAGGCTTGACGCTTTTGGTTCGCCAGACTGCGAAAATCCCCAGCATCTATCGCTCTTGCTCTCGGCTCAAGTTCTGCCATGCATCGCCGTCGCTTCCTTCAGGCCCTGGGCCAGTCGCGTCTGCTGTCACGCCCGTTGTGGCGGGGCGGCGCGTTGGGCGCGGCCGCGGCGTGGCTGGGCGCGTCGACCTCGGCTCAGGCCGCTGACGCCTGCAACTGCGGCAACTGCCCGCAGTGCCTGCAACCGACTGCCACCCCGGTCGCCCAACCCAGCGCCGACACCCCGGCCATCGCACTGTATTACGGCGCCGACATTCCGGTGGACGATCTGCGCGCGTTCGACTGGGTGGTGCTCGAACCCGACCACGCGCTGACGCAACACCCCCAGATCGTCTCCGCCTTCGCCCCGCATACCCTGCCGCTGGCCTATGTGTCGGTCGGCGAGGTCGACCCCGAGCGCGGCTACGCCGCCCGCGTGCCCAAGGCGTGGACGCCGGCAGGCAACGCTGCGTGGAAATCGCGGGTGATCGACCAGACCGCCGCCGGCTGGCCGGCGTTTTTGCGCGAACAGATCGTGCAGCCCTTGTGGAACGCCGGGTTCCGCGGCTTTTTTCTCGACACCCTCGATTCCTATCAACTGCTGGCGAAAACGCCTGAGCAGCGCCAGCAGCAGGCGAAGGCGCTGGCCGAGACCCTGCGCGGGCTGGTTGCCGCGTTTCCTGGCATCCGCTTCATTTTCAACCGGGGTTTCGAACTGGTCGACGCCAGCCTCGCCCCCTCGGTGCTGGGCGTCGCTGCCGAATCGCTTTATCGCGGCTGGGATCAGGCCAACCAGTCCTTTGTCGAAGTCAAGCCGGCCGACCGACAATGGCTGCTCGACCGCTTTGCCGAGCTGCGGCAACGCTACGGCCTGCGCGGCATTGCGATCGACTACGCTGCCCCGACCGAGCGCAAACTCGCTCGCGACACCGCGAAAAAAATCGCTGCCGCCGGGTTGATTCCCTACGTCACCGATCCGCAACTGCTGGGCATCGGCGTCGGGCAGATCGAGCTGGTGCCGCGCCGCACGCTGTTGCTGCACTCGTGCCCGACCGGCGACAGCCCTCAGTTGCAGGCGCAAAGCGCGCACATCTACGGCGCGATGCCGCTGGAGTATCACGGTCTGGTGCCCGAATACCGCTTCGATGGAGCCGCGATGCCCCGCGGCCCGCTGGCCGGGCGTTACGCCGCGATCGTGTTCTACCCCGACGACTCGCAGGTGCCGGGAGGGGTACGCGAACTGCTGCAGCGCGCCCGGGCGGAGGACGTGCCGGTGCTGATCCTCGGCCAGGCTGATGCCGATCTGCTCAGTGAGTTCGGCATCAAGGTCGGCAGCGACCCCCTCCCAGCGCCAATTCAGGTCAGCCGGGCGGCCGGGACGCCCAACGGGGAAATCATCCCTCTGGTCAGTCCGAGCGATACCCAGGCGATCGACGCCGGCACGGACGCGCAGGTCTGGCTGTACGCGACCGGCGCCAATGGTCAGCGCATGGACGGCGCGGCGATCACGCCCTGGGGCGGGTATGCCCTCGGTAATTTCGGCGTATTCAACCTGCCGGGCAACAGCAGCACCCGCTGGTCGATCGAACCGATCGCGTTTATCAAAGCTGCATTGCGCATCGGCGACGACCCGATGCCCAATCTCGCGACCCGCACCGGCCGGCGCGCGTTTTTCGTGCACTTTGATGGCGACGGCTGGCCCAACGCCTGCGACCAGCCCGGATCCCCGCTGGCCTGCGAGGTGCTGGTCAAGGATTTCATCGAGCACTATCAGGTGCCGACCCTGGCCTCGGTGATCGTCGGCGAGATCAGCCACGAAGGCCAGTTCCCCAAGCTCGCCGACGTGTCACAGCAGTGGGCCAAGCGCATGTTCGCGCTGTCCTACGTGCAGGTTGGAAATCACACCTGGAGCCATCCGTTCGACTGGGTGATGGCCGAGAAGGTGCACGCCCGCTTCCCGACGGCGCCGGGCTACCAGGACATCGGCAACTACCTGCCGCTGCCCGATTACACCTTCAGCACTGCGAGCAATGTCACCGAGGCGCAGCAGTGGATCGAGCAGAAGCTCTGCCCGCCCGGCAAGAAATGCGTGATGCTGCTGTGGCCGGGCGACTGCAACCCGCCGAACGACGCGGTGGCGATGACCTACCAGGCCGGCATGGGCAATATCAATGGGGGCGGCGCACCGATCAGCCGCACCAATCCCTCGATCTCGGTCGTGTGGCCAATGGGCATTCCCAAGGGAGATTACTTTCAGGTCTATGCGCCCTGCTCCAATGAGGAGAACTACACCCACAACTGGCGCAGCGCGTTTTTCGGTTTTGAGCGGGTAATCGAGAGCTACCAGATGACCGACACCCCGCGCCGGCTCAAACCCGTGGACCTCTACTACCACCCCTACATCGTCACCAAAGCCGCCGGCGCCAAAAGTCTGCATACCGTGTACCGCTGGGCGCTGGCGCAGCCGATGCACACCATCTACGGCCATCAGTATTTCGAGTCGGTACTGGCGTGGCGACGCGCGACGGTGGCGCGGCGGCTGGACGGCGGCTGGCGACTGCGCAGCGACGAGGCGTTGCGCCAATGGGCGCAGCCCCGCACCGCGGCCGCGCCCAACCTGTCGGTCTCACGTGCCGTCGCAGGGTGGAACGACCACGCCGAGCAGCGCTACTTGCACGCCGCCACCGGGGAGGCGGTGGTGATCCCCGCCCGGTCCACGCCCGCCCCACTGCCGCGGCTGATCGACGCCAACGCCGACATCGTCCGCTGGGAGGTGCAGCCAGACGGCCGCATCTCCGCGCAACTCGGAGGCTGGATGCCGGTGCGGGCCACGCTTGATGTGCCGCCCGGCTGGACGCTGCGCGCCGCCGGCGCTCGCGTCAGCCGCGGGGCGGGCAACGGCACCACCGTCGCCGCCGATCAACCTTCGCTGGACTTCATCCTGGCCCGCGCCTGACCCGCCCGCCGCATGACGCCCAGCCCGCCCCGGAGCGCCCCGCCCGCCCGCGACCCGCTGCACATCTCCCCGGACGACCCACAGCGCAGCCGGCTGTTTCCGCGAGGCACCCTGGTCGGACTGGGACTGCTGTGCGCCGCAACCCTGGCGCTGGTCTATCCGGGTCGCGACCTGCTGCAGTTGCTGGCCAGCAGTTCCGACAACGCGCTGGCCATCGACTACCTGCGCCACCTGGTCAAACTGCGCGGGGACGACGCGCAACTGCGGCTGATGCTGGCCGAGCGCTACCTGCGTGCCGGCCGCGACCAGGCTGCGCTCGACACCCTCTCCGGCCTGCGCGACCCCGAGGCCGACGCGCTGCGGCTGCGCATCTGGTCGCGCCGCTGGTACGACGCGCGAGCGCTGGGTCTGACACCGCAGGCCGAGCAGGCGCGCGCCGCGCTGCTGCCGCTGCTGCAAAACAGCCGCCCGGCCGATTTCAGCCAATGGCAGACGACCCTGGTGTTGCTGCAAGGCCTGGACGACCCCGCCGCAGTGTCCGCGCTGGCGCAGCAGATCACCCGCTTTTTGCCGCTGCCGCTGACGGCCGCGCAGCAGGCCGCGCAGACCCTGCTCGGCGTTGGCCAACAAAGCCTCGCCGCGCAGGTGTGGCTGGCCGCGCTGCGCCTGCGGCTGTCCCCCGCAGAGCGGCAGAACGCCCAGCAGAACGCGGCAGCCGCGCTGCTGGCCAGCGGCGACCCGACGCTGGCGTGGCGCGACATGGCCGCCGCGCTCGGCGCGCCGCG
>CAYMDM010000003.1:0-91687 GCA_964389235.1 uncultured Burkholderiaceae bacterium
TTCCCGACGACCTGCGCGCCGGCGCGCCGGCGCTGGCCGCGGGCACGCTGCTGCGCCCCGCGCAGATTGCGCTGCTGGCCGCACTGGGTTTGAGCGAAGTGACGGTGCGGCGGCGGCTGCGCGTGGCGTTCGCCTCCAGCGGCGACGAGCTGTGCCAGCCGGGTCAGCCGCTGCCGGCCGGCGCGGTGTACGACAGCAACCGCCCGATGCTGCGCGCCCTGCTGCAGGACATCGGCGCCGAGACTCTCGACCTTGGCCATCTGCCCGACGACCCGGCGCGCATCCACGCCGCGCTGGCCGAGGCGGCGGCAAGCGCCGACGCGGTGGTCACCACCGGCGGGGTCAGCGTGGGCGAGGCCGACCATCTGCGCGCCACCCTGCAGGCGCAGGGCGACATCGTGTTCTGGCGGGTGGCGCTGCGCCCGGGGCGGCCGCTGGTGTGCGGGCGGTTGCACCAGGGCAGCCGGCGGGTGCCGATGTTCGGCCTGCCCGGCAACCCGGTGGCGGCGATGGTGGCTTTTTTGCTGGTGGTGCGCCCGGCGTTGTGGAAGGCCGCTGGCGCGGCGGCCGACCCGGCCGTGTGGCTGCGGGCTAGGCTGCAGTCGCCCCAGCGCAAACCCGCGGTGCGGGCCGAGGCGGTGCGGGTGCGGCTGCAGCGTGAGGCGAGCGGCGACTGGCTGGCCGCGCCGCTGCCGCAGCAGGGCTCGGGCGCGGTCGCCGCACTGGCCGCGGCCGACGGGCTGATGCTGTTGCCCGCAGGGGTGAGCGAGTTTTCCGCCGGGGACGCGGTGGACGTGCTGGTGCTGTAGCCCGCGTTCGGCCTGCCCCGGAAAGCGCGCCGTCAGAACAGCTTGTTGATCAGATCGTCGCCCAGGCCGACGCCGGCACCCATTTCCACCGCGCGGCCGAATCCCGAATTGAGAAAACCGTCGAGCGCGCCGAGCAGCCCGCCGGGCTGTTGCTGCTGCATCGGTGCGGCCGCCGCCATGCCGGCAGGCAGATAGCCCGGCTGCATTGCCGCGGGCATGGCCTGCATCTGCTGCGCCTGGTTCTGCCACATCGCGTGAATCGCCTGCAGCAGTTGCCCGGTCTGCTGCTGCTCGGCCTGGATGTTCAGGGCGAGTTCCCGCAGGTCGAGCAGCCATTCGCGCGCGTCTTGGTTGCCGCCCTGGGCGGCGGTCTGCAGCTTGCCGGCCAGGGTCTGCAACTGGGTGCCGACCTGCTGCGCCTCGGTCTGCAACTGCTGGTATTGCTGGTCGATGGTCTGAATGTCCATGCGCCCTCCTTCGCTGAAGTTCAACCGGCATTGCAACCCAGGCAAAGCTCTCGGCGCAGTCAGCAAACGTCAGACCTGCAACCGGGCGCGACACGGCCCCCGCCGGTTCGCGGGGGCCGCACGACGCGGCGCCTCAGCAGTGCGCGACGTAAGCCGAATACTGGCTCAGCGGCACTGCGGCGGCCTGGGTCGGCGCGGTGGCCATGAAATGCGCCGCGCCGTACTGACGGATGAGCTGCAGGCGGTAGAGCTTGAAAAATCGCTCGAAGGTCGGATGGCCGATGACCCCGGTGGCGGTGAGCGAATCGTCACTCGGGTCATGCTTGAGCACGATGGCCGCCAGCGGATGCGGCGCCGGCCCGCTCATCACCTTGGCGCCCTCGGCCGGGTCGTACACGCTCTGGTGCGCGCAGCACACGATCATCCCCGGCTTGCCCGAGACCTGCGTGGCCTTGGGGTCGTAGGCAATCACGCTGCTGTCCTTCTCCGGGTAGGACAGCTGATGTGCGCAGATCGCGGTGTAGGCGACGAGGGTCTTATCCGGCCCGACGCCGCCCGGCCAGTCATAACTCTGGCCTTCCGCGGTCAGTTTGGCCGGCTGCGCGGCGGCGCCCAGACGGATGAGAAACGCCGGGGTGCTGGCGTAGGGATAGGAAAAGACATAGGCCTCGCTGGTGCCCAGCGCCGAGGCCTTCAGCGGCGCGCCCTGCGCGTCGGTGAGCTTGACCGGCGGCTGCGGCACGTCGGGCACGTCGGCGGCCCAGGCGGGCAGCGCGAAATTGCTCAGCTCCAGCGCCGCACAGCCGGCAGCCGCGGTGGAACAGATCTGGATGAAACGTCGGCGTTGCATGGACTGCACACTCCCTCGGAAATAAAAGATCGGGGGCGAGGAGACCAGCCCCCGACAAAGCGGACGGTGCTGCAGAGTGTCCACACCGTACCGTCACGATCGCCCCTCGCGCAGCGCCCGGCCGGCCGCGCCCGCCAGGGACAGGCACGGCGCGAACGGCCGATCGGCGCAAGGCCGAAGCACGGCGCGCGACCCTGCGCGCGGCAGGTCTGGCGCTGCGCCGCTCAGGTGAACATCTCGCTGTACATGCCCTTGCCCCAGGCCAGGTAGGCCGCGGCGTTTGCGACGCTGCGGGTGTCGTCTTCCTTCACGTTGGTGAAGCCGAAGGTCTTGGGGTTGTAGTAGGCATCGACGTAGATCGCCTTGTTGGGCTGCAGATCGACCATCGAATAGCACAGGGTGTTGGGGCTCTCCCAGGGAATCTTGGCGTTCTTGTCAGTCAGCCGCGAGGCGATGACCTTGGCGACGTACTTGGCCTCGGTCATCGCGGTGTTGCCGCTCTTGGAATACGGCATCCAGCGCGAGTCGCCGCACACGTACACATACGGATCACCGACGATGTTGTAGTGATACGGGTCGATGTTCGCCTCGCGCTGGGTGCTGTCGGGCTTGACCAGGCCCATCTGCTGGATGATGTAGGCGCCCTGCACCCCTGGGTAGAGCGTCGCGTCGTCGAACTTGATATCGTCGGTCTCGGTCTTGATGATCTTTTTCCACGGATCGACACCGCGGATGGTCGACGAAGGGCGGTAAACAACGATGTCCTTGTACAGCTCGTTGAACGCGGCGTGGAAGCCCTTGGCCTTGATGATGATGTCCGGGTTCGGGTCGATCAGCAGCACCTTGCCCTTGACCCCGGTCTTTTTCATCCAGCCGGCAACCATGCAGGTGCGCTCGTAGGGCGAGGGCAGGCAGCGGTAGTTGCCCGTCGGCACGGTGACGACGAAGGTGCCACCGGCAAAGCCCTGGATCTTGTTGCGCACCGCGACCTGCTCGGTCGGCTGAATCCATCCGCCCGGGAACTTCTGCCGGATCGCGAACTGGGTCTCGTAGTCGTCGGCCGGGATGCCGAAGCGGGTGAAGTCGTAATCGATGCCCGGGGTGATGGCGAGGAAGTCGTACATCACCTGGCCCATATTGGTGTACAGGCGCTTGGAGTCGCGGTCCACCCCGGTGACGGTGCAGTTGTAGTAGGTGTAGCCGTCGTTGTTGGCCGCGTCCAGATAGCTGTAGTTGGCCAGGTACTCCATGTTCACCACGTCCGGATACCACAGGTTGCTGCAGAAGCAGCTCTGGTACTGGCTGCGCTTTTCCAGCAGCAGCACGTCGAACTTGGGGTTGGCCTTTTTCAGATACTTGGCCAGGGTCAGCCCGGCGGTGCCACCGCCGACGATCACCACCCGCGGCCCCTTGGCCTTGGGCACCGGCAGCCAGCCGCCGCCGCCGATCATCGGCGCGGCCTGCGCGGCTTGCGGCATCGCCGCGCCGAGACCGGCTCCGGCGGCGGCGACCGCAGCGGTCGCCAGGGTGGTGTCGCGCATGAAACGGCGGCGCGACGGGTTCTCTGCGGGCTTGTCGTGTGCATCCATAGACATGTCATCCTCCGATGGTGTGGACGCCGGCTCTCAGGCTGCCGGTTGCCCGCTCCCATGCAAGCCCTGGGCCAATATCCAAGTCATTGATTTATTTGGCATTGAAAGATCTTGTTACCACTTTGTCAGCCCGATTGGCACAGTCTGTCCTGACAGGTTCCACAATCTGCATACGTCACAGATCGCCGGTCTACGGCGACGGAGGAGACAGCCGATGGAATACGACGCCCAGTCGTTGATCGACGCGCGCGAGCAGCCGTTTGTGCTCATCGATCGCAACTATCAGGTGGTTGCGGCCAACCGCGCCTACCGCCAGCGCTACGGCCTGAGCGAAGCCGACATCACCGGCCGCAAATGCCACGAGCTGTCGCACCGCTCGGCCGTGCCCTGCCATATGCAGGGCGAGCACTGCCCGCATCTGCATGTGATGCGCAGCGGCGAGGTGGACGAAACCGTGCACGTGCACTTCAACGCCCAGGGTCAGCCCGAGCATGTGCGGCTGCGCGGCTATCCCATCGTCGATGCGCAGGGCAATCGCCTGCTCGGCGAGGAAATCCATCCGCTGCCGGCAACAAGCGGCACCGAGGCGAACGTCGAGCCGCAGCTGTTCGGCCAGTCACCGGCGCTGCTGCTGGCGCTGCAGCGGCTGCAGGTGGCGGCGCAGACCGAGGAGCCGGTGCTGATCGAAGGCGAAAGCGGCACCGGCAAGGAGCTGGCCGCGCACAGCCTGCACTGCGCCTCGCTGCGCGCGGGCTGCGCGTTTGTCACGGTTGACTGCACGACCATTCCCGAGGCGCTGTTCGAGTCCGAACTGTTCGGGCACGAAAGCGGCGCCTACACCGGCGCCACCGGCCGTCGCCCCGGGCTGTTCGAGCAGGCCGATGGCGGCACGCTGTTTCTGGACGAAATCGGCGAACTCACCCTGCAGCAGCAATGCAAGCTGCTGCGCGCGCTGGAAAGCGGGGAGTTCCGCCGCGTCGGCAGCAACACCGTGCGCCGCGCCGACGTGCGGGTCGTCGCGGCGACCAACCGCAACCTCGGCGACATGGTGAGGCAGGGCCAGTTCCGCAGCGATCTGTACTTCCGCCTGAGCGTGTTCACCATCACCTTGCCGCCGCTGCGCGAGCGCCCGGAGGATATCGCCCCACTGGCGCGACATCTGCTCGCCCGCATGGCGCTGCGGCCACGGGCTTCGGTGCTTGGCGGCGGGGCGATCGCCCCGGTGTGCGGCTGCGGCGCGCCGCGCTGGGAGCTCAGCCCGCAGGCGCTGGCACAGTTGCAACGCTACCCGTTTCCGGGCAATGTGCGCGAGCTGCGCAACATCCTCGCCCGCGCCGCGGCGCTGGCCGTGGGCAGCCGCATCGAGGCGAGCGATCTGGTGCTGCCGGGCGCCGAGAGCGCTGTAGCGGAGGCGACTGCGCCCACTGCAACGATGCGCGCGCCGACCGAGCGCGACGGCAATGCGTGCAGCGACGCCGACATCGCCGCCGCGCTGGCGAGCTTTCGCGGCCACCGCGGCCGCGCGGCGCAGGCGCTGGGCATCAGCGAGCGCACGCTGTACCGCCGCTTGCGCGAAGCGCAGCGCGGCGACGACCCGGCTCAGCCGGCGCGCGACACCCCGCGGCGACCGAGCAAGGCGTAGAGCGCAATCGCGCCAAAGGTGGCGGTGCCGATGCCGCCGAGCGCAAAGCCGCCGAACTTGAGGGTGAAGTCGGCCGTGCCCAGCATCAGGGTGATGGCGACGATGATGAGGTTGCGGCTGTCGGCGAAGTTCACCTTGTTGTCCACCCAGATACGCGCGCCCGACACCGCGATCAATCCGAAGATCACGATGGCGACGCCGCGCAGCACCGGCGGCGGAATCAGGTGGATCAGCGCGCCGAACTTGGGGCTGAACCCGAGCACGATGGCAATCACCGCAGCGGTGGCGAAAATCAGCGTCGAATAAATCTTGGTCGCCGCCATCACGCCGATGTTTTCGGCGTAGGTCGTCACCCCGGTGCCGCCGGCGGCGCCCGACACCACGGTCGCCAGACCGTCGCCGAAAAACGCCCGGCCCATGTAGCGGTCGAGGTTCTGCCCGGTCATCGCCGTCACCGCCTTGATGTGGCCAAGGTTTTCCGCAATCAGAATCACCACCACCGGCACGATCAGCGCGATGGCATGGGCCTCGAACACCGGCTTGCCAAACGCCGGCAGGCCGAACCAGGGCGCCGCCGCCAGCGCGGCAAAGTCCATCGGCTTGCCAAGCCCCAGGCCGTTGGTCAGCAGCGCGTAGATGATGCTGGCGGCGATCAGCCCGACCAGGATCAGCAACCGCTGCATCATGCCGCGGGTGTAGACCGCGACCAGCCCGACACAGACGAAAGTGATCACCGCCATCCAGTCGTCGAAGGTCGAGCCGCTGCTCGCCTTGATGGCGATCGGCGCCAGGTTCAGCCCGATGACCGCGACCACCGAGCCGGTGACCACCGGCGGCATGAAGCGCTCGATCCAGCCCACCCCCGCGGCCATCACGATCAGCCCGACCGCCGCGTACACCGCCCCGCAGGCGATGATGCCGCCCAGCGCCGCGCCAAGGTTGGGATTCGGCCCGCTGCCGCCGTAGGCCGTGGCGGCGATGACCACGCCGATGAACGAAAACGACGAGCCGAGGTAGCTCGGCACCCGGCCGCCGACGACCAGAAAAAAGATCAGCGTGCCCACCCCGCTCATCAGAATGGCGATGTTCGGGTCGAAGCCCATGAGCAGCGGCGCGAACACCGTCGAGCCGAACATCGCCACCACATGCTGCAGCCCCATCGCCGCGGTCTGTGGCGCGGGCAGGCGCTCGTCGGGCGCGATGACGCCCTCGGTTTTCAGTCGCCAGCGGGGAAAGTAGCCATCGGCCATGGTGCGAATCTCCAGTCGGGTGGGTTGGGTTGTTTTTTCCGCATCGGTCTGCACCGGCTGCCGCGGGTCAAGCCCGCTGAGGTAAAAACGCGGCGTTGCATGGCTTGCAATCGGATGCGGTTGCGCGATGCGATTGTGCGTGAATGCGCGCCCCACCTCGTCCCCAGGAGCCCCCTGATGAACCGCCTGCCTGTCCTCGCCGCCCGTCGCCGGCATCTGCCATACATCGCCACAGCTCGCATCCGCGCCGCGCTGGCCGCGCTGCTGTTCGCGCTGGCCAGTTCGGCTGCGCTCGCCGCCGGGCTGGACGGCACCCGCTGGCGCGCCCACAGTGTCGCCGGCGAAACCGTCGCGCCCGAACACGCGCCGACGCTGGATTTCCACAACGGCCGCGCCAGCGGGCGCGACGGCTGCAACCGCTACATGGCCGCGGTGGAGCAATCGGGCGACGCGCTGCGCTTCGGCCCGGCGGCCGGCACCCGCATGGCCTGCCCCGAGCCGCAGATGAAAATCGGCGACGCCTTCGCCCGCGTGCTGCAGGAAACCCGTGGCATGCGCCGCAGCGCCGGCACCCTGGTGCTGCTCGATGCCGACAACCGCGAAATCGCCGTGTTCACCGCGCTGCCGATGCAGCAGCCGAAGGAAGCGAAATACACCTGCGGCGACAAGTCCTTCGTCGTCACCACCCGTGACGCCGATCACCTGGTGCTGCTGGCTGACAAGCCGGTGCCGCTGCAACGGGTGAAGACGACTGGCGGCGAGAAGTTCGTCGGCATCGACGACCCCTCGACCATCCTCTGGTACTACGGCGACAAGGTGTTGCTGCAATGGCAGGGAAAACGCCTGCCGCCGTGCGTCGGTCCATAAGCGTTTCGCGTCGCTGCCGCCGGGCCTGCGCTGCTCGGCGCGGATCGGCGGCCCGCGCGGTTTGCCCGCGGTGACGCGCCCCGCCGCCCAGGCCTCGAGTCCAAGCAGCCCTCGCCGTTCCGGGCGGCACGATGCGCTTGCGTCCCATCAGAAAAATGTGAACTAATCGTTAAGACGCCCCGCGGCGTGTTCTGTTCCGAGTTGCGTGAGGCCTGATTTCGCCGAAACTGGTCGGGACGGCTGCGTTCCCTGACGCAGCGTGCAGCAGCGGCCGCAGAGTCGCTTCACAGACGAGGAGGGGACAAGATGGCTTCCTGGCTCAAACGCCTGCTGTTCGGCGATGAATCTGCTGCGCCCGCGCCGCCTGCCGGAGCGGGTGTTGCGCGGAACAATGCATCGCCGCCCGGCAGCGCGGCATCCGCAACTTCTCCTGCGGCTTCTCCCGCCGCACCCGACCCCTCACCCGACCGTGGCGGGCTGAATTTCGAGTCGGCGATTGCCGCGCACATGGCGTGGAAAAAGCGTCTGGACGATCTGCTCGCCAGCGGCGCGCGCGACGTTCTCGACCCGCTGCAGGTCTGCCGCGACGATCAGTGCGAACTCGGCCGCTGGCTGCACGGCCCGGCCGCGACAAAATACGCCGGGCTGGAGGGCTACCAGCGGCTGCGCGCGGTGCATGCCGACTTCCATCAGGCCGCCGCTCGGGTGGTGACACTGGCGCAGGCGGGCGAAGACGCCGCCGCGCGCGACGAAATTCACCGCGGCGCCTTCGCCAAATGCTCGGTGCAGGTCAAGGCCGAACTCGCCAAGCTGTATCTCGACATCGGCAACTGAGCCGCTCGGCCCACTTCAATCCACCCCGCGAAGCGCTGGTGCGGTCGGGTGCCGCAACCGGCGCAGCGCAAGCGCCGCGCCGGCCAGTGGGTACGCCACCCGGTCGCGTCGCCGGGGGGCTTCATCCGGCAGCCCGAGACTGATCCCCATCCGCTGCCGCAGCGTGTGGTTCAGCACGGCAAGGCGCGCACGGCGGCGGGTGTCCGCGGTGAAGTAGGTCAGCGCCAGGCTGAGCGACACGCCGCCCTGTCGTGTCCAGTCCCCCGGCTCGGTCTGCACATAATGCCCGGCGGTGTTCGGGATGTAGACGCCCTCGCCCGGTACCACCTCCACATCGAGCGCACGATCATCCAGTTCGTCGCGGTAGTGCAGGTCGCGCAGCGAGTCCTCGGCGAAATAGGTTTCGATCGCCTGCTCGGGCACCGCGACGCGGTCATCGGCCTGCCAGACGCGCAGACGCTTGTGACCGAGGATCTGCACATTGAAATTGTTTTCGCGGTCGATGTGAAACGGCGTGGTGGTTGGCGGCGACGCGAAGAACAAAAACAGGCTGTAGCCGTACATGCCCGGATCGCTCGGCTCCACCATCGGTCGCAGCCCGTCCAGGGTTTCGTGCAGGAGTGCGCGATAATCGGCATCTGCCTCGGCGAAGTAGATCGCCAGCCAGGTACCGGGCTCATCGAGGTGATCGAAGGTCTCGGCAACGTGTGTCTTGGCTTCCGCCTCGGATAGGGTGTAGAAAGCTGACCCCGGCTTGCGCTGGGGCCTGGCGTACTTGACGTGATCGGTGCCGGAGAAGTCCATCGCAAGCTGGCGCAGGCGAGGCAATTCCAGCAAGGGGTGCCCACACAGCCTGTGGCGAATCAACGCCACCTCTCGCGGCTGAAAGGGCTGACCATCGGCCCGAGTTATGGGGAACGGACTGGCCCATGACGACGGCGTTTCCGAGACCGTCTGCGAGCCGAATGCAATCGAGGAGGAGTGCGACATGACGTCTCCTCCGAGACTCTCGGCGTTCTGCATCGCGCCCGCCTTTCGCGGCGTCACGCATGCATGCGCTATGCCCACACTCTGCACCTGCCCAATGGGCGCGAGGTGTCACCCGATGTGAAGTGCGCAACCCGAGGCGACGATCGGCCCGCGCGAATGCGGGGTGGGACAGCCCGATTCGAAGGACAAGCGCCCCGCGCTACTTGGTGCCGAAAATGCGGTCGCCCGCGTCGCCCAACCCCGGCACGATGTAGCCGTGGTCGTTGAGCCGCTCGTCGATCGCGGCCAGGGTGATGGGCACGTCGGGGTGGGCGGCGCGCACCGTGCGCACGCCCTCAGGTGCGGCCAGCAGGTTGACCAGCTTGAGCGCCGTGGCGCCGGCGCGCTTGAGGTGGGTCAGCGCCGCGGCGGCCGAGTTGCCGGTGGCCAGCATGGGGTCGACGACGATCACCAGCCGCTCGGCCATGTCCTCGGGCACTTTGAAGTAGTACTCCACCGGCTCCAGCGTCGCCGGGTCGCGGTACAGGCCGATGTGGCCGACGCGGGCGTTGGGCAGCAGGTCGATCATGCCGTCGAGCATGCCGTTGCCCGCGCGCAGGATGGACACCAGGCAGAGCTTTTTGCCGGCCAGTATCGGCATGCGGCAGTCGGCCACCGGGGTGCTCACATCCACCAGCTCGGTCGGCAGATCGCGCGTGGCTTCATACGCCAGCATCGCGGCGATTTCGCGCACCAGGCGGCGGAAGTTGTCGGTCGTGGTGTCCTTGCTGCGCGCGAGTGTCAGCTTGTGCTGCACCAGCGGGTGCGACACCACATGAACCTGCGGGTCATTCATCACGGGATTCCTCTGTCGTTGTGTTGGCGCCTTGTATCCACGTGCAAGGCTTCGCCCAAATTGTGCCGGCAAGCGGTGGACACGCCTTGGGGCGTCGGCCTACGCTGTTGCGACCAGTTACAACATCCTCGGGAAAACGCCTAGGGTTGATGCAACGCAGCAACCGGCGCCGCCGCCTTTCAGGTGGAGACGCCGGTTGGACACAACAACTTTGGAGATTCCGATGCCTTTTCGCCCGCTTGCCCGGCTGGCGTGGTGTCTGCTGGCCTTGCCGGCTGCCGCCCTTGCCGCCAACACGCCTGCCCCAGTCGCACCTGCCGCCAAAGCGGCCGCCGCCACCCCGAGCGCAAACGACCCCTTGGTGCAGCAGGGCGCCTACCTCGCCCGCGCCGGGGACTGCATTGCCTGCCACACCGCGCCCGGCGGCCCGCCTTTCGCCGGCGGGCTGGCGATGAAACTGCCCAAGGGCATCGGCACCATCTACACCCCCAACATCACCCCCGATGCCAAGGACGGCATCGGCGGCTGGACCTTCGAGCAGTTCGACCAGGCCGTGCGCCACGGCTATTCCAAACGCCTGGGGTATCTCTACCCGGCGATGCCCTACCCGTCGTACGCCCGCATCACCGACGCCGACATGCGCGCGCTTTACGCCTATTTCCAGCATGGCGTGAAGCCGGTGGCCAAAGCCAACAAGCCCGAGGACATTCCCTGGCCGCTGAACATGCGCTGGCCGCTGGCGATCTGGGACTGGCTGTTCGCGCGGCAGAAGCCCTTCACCCCCGACCCGACGCAGACGGTCGAGTGGAACCGCGGCGCGTATCTGGTCGAGGGCTTGGGCCACTGCGGCGCCTGCCACACCCCGCGCGGGCCGTTCCTGCAGGAAAAGGCGCTGGGCCCGAACGGGCCTGATGGCAATCTGTATCTGGGTGGCGCCCGCGTCGACAACTGGTACGCCGCCAATCTGCGCGGCGACAAGGGCGACGGGCTGGGGCGGTTCAGCGTCAAGCAGATCGCCGAAGTGCTGCACACCGGGCGTGACGGCCACTTCACCGTGGTTGGCAGCATGACCGACGTGGTGCACGACAGCACCCAGCACCTCACCCCCGCCGATGTTCAGGCGATTGCCGTGTTTTTGAAATCGCTGCCGCCGCTGCGCACCGCGCAGCCGATGGCCGGCACCCCGGCCAACCCCAATTCTGCGCAGGCCCTGGCCGGCAAGACCCTGTACGCCACGCATTGCTTGGCCTGCCATCAGGCCAACGGCGAGGGGTTGCCCAATCTGTTCCCGGCGCTGGCAGAAAACCCGACGGTCAACACCCCGGATGCGCTCAACACCATCCGCATGATGCTGGCCGGCGGCCACACCGTGAAGACCTACGCCAACCCGACCCCGCTGGCGATGCCCGACCTCGGCAAGACCCTGAACGACCAGCAGGTCGCCGACATCGCGACCTACATCCGCAGCAATTGGGGCAACAGCGCGCCGGCCGTCAGTGCGCGCGAAGTGGCAGAGGTGCGCAAGGCCATCGGCATGACCTCGGCGATGCGTTGAGCGACGAACGCGCGACGGGAGGCTGCAACCTGTCGCGCCTGGTTTCACTTTCGCGCGACTCGTTACCGCCTTTTTGTCCGCGGCTGCGCACAATCGTGACACTTCAACCGCACGGCGCGCATGTCGACGCGCCGGCGTTTTTCACGGAGACACGCGCATGAACACCCCTCGCCTTCCCCGTCGCCTGCGCCAGCTCGCCGCCGCCGTTGCGCTGGGCACCGCGGCCTTTGCCTCGCACGCTGCGACTGCACCGGCCGAAATCAAAATCGGCACCCTCTACGCCAGCACCGGCCCGTTCGCCGTGGCCTCACAGGGCCAGTACGAAGGGCTGAAGTTCTGGGCCGACGCCATCAACAAGGACGGCGGCGTTTTCGTCAAGGCTTACAACAAAAAAATCCCGGTCAAAATCGTCGCCTACGACGACCAGAGCTCGACCTCGACCGCGACCACCCTCTACAACCAGCTCATCACCCAGGACAAGGTCGACGTGCTGGTGGCCGACTTCGGCTCGGTGCTGACCTCGGTGGCGATTCCGCTGGCGGCCGAGCACCACATGCTACTGATCGACCCGACCGGGTCGGGCGCGAACTTTTTCACCAAGCCGACCAATTACCTGGCCGACGTGAGCATCCCATCCAGCCAGGTGTGGCCGGTGCCGCTGGCGCAATACCTGATCCAGCAGAAAATCAAGCGTGTGGCGATTCTCTACAGCGCCAATGATTTCGACGCCTCGCAGGCCGCCACCCTCAAGGACGTGCTGGGCAAGGCCGGCATCAAGCCGGTGTACGACCACAGCGTGCCGACTTCGGAGTCCAACTACACCATCCTGCTGCACACCATCGCCGCGACCCAACCGGATGCGGTGCTGGAGTTCGGCTATGCGCCCAACGACATCGCGTTCCTCAAAGCGCTGGATCAGAGCGGGCTGCACTTCCCGATGGTGTTCACGGTGTTCCCGGGTCAGCTGCTCGACCTGATGGTGAAAAACGTCGGCGTCAAAGGGCTGTCGTACACCTACACCTACCCGACCCCGCCGCTGGTCAAGTACGACAAGGTGACTTACGGCATGACCACCCAGCAGTTCGTCGACGCGTTCAAGGCGGCGCAGAAAAAAGAGCCGAACTTCCTCGACTGCGCCGGCTACAACACCGGGCTGATCGTGCAGCACATGCTCGACACCGCGCCGCAGTTCAACCAGACGGACTTCCACACCGCGCTGATGCAGATGTCGGGCAAGACCACCACCCTGATGGGCCCGTTTGAGATCAACGCCAACGGCGCGCAGCTCGGCGAGCCGTTCCCGGTGGCGCAGCTGCAGCCCAAGGCTGGCAAGCTCGACGTGGTCGTGCTCTACCCGGCGGACAAGGCTACCGGCAAGGCCGTCTACCCCGCGCCCAAACCCTGATGGTCTGGTTTCGCGGCGGTGCCTAGACTGCCGCGAAGCCATCGCTTGACACAAACGGCTCTCGGCCCGCCGCATCTCAACGCCGCGGCGGGCTGGCCCACACGCTGACCAGGGAGGACGGGCGTGGAACTGCTGGAATACGCCATCGTCGGCGGCATTCTGTATGGCATTTTTTTCAGCCTGATTGGCATCGGGCTGAATCTGATTTTCGGGGTCATGCGCATCATCAACCTCGCGCATGGCCAGTTCATCGTGCTCGGCGGCTATCTGGCCTTTGTGCTGGCGCGCGACCTGCATCTCAATCCGCTGTGGGCGCTGCCGCTGTCCATCGTCGGGGCGGCGATCATCGGCTGGCCGCTGTACTACGCGGTGGTTCCGCGGCTGCAGGCCTCGCGCGACCCGGAAATGTTATCGTTCATCCTGTTCTTCGGCCTCGGCCAGGCGATCGAGGCGCTGACCGTGCTGGGCTTCGGCACCGACCAGCGCTCGCTGCCCAGCGATGCGATGGGCAGCGGCAATATCGGCGTGCTCGGGCAGGAGTTTCCGGATAGCTGGTGGGTCGCCGCGGCGGTTAGCCTGGCGGCCATCGGCCTGCTGTGGCTGTATTTCTCGCGCACCAAGCTCGGCTACGCCACCCGCGCGGTGATGTCCAACCGCGACGAGGCGCTGGCCACCGGCATCGACGTGCACCGCGTGTCGGCGCTGGCCTTCGTCGCCGGGCTGGCGCTGGCGGCGATCGCCGGGGTGTTCCTGCCCTACCTGCTCGGCTCGGTCTCGCCCGACCTCGGCGGCGAGCTCACCACCACCTCGTTTGCCATTGTCATCATCGGCTCATTGGGCAACCCGCTGGGCACCATCATCGGCGGGCTGGTGTTCGGCCTGGGCACGATGCTGATGCAGACCTACTACTCCTCGTGGTCCAACGTCGTGCCTTACGCGCTGCTGCTGATCATCGTGCTGCTGCGCCCGCAGGGCCTGCTGGGAAAGGCGGCGCGCAATGCCTGAGCTCACTTCCGCCGCCGCCTCGCCGCTGCGCCGCGCGTTGCCGGCGATCATCGTTCTCGCGGTGCTGCTGGCGGCGTTCGCGCTGCTGCCGCATGTCTACGGCAATCTGTCGCTGCTGTTCACCCTGATGGCCTTCATCACCCTGGCGCAGGGGCTCAACCTGCTGTATGGCTTCACCGGCTATCTGCCGTTCGGCTATGTCGGGTTTTTCGGCTGCGGGGCGTATGCGGCGTCGCTTCTGGTGCTGCACACCGGGCTGCCGATGCTGGTTTGCGTCGTGCTCGGCGGCGTGGCCGCGGTGGCGATGGCGCTGATCCTCGGGCCGCTGCTGCGGCTGTCGGGGGCGTATTTTTCGATTGCGAGTCTGGCCGCGTCGCAGATCCTGTATTTCGTCGTGTCCAACACCAATCTGGCCGACGTCACCGGCGGGCCGTACGGGCTGAAAATCGAGCGGGTGTTCAGTCCGACCGGCAGCTACTACACCATGCTGGCGATTCTGCTCATCGCCACCGCGCTGGCGGCGTGGCTGCGGCTGTCGGCCTTCGGTATGGGGCTGCAGGCGATGAAGCAGGACCCGGTGAGCGCAGCGATGGCCGGGGTGCCGGTGGTGCGCATGCGGCTCATCGCCTGGCTGATTTCGGCCGCGGTGGCCGGGCTGTGCGGCGCGGCGTATGCGTGGAACATTTCGGTGTTCTACCCGGATGCGGTGTTCACGCTGCAGATTTCGGTGTTCGCTATCGTGTTCGCGCTGTTCGGCGGGGTCGGCACGGTGATCGGGCCCATCGTCGGCGCGGTCATTCTCTACAGCCTGTATTCGGCCATCGGCATTTCCACCCCGCAGTACTTCCAGTTGATCTACGGCGTGCTCATCGTGCTGCTGGTGCTGTTTCTGCCGGGCGGGGTTCTGTCGCTGTTCACGCGCAGGGGGATCCGTGTCTTCTGAACTGCTGCGCCTGGACAAGGTGAACAAGCGCTTCGGCGGCCATGTGGTGCTCTCCGACGTGAGCTTCACCGTGGCCCCCGGCGAAATCCTCGGTCTGGTCGGCCCCAACGGCTCGGGCAAGACCACGACCATCAATGTGATTTCCGGGCTGTACCGCGCCGATTCCGGACGCATCACCTTCGCCGGCCACGACATCACCCGCACGCCGACGCATCGCCTCGCCCGGCTGGGGCTGAACCGCACGTTCCAGGTGCCGCGCACCTTCTTGGAAATGAGCGCGCGCGACAACGTGCGTGTCGCTGGGCACTTCGGCAGCCCGCAAGGTCACACCGATGTCGATGCGATTCTGCGCGAAGTCGAACTGATCGACGTGGCCGACCGTCCGGCCGGGTCGCTGACCGTGAACCAGCAGAAGCTGCTCGATCTGGCGCGGGCGCTGGCCACCGGCCCGAAGCTTCTGCTGGTCGACGAAATCGGCGCCGGGCTGAACCCGGCCGAGCTCGGCGGCATCGCCGCGCTGCTCAAACGGCTGGCGCAGCAAGGCATTGCGCTGGTGGTGGTCGAGCATCTGCTGGAGTTTCTCGGCGCAATCACCGAGCGGGTGATCGTGCTTGGCGCCGGGCGCATGCTGTTCGAGGGTTCGCTGCGCGACGCCTCGCACGACCCCGAAGTCGTCGCCGCATTCATCGGAGGCTAAAGCCGATGCCTGATACGCCAACTTCCGCCGGCACGCTGCAGGTGCGCGGCCTGCAATCGGGGTATGGCCGCATCCAGGTGCTGTGGGGCGTCGATCTGGACGTGGCCGCTGGCGAAACCGTGCTGCTGCTCGGCGCCAACAGCGCTGGCAAATCGACCCTGCTGCGCACCTTGATCGGCCTGCTGCCGGCTACCGCAGGCAGCATCACTTTCGACGGCGAGCGCATCGACCCCCTGCCGCCCGATCAGCGCATCCGCCGCGGCATCGCCTACATGTCCGAACTCGGGGTGTTTCCGTCGCTGTCTATCGACGAAAACATCGCGCTCGGCGGTTACTTCCTGCCCAAGGCACGGGTCGAGCAGCGCAAGCGCGCGCTGTTCGAGCTGTTCCCCGACCTGGCGCAAAAGCGCAAAGACGCCGCCGGCACCCTCTCCGGCGGGCAACGCAAAATGCTCGGCATCGCCAAGGTGCTGGTCGCAGAACCCCGGCTGCTGCTGATGGACGAGCCCTCGTCCGGACTGGCGCCAGTGTTCGTCAAGCAGGTGATCGAGGTGCTGCGCACCGCCATTGGCGCGGGCACCTCGCTGCTGATCGCCGAACAGAACGTCGCCTTTCTCGATCTGGCCGACCGCGGCTATCTGATCGACCACGGGCAGGTCAAGCTCAGCGGCACGCGCGAGCAACTGCAGCACAGCGACGCGGTGCGCGCAACCTATTTCGGCACCACTCACGCGGTCGGCTGAAGGCGCAGCGGCCGCACCCGATGTCCGCAGAACACAGGCTGCTGGCGTCGGGCGGAACAAGGGTCATCATGGCGCAAAACCCAGCTCTGACTGGCCCCCGGCAACGCCTTGCGGGTCGGGGCCGCTGAGGCGGCGTCAATCCAGCCGCACTGCCAGCACCCCACGCACCGCGTTGGCCACGGCCAGCGCGTCGGCGCGACGCAAGTCCTCGACCCGCAGCACTTGCTCGGCACAAGCGCCGCTGTCGATGAGCATCTGCCGTGCCACCCCGGGCAGCAGGCCGCTGGACAGCGGCGGCGTGAACCAGCGGCCGTCGATGCGGGCGAACACGCTGCACCGCCCGCCCTCGCACACTTCGCCGCGTTGATTGACGAAGATCTGGTCGAACGCGCCTTGCGCCTCGGCCGTGCGCCAGGCCGCGTCGTAGCGCGCGCGGTGGGTGGTCTTGTGGCGCAGAAACAGGTCGGTCGCATCCAGCGGCTCGGTACCGAGCAGCAGCCGCACTGGCTGCGCCGGCGGCGCGGGTAAGGGCTGCACCTCGAGGTCGAAATCGCCGCCTTTGCGCAGCACGATGCGGGTGCGATGCGACGCGGGGGCCAGGGCCTGTGCCGCGTGCGCCCAGGCGTCGCCGGTCTGCTGTGCAGCCGCAGCGGCGGGCGCGTGCAGCCCCGCGTGCGCGGCCTGCAACGCGGCTCGCAAAACTGGCATATCGCAGGCAAAGTTGAAGTAGCTCGCCGAAGCCGCCAGCCGCGCCAGGTGCCGCTCGATGCGCTCGGCTTGCGCCGGCCACACCGCAGCAAAGGTTTCGATCAGCGCAAAGCCGGGGTCGTGTGCGGTGACAAAGCGCAGCTTGTCCCAGCACTCGGCCCATTCGGCATCGGGGTCGGAGTCGATCACCACCCCGCTGCCCACCGCGGTGCGCAGCGCGCGGGTGCCCGCGTGCACGCCCGCCTCGTCGGGTTGCGCGACGATTTCCAGGGTGCGGATCGGCACGTTGAACGCGGCGCGGTCGGCGTGCGGGTCGAGGTGGCCGATCGCGCCGGTGTAAAGGCCGCGCGACTGGCCTTCGAGTGCGGCGATGATCTCCATGCTTTTGTGCTTGGGCGCGCCGGTGACCGAGCCGCAAGGGAACAACGAGGCAAAAATCTGCCGCCAGCGCGGTGCCGGTTCGCGCAACTCGGCCTCGACCGTCGACGTCATCTGCCACACCGTCGGATACGGCTCGACGGTGAAGCGCGCGGGCACCTGCACCGTGCCCGGACGCGCCAGCCGCCCGAGATCGTTGCGCAGCAGGTCGAGGATCATCAGATTTTCGGCGCGGTTCTTCGCGTCCGCCGCCAGCGCCTGCGCGGCTTGCGCGTCCAGCGCCGGGTCGGCATGGCGCGGCGCGGTGCCTTTCATCGGCCGCGCCTGCAATCGCCGGCCCTCGCGCACAAAAAACTGCTCGGGCGACAGGCTGAGCACCCAGCGGTCGGGCAGCCGCGCCAGCGCCCGCCAGCGCGTGGGCTGGCGCGCGCGCAGCGCCTGATACAGCCGCAGCGGATGGCCGAACGCACGGCCGCGCAACGGCCAGGTGAAGTTGATCTGGTAGCAGTCGCCCGCGGCCAGATGCTCGCGGATGCGCGCCAGCGCCGCGTCGTAGTCGGCGCGGGCGATGCCTGGTTGCAGCGCGGCGACGCCCGCGGGCGCGTCACGCTCGGCTGTGGGCAGTGCGGCAATCTGTTGCGCCAGCCAGTCGTCGACCTGCGGCGCGGACAACGTCTGCGCCTGCGCAAAAGCCGCCGCGTGCAGCACCGGCTGCCCGGGCGGTGTCGCCGCGACGGGTAAGCCGGCCAGCGGCAACGCCGCTTCGTAATGCAGCAGCAGCGTGACGTGGCGGCCGGAGACGAACTCGGCCTCGACGCGGTCGAACGCCGTCGCCAGCCCAGCCGCATCGGCCTGCCAGACCGCAATCGGGTCGGTCAGCAAGCGGCTGGTCGGCGCATCGACGGGGGACTGCGCATCGTCGAACAGCACGAATACCGGCGACACCGGCAGAGGTGAAGACATTCGGGGAAATCCCTTGTGAACAGACGGCAACGACTGCGGCGATCGGTCGCAGCGGGGCTGCCGCATCGGTCTTTAGAGTGCGGCGGTTTGCATTTGTAACGCCTTGTCAACGATCAAACCATGCCGCTGATGACCCGACATTCTCCCGCCCGTCCCCGCTCCACCCCGACGATACTCGCCGCGGCGATCGCCGCGCTGTTCACCCTGCCCGCCGCGCAAGCGGCCGACACCGCCCTGCCCGCGGTCACGGTCACCGCTTCGCCGTTGAACGCCACGACCTGGGCGGAAACCCTGAGCCAGCGCGAACTCGCCACCCGCCGCGCCGTGACCAACGACACCGCCAGCCTGCTGCTCGGGCTGCCCGGGGTGGCGGTCAACGCGAACGGCGGGGTCAGCGGGCTGCCGCAGATCAACGGCCTGGCCGACGACCGGCTGGCCGTTTCGCTCGACGGCATGGGCCTCATCGCCTCCTGCCCCAACCACATGAACCCGGTGCTGTCCTACGTGTCACCCAGCCAGGTCGCCAGCGTCACGGTGTTTCCGGGCGTGGCCCCGGTGTCGGCGGGCGGTGACCAGATCGGCGGCGCGATCGAGGTCAAGACCGCGCCGCCGCAGTTCGCCGCGCCGGGCAAGACCGACATCGGCGGCAGCGTCAGCGGCGGCTGGCAGAGCAACGGCGACGCACGCAGCCTCGGGCTGTCGGCCCACTACGCCACCGACCGCGTTTCGCTGCGCTATGACGGCGCGTGGGCCAAGGCCGACGACTACACCGCCGGCGGCGATTTCAAGCCCTTCACCGCCACCGGCCGCCCCGGCGTGACCCTGGGGCGAGACGTGGTCGGCTCCACCGCCTACGACGTGCGAAACCACGCGCTCACCGCCGCGTGGACCGGCAGCGGCCAGTTGCTCGAACTCGGCCTGGGCTACCAGGACGTGCCGTACCAGCTCTACCCCAACCAGCGCATGGACATGCTGGGCAATACCGAGCACCGCATCAACTTGCACTGGGCAGGCCAGTTCGCCTGGGGCGAGCTCGATGCGCGGCTGTACCACGAGCACGTCGACCACCACATGGACTTCGGGCCGGACAAACAGTTCTATTACGGCATGGCGTCGATGCAGAACGGCGTCAGCGGCTACCCCTGCAGCCCGATCTCGGCCACCTGCGCCGCCGGCATGCCAATGGACACCGAAAGCCGCACCACCGGCGCGCGCGTCAAGGCCAGCTTCGACCTGTCCAGCAGCGACACCGTGCGCGTCGGCGGCGACTGGCAACGCTACCGCCTGGAGGACTGGTGGCCGCCGTCGGGCGGGATGATGTGGCCCGGTACCTTCTACAACATCCACGACGGCCAGCGCGACCGCTTCGGACTGTGGGGTGAATGGCAAAAGCAGTTCACCACGCAGTGGCAGACCCTGGCCGGCGTGCGCGTCGAGCGGGTGCGCACCGACGCCGGCCCAGTCAGCGGCTACGCCAACACCAACGGCATGGGCATGATGATGAGCTGGCAGCAACGCGACGCCGCCGCGTTCAACGCCGCCAGCCGCGAGCGCACCGACACCAACGTCGACGTCTCGCTGCTGTCCAAGTACCGCGCCAGCGAAACCCTGGACCTCGACCTGGGACTGGGCCGCAGCGTTCGCTCGCCCAACCTCTACCAACGCTACGCCTGGTCGACCTGGGACATGGCGGCGATCATGAACAACTTCGTCGGCGACGGCAACGGCTACATCGGCAACCTCAACCTCAAACCCGAAAAGGCCACGACGCTGACAGCCACCGCCGACTGGCACAGCGCCGACCGCGCGTGGAACCTGCAGGCCACGCCCTTCTACACCCATATCGACGATTACATCGACGCGGTGCAGTGGAACCCGGCGACCAACGCTCCAGCCGCCACACGCACGATCAACAAATTCGTCATCCTCAAATACGTCAACCAGACCGCGCGGCTGTACGGCCTGAACCTGGCCGGCAAGATGCCGCTGGCCGCCAGCACCGCGCTGGGCAGCTTCGGCCTGGAAGGGGTGGTCAACTTCACCCGCGGCAAAAACACCGATACCGGCGACAACCTCTACGCCGTCATGCCGCTCAACGCCCGCGTGAGCCTGACGCAAAGCTGGGGCGGGTGGAACAACGCGGTCGAGGTCGTGCTGGTCAAGGCCAAGACCGATGTGTCAGCCGTGCGCAACGAAATCCCCACTCCCGGCTACGGTCTGCTCAACCTGCGCGCCAGCTACAGCTGGAAACAGGCGCGGGTGGACTTCGGCGTAGACAACGTGCTGGACAAGCTCTACTACCTGCCCACCGGCGGCGCCTACGTCGGCCAGGGGCGGACGATGGCGATCAACGGCGTGCCCTGGGGCATCGCCGTCCCCGGCCCGGGGCGCAGCTTCTACGCCCGGCTGAAGCTGGACCTCTGAACACGCCGGCCGAAGGCCGCGACGCGACGGCGGGCTTGCGGCCCGCCGTTTCGCTTTCATTACGATGCCGGCTGTCGTGCCTTACCGGGCATCTGTCAGTCTGTTCTGTCGTCATGAAGTTCTCCCGTCGCACCTTTCTCCATGCCCTGGGCGCCGGCACCGGCGCCGCGCTGCTGCCAGCGGCCGCGCGTGCGCGCGAACTGCCGGTGGTCAAAATCGCCTTCATCGATCCCTTGAGCGGCCCTTTTGCCGCAGTCGGCCAGAACCTGCTGCAGAGCTGGCAGTTCGTTGCCGACCGGGTCAACCGCGGCAATGCTGCCGGGGTCCAGTTCCAGATCGTGCCGTTCGACAACAAGGCGGGGGTGCAGGACACGGTCTCGGCGCTGCAGGCGGCGATCGCTCAGGACATTCACTACGTGGTGCAGGGTGCGGGCTCCGGCACCGCGCTGGCGCTCAGCCAGGCCGTGTTGCGGCACAACCGCCGCAACCCGGGCAAAGAGGTGGTCTACCTGAACTACGCCGCGGTCGACCCGGCGCTGACCGGCGCCGACTGCAGCCCCTGGCATTTCGCGATCCAGCCCAATGTGGACATGACCCTGCAGGCGCTGGTCGACGACATTGCACAGCGGCCGCAGATCCGCCGCGTCTACCTGGTCGAGCAGGACTATTCGTTTGGCCACCAGGTCGCTGACGGGGTGCGCAAGCTGCTGGCGCAAAAGCGCCCGGACGTGCAGATCGTCGGTGAGGACTTCGTCGCCCTCGGCCAGGTGAAGGATTTCTCGCCCTACATCGCCAAAATCCAGTCGGCGCAGGCCGACTGTCTGATCACCGCCAACTGGGGCCCCGACCTGACCCTGCTGATCAAGGCCGCGCGCCAGGGCGGGCTGCAGGCCGACATCTACACCCTGTACGCCAACAGCATCGGCGTGCCGACCGAAATCGGCGCGCACGATGCCGGCCGCATCAAGCTCGTCTACTACAGCGAGCCCAACCTCCCCGGAGTGCTGCAGGGGCTGCAGGAGGGCTTTCGCGCCAAGTACAAGCAGGACTTCTCGGTGCCCGCGGTCTACACCGGCATGGCGCTGCTGAGCACCGCGATGGCGCATGCCCACAGCATCAAGCCGGCCGTGGTCGCGCAGGCGATGTCGGGGCTGAAATTCCGCACCTTCAACGGCGAGGTGACGATGCGCGCGGCTGACCACCAGCTGCTGCAGCCGATCTATGTGTCGAGCTGGCAGCCGGCGAAAAAAGGCCAGTGGAATGTCGAGGACACCGGCTACACCTTCGCGCTGGAACGCACCTTCAAGACCGCGCAGACCACCCTGCCCTCGACTTGCCGCATGCCCCCGCTGCAGGCGCCGGCGGCGCCGTCGTCGGCCTGAAAGCCACTGTTGCCGGCGGCCGCAGGCGACCCCCAGACCGCCCTGCTCCTTTGATGCAATCGCTGCTGCTCGCGCTGCTCAACGGCCTGAGTTACGGCCTGCTGCTGTTGCTGCTGGCCGCGGGTCTGACGGTGGTGTTTTCGCTGCTGGGGGTGATCAACTTCGCCCACGGCGCGTTCTACCTGCTCGGCGCGTATCTGGCTTTCCAGATCGGCCACTGGGGCGGGTTCTGGCTCGGGCTGCCGGCCGCGCCGCTGCTTCTGGCGGGCATCGGTGCCGGGTTCGAACGCGGGGTGCTGCGGCGGCTGCGGGGTCGCGGCCATGTGCCCGAGTTGCTCGCCACCTTTGCTTTTGGGGTGGTGCTGGTCGAGGCCGCGCGGCTCATCTGGGGCAACGCCGCGGTGCCCTACGGCGTGCCGCCGGCGCTGCAGGGCCCGCTGCTGCGGCTGGGCGGGGTGGACTTTCCGCTCTATCGCGGTTTTGTCATGGCCGTGAGCCTGCTGGCGCTGGCGGCCAGCGCCGCGCTGCTGTGGCTGACCCGCGCCGGCGCGGTGGTGCGCGCTGCGCTGACCCATCCGGGCATGGTCGCCGCGCTTGGACACGACGTGCCGCGCATCCAGACCGCGGTGTTCGCCGGCGGCGCGGCACTGGCCGGGCTGGCCGGCGCGGTCGGCGGGCCGCTGCTGGTCACCGAGCCGGACATGGCGGCGCAGATGGGTGCGCTGCTGTTTGCGGTGATCGTGATCGGCGGGCTGGGGTCGTTGCGCGGCGCGGTGGCCGGCGCGCTGTTGGTCGGCATGGTGCAGACGCTGGCGGTCGGGGTCGATGCCTCGCTGGCGCAGGCGCTGCGCGCCATCGGCATCGTTGCCTTGCCCGCCGCGCGTGACAGCCTGCTCGGCAGCGTGCTGCATCTGTCGCTGGATCGCGCAGCGCCCTTGCTGCCGTATGCCCTGCTGGTCGCGGTGCTGGCGATGCGTCCGGGTGGACTGACCGGGCGGGACGAGGGGCTTTGAATCCGCACGCCACGACCGGCCGCACAGCGGCCCACCGCGACAACCCGAGCGCGGCCCCATCGTCGCGCCGCCTCGCGCTTGCCGCGCTGACCGCGGCGCTTGCGCTGCTGCCGCTGGCCTTGCCGCTGTCGCCCTTCGCCTTCGGTCTGCTCGCGCAGCTCGGCGCAAGCTACGTGCTGCTTCGCGGCGTGGGCTGGCTGTATGCCCGCGCCGGGTTGCTGACCTTCGGTCAGGCCACCTTTGCCGGGCTCGGCGGCTATGCCGCGGCGCATGCGATGAACGCGGTCGCCGCGCAGGGCTGGCCGCTGCCCTTCGCGCTGGTGCCGTTGTATGGCGCGGCGTTCGCGTTCGTGTTCGCGCTGTTGCTCGGCCCGTTGCTGGTGCGCCGCGGGGGACTGAGCTTTGCGATGATCAGCCTGGGCCTGTGCGAATTGCTGGCGCAGGCCGCGCCGATGCTGCAAGGCTTTTTCGGCGGCGAAGGCGGGGTGTGGACCGACCGCAGCGCCGCCCCGCTGCTGTTTGCGCTGCGTCTGGACAGCGAGCGCTCGGTGTATGCGCTGACCGTGGTCTATGCGCTGCTGGCCGCCGCGCTGCTGGCGCGGCTCGACGCCTCGCGCTGGGGGTTGCGGCTGGCGGCGATGCGCGACAACCCGCTGCGCGTGGCGATGTGCGGGCTGTCGCCACGCCGGCTTCGGCTGCAGGCGCTGGCGGTCGCCGCGGCGCTGGGCGGGCTGAGCGGCGCGTTGCAGACCGTGCATCTGGAGCAGGTCAGCGCCTCGGCACTGAGCCTGGCCGCGTCCAGCCAGGCGGTGCTGTTCGCGCTGGCCGGCGGTGCGGCGAGCGGCTGGGGCGCGCTGCTGGGCGCCGCGCTGCAGGTGCTGGGCGGGCAATGGCTGGTGCAGTGGACGCAGGGCTGGCTCCTGGACGTGGCGCTGGTGTTTCTCGCCGTGGTGCTGTGGGCGCCGCAGGGCGCGCCACCCGTACTGGCGGCGCTGCTGGCGCGACGAAACGGGCCGATGGCGCTGCGCGCCGCGCTGCTGCTGGGCGGGCTGACGGCAGCGGTGTCGCTGGCGGGCCTGGTGCAACTGGGCTACACCCTGCGCCAGCAGCTCAGCAGCGATGGCGCCATGCAATGGCTGGGAATGCGGCTGCATGCTGAGGCGCTGGCAAGCTGGGCGTTGCTGGCTGCGGTCGCCGCCGCGGGAGCGCTGCTGGCCGCCTGGGCCGGCCGCAGGCTGCGCCGCGCGTGCGCTGAGGCGCCGCCATGAGCACGCCAGCGCTGGAATGGCGCGGGGTGCGTTGCGTGCGAGACGGCACGGTCATCATCCCCGGGCTCGACCTCCGCATTGCCGCCGGCGCGCGGGTCGCGCTGGTCGGCGCCAATGGCGCCGGCAAGACCACGCTGTTCGATCTCGCTTGCGGACTGCTGCGCCCCAGCGCGGGCAGCATATGGCTGCACGGGCGGCGCATCGACCGCCTGCAGCCGCATCGCATCGCCGCGCTGGGGCTGGCGCGAAGCTTTCAAGCGCCGCAGGTGTTCGGCCATCTCACGGTGGCCGAGCATCTGCAGGCCGCGGACATTGCGGAGATGCATGCGGCCGACTGGCTCGCCGCCTTCGATCTGGCCGCCTGCACCCGCCAGCCCGCCGCGGCGCTGGACGGCACGCGGCTGCGGCTTCTCGATCTGCTGCTGGCCGTCGCCCGCAACGCCGATGTGCTGCTGCTCGACGAGCCCACCGCCGGGCTGCGACGGCACCAGGCCGAGACGCTGCTGGGGCGTCTGCAGTCCCACCTCGCCGGCCGCACCCTGCTGCTGATCGAGCACGACCTCGACGCGGCGCTGCGACTGGCGCAGCGGGTGGTGGTGCTGCACCAGGGCCGCATCCTGGCCGACGGCGCGCCGGCCGTGGTGCGGGCGCTGCCGCAGGTGCAAGCGGTCTATCCGTTGGGAGGTGCAGCATGAGCGCGCCGCTGCTGGCGGTGCGCAGCCTGGACGCCGGCTACGGTGCGGTTGAGGTGCTGCATGGCGTCGATCTGGACGTGGACGCCGGGCAAATCGTCGCGGTGCTCGGGCGTAACGGCGCCGGGCGCAGCACCTTGCTGCGCGCGCTGATCGGGCTGCTGCCGGCGCGCGGGTTGGTGCGCATCGGCGGGGTCGAGGCGATTGATTTGCCGCCGCAGCAGCGCGCCCGCCTGGGGCTGGGCTATGTGCCCGAGACCCGCGATGTGTTCCCGCTGCTGTCGGTGCGCGACAACCTGCTGCTCGGCGCCAAACCCGGCGAACGCGACGTGAAGGCGCTGCTGCAGCAGGTGCTGGCCGCCTTTCCCGCGCTGCAGCCGCGGCTGCGCGCCAGAGCCAGCGCGCTGTCCGGTGGCGAGCGGGCGATGCTGGCGCTGGCCCGCTGCCTGATGGGGAGGCCCAAACTGCTGCTGCTGGACGAACCGGCTGAAGGTCTGGCCCCGCAGCGGGTGGACGAACTGGCGGCGCTGCTGCGCGACTGGCGCGAGCAAGGCCTGGGGGTGCTGCTGGTCGAGCAGACGCCGCGGCTGAGCCTGGCGGCAGCGGCCGACCGCGCCGTGCTGCTGGGCGCGGGCTGCGTGCAGTTCAGCGGGACGCTGACCGAGTTGCAGCAGCGCGCCGATCTGCGTCAGGCCTGGCTTTGACGCGGCGCCGCGCCGACGCAGCGGCGCGTGCGCGGCGGGCCTGCATCGGGTCGACCCGCAGCCCGGCGCACACGTCGACGCGGTCGCCGTCGCGCAGCACGGTCTGCGGTTCGATCAGTCGCCCGTCGATGGCCCAGCGCGCCTGCGCCGCTGGCGGTTCTCCCGCTACGAGCAGACCGCTGGCGGCGACGGCCTGCGCCGCGGTGGCGCCCGGCGGCAGATGTAGTTCGGCCAAGCGCGGCGCGCCATCGGCGCCGACCACGCACACCCACACTCGCAGTTCAGCGCGGTCCATACACGACCTTGGCCCGCTGCACAAACGCGTCGATGAAGCTGCTGGCGATGTGGTTGAACACCGGGCCGATGACCTTCTCGACCAGAAAGCTGGAAAAGCGATAGTTCAGCTCGAACTCGACCTTGCACGCCTTGCCCTCGGCCAGCGGATGAAACCGCCAGCGCCCGCGCAGATTGGAAAACGGCCCTTCGACCAGTTCCATGTCCACCTGCTGTGGCGGCTGCTGGGTGTTGCGGGTGGTGAAGCTCTGGCGGATGCCCTTGAAGTCGATCACCACCGTGGCGCGCACGGTCTGCTCGTCAATCGGCTCGACCGATGCCCCGCCACACCAGGGCAGAAACTGCGGATACGCCGCCACGTCGGTGACCAGGTCATACATTTCCTGCGGGCTGTACCAGAGGAGGACGGACTTGTGCACCTGCGGCATGGGGCGTGCAACGGGGCGAAGGCGGGGTTCTTAGAATGGTTGTCCGCATTGTAGGGATGCCCTCCGCGCGCCGCTGCGCGGTACACAGAGGCGAAACGCCTCGCCGCAACCCGGCCCCGCTTGTGCGGCCCGCTGCCGTCCCCAGATTCCCCTCATGAGCATCGTCGACAACCGCAAGGCGCATTTCAACTACTTCATCGAAGACCGTTTCGAGGCCGGCATCGTGCTCGAAGGCTGGGAGGTGAAGGCGGTGCGCGCCGGGCAGGTGCAGCTCACCGACGGCTATGTGGTGATCCGCGACGGCGAGCTGTTTCTGATCGGCATGCATGTCTCGCCGCTGCGCAGCGCCTCGACCCACGTGCGCCCGGACGCCGCGCGCACCCGCAAGCTGCTGCTGCACAAGGACGAAATCCGCAAGCTCATCGGCAAGGTCGAGCAGCGCGGCTACACCCTAGTGCCGCTGAACCTGCATTACAAAAACGGCCGCATCAAGGCCGACATCGCGCTGGGCAAAGGCAAAAAAGAACACGACAAGCGCGACACCGAAGCCAAGCGCGACTGGCAGCGCGAAAAAGCGCGGCTGATGAAAACGCGCTGAATTGCGGCGCGGGGCTCGACCGCAGCAGCGCTCAGACCGTTGCGGTCAGGCTGGCCAGATCAGTGCGCTGCCAGAATCGCCAGCCCGCGCGGCGCCGCACTTGCACGCTCGCCCAGCCGCGAGTGCCGGCCAGCACCAGCGTGGCCTCGCCTGCGGAGTCCAGCGCGGTCTGCAGGGCCTCGTCGATGCGGGCATCGAGCGCGGCGAGCGGGTCCTGGTTCTGCGTCTCTGCCTTCTGCAATATCGCGGGCGCGTCGAGGATCTGCAGGGTGTCGGTCGCCTGCGCGCAGGCGCGGGCACGCAGGCCGTGCAGCAGCGTCGCGAAGTCTCCCGCTGCCGCATCGTCGACCACCGCGGGCGGCACCAGCGGCGAACACCATTCGCGCTCCAGCACGCCGCAGCCATGCAGCCACAAGGTGTTGACCGGGGGCAACCCGCGCGACTCGCGCGCGTCGTTGACCGGATGCTGCTGCCACACCATCTGCACCTCGGTCAGCAGTTGCCGCCAAGGCCGCGCGGGCGCACCGGCGGGCATCCACGCCGCAACGCTCTGGCCGCGCGCGCGAGCCGGCGCGGCGGTGACGACTTCGGCCAGGCTTGGGTGCGCGGCATACCAGCGCTGCGGCGCGGCGCGACGCAGTTGCCAGCCCTGCGCGGCGAACACCTCGGCGACGGCCTGGCCCAGCGCCTCGGATTCTTCGGGGGTGAGTGGCAGTTGCTGCGGGTCGTCGAGGCTCAGGCTGTCTCGGCCCAGGCGCAGATGCGCGGGAGTCAACAGCCCGAGCCCGGGCTGCGCCGCGGCCCAGTCGGCCAAGCCGTCGGCGGCGGCGCAGATGCGCGCCCACGGCGCCTGCTCGGGCTCGAACTCCGACACTGCATCGGGCGCGGCCAGGCGCAGCGCTTGCAGCAGCCAGCGCTCGGCCGGGGTCAGCCACGCGGCAATCGCGTCTTCGCGCGGCGCCTCCCGCGCCTGTACCCGCGCCGTGCACCCCAGCGCGAGCAAGCGCGGCAGTTGCGGCATCAGCCCGGGCGGCAGGTCGGAAATCAGCAGCGTGGGCATCGACCTCACTCGTAGCGCAAGGCGGCTGCCGGCTGCACCCGCGCGGCGCGCCAGCTCGGATAGAGCGTGGCCAGCAGGGACAGGATCAGCGCAACCACCGTGATGGTGGCGATGTCGGAAAAGCGCGGGTCGCTGGGCATGCGGTGAATCAGGTAGACGCTGCGCGGCAGGAACTCGGTGTGCAGCAGGCGTTCGAGAAACGACACGATGGGGTCGAGGTTGAACGCGATCAGGCAGCCCAGCGCCACCCCGGCAAAGGTGCCGAGAAAGCCAGTGACCGCGCCCTGCACCAGAAAAATCGCCATGATCGAGCGCGGGCTGGCACCCTGGGTGCGCAGGATGGCGATGTCGGCCAGCTTGTCGGTGACGGTCATCACCAGCGTGGAGACGAGGTTGAACGCGGCGACCGCGACGATCATGGTCAGGATGATGAACATCATGCGTTTTTCGATTACCACCGCCTCGAACCAGGTGCGGTTCTGCTCGGTCCACGGCTGCGCCAGCAGCGCCGCCGGCAGGCTCGGCTGCAACTGCGCGGCCACGCGCGGGGCGTCGTCCATGTTGCGGGTCTGCACCCGCAGCCCGGTCGGCCCGCCGGTACGGAACAGCGCCGCGGCGTCCTGCAGATTGACCAGCACCAGCGAGCTGTCATACTCGTAGTGGCCGACGTTGAAAATGCCCGCCACCCGCAGGGTGCGCAGTCGCGGAATCATCCCCGCCGGGGTCAGCGACCCGCTGGGCACGACCAGCGTGACCTGATCGCCCAGGCTCACCCCGAGGTTGCGCGCGAGCTCGTTGCCCAGCACCACGCCGAACCCGCCCGGGGTCAGCGCCGACACGCTGCCGGCGACCATGTGCTGCGGAATCTGCGACACCTGCGACTCCTCGGCCGGGTCAACTCCCCACACCAGCACGCCCTGCAACTGGCTGCCCTGCGCGACCAGCGCCTGCCCCTGCACGAACGGTGCGACACCGGTGACCGCCGGGTTGGCGCGCACCTGCGCGGCCAGCGCCCGCCAGTCGGTGATGGCCGTGCCGTTGAGGTTGAGGATTTCGATGTGCGGGATGACGCTGAGCATGCGGTCACGCACGTCTTTCTGAAAGCCGTTCATCACCGAAATGACGACGATCAGCGCCGCCACGCCTAGCGCAATGCCCCCGACCGATACCGCGGAAATGAAGGAGATGAAGCCGTTGCGCCGGTTGCGCCGGCCGCTGCGGGTGTAGCGCCAGCCGATGAGCAGCTCGAACGGCCAGGAGTTGGAGTTCAGCATGGGGCGCAGAGTGTAGGGCGTGCGCGGCGGCGCGCCCGTTCGGCCCGTCATCGGCCCCTCGCCGGCAGGCACAATACCGGCCCTGAGTTCTGCCATGCTGCACGCCACCGCCCTCGCCGCCCTCGTCTGCTGGCTGCTCTGCGCCGCGCTGATCGTGCTCGGGCGCAAGCGGCATTTCGGGCTGGACGAAACCGAGGGCCGGCAGAAATCGCACCGCCGGCCGGTGCCGCGCACCGGCGGCATCGCGCTGGCCATCGGCACCGCGGTCGGCGTGGCCTGGGTGGGGCAGCTGGGCTATCTGGAATGGCTGACCGAGGGCTCGCTGCTGCTGGTGCTGGCGCCGCTGCTGGTGGCCGGCGCGCTGGAGGACATCCGCCGACACATCGCTCCGCGCTGGCGCGCATTCGCCTCGCTCGCCTCGGCAGGGCTTGCGGTGTGGCTGCTGGGGGCAAGCATCGGCCGGCTGGGCATCGACCCGCTGGACGCGCTGCTGCACGCCGCGCCGTGGGCGGGCTGGCTGCTAGCGGTGATCGCACTGGGCGCGCTGCCGCATGCGCTGAACATGATCGACGGCTACAACGGGCTGGCCGGGATGGTCAGCCTGATGGTGCTGGGGGCGATCGGTTACGTCGCGTTCAAGGTCGGCGACGCGATGCTGATGGCGCTGAGCCTCGCCGCGATCGGTGCGATTCTGGGCTTTCTGTTCTGGAACTGGCCGCGCGGGGACATTTTTCTCGGCGACACCGGCGCCTATGTGCTGGGGTTCTGGATGGCGCTGCTGGCGGTGCTGCTGGTCGCGCGCAATCCGGCGGTGTCGCCGTGGTTCGCGCTGCTGGTGCTGATCTACCCGGTGTGGGAATTGCTGTATTCGCTGTGGCGGCGCAAGGTGGTGCGCCGCCGCGCCGGCACCGCGCCCGACGCGCTGCATCTGCACCACCTGATCTACTGGCGGCTGACCCGTCTGGTCGAAGCCGACGAGCACCCCGATCCGCGCCGCCGCCGCAACGCCACCACCTCGCCTTATCTGTGGGCCGTCGCTGCGCTCAGCGTCGGCCCGGCGATGCTGTGGTGGAACCGCACCGGGCTGCTGATGCTGTGGTGTGCGGTGTTCGTCGCCGGGTATGTTGCCGTCTACAGCTTGCTGCTGCGGCGGAAAATCTGAAGCGGGATCGCGCGATCGCCTTTCGCTCGGGTGACTCAGCCCGCACCCGGGCGCCACTCGACTGACCATTGCCCGGCCAGAAGCTTTTCCAGCCAGAACGCGCCGATCACGGTCTTGACATCGGTGATGAATCCTCGGCGCACCCATTCCAGCACCGCGGCCGGCTCGGCTTCGAACACCTGCAGGAATTCGTGATCGTCGAGCTGCTGGCCTGCGCCGCCGCGCAGCCCGCGGGCCACAGCGAGGTGGATGATTTCGTCGGAATACGAAATCGCGTTGTTGATCGGGCCTAGGTAGGCCCACTCCTGCGCGGTAAAGCCGGTTTCCTCGCGCAACTCTCGCTCGGCGCAGGCAAACCAGCCTTCACCGGCGTCGAGTTTGCCCGCGGGAAACTCCACCATCACCCGCTGCATCGGTGTGCGCCATTGCCGCTCCATCAGCACCCGGCCATTGTCCAGCAGCGGAATGACCATCACCGCGCCGGAGTGGCGGATGTATTCGCGCGTGGCCTGCCCGCCATTGGGCAGCCGAGCCAGATCGCGCGCCACCCGCAGGAAGTTGCCCTGGAACACCATTTCGCTGTCCAGGGTGTGCTCGCGCAGCTGCGCCGCCTCGGGCACGCGCGCCGGATCGGCGCTGTAGTCATCTTCGGCCATCGCGGGCAGTAGCGGGTCGGAACGGTGAGCGTGCCGGGTCAGATGCTGCGGTAGCGCACCATGTAGCGCAGCACGTAGCCCGGAAACGCCAGCACCAGAAACATCGACGCGCTGACGGCGTAGAACTCCCAGTGCTGCGGGTAGATCTGACCGATGCGGTTTTCCAGCGCCAGACCGATGAACCCGACGACAAAGTAAAGAATGACCAGCTCAGCGAGCCGCAGCCACAGCGACTTGGGCGGACGCTTGAGCGGGATGAGCAGGAAAAACCGATTCGACACGAACGGCAGATTGGCGGCGACCAGCGCCAGCACGATCACCAGCCAGACAGCGGAAGATTGCATGGGCAGCTCTGAAAAACGGTGCGGCAGCGGTGCCGCGGATCAATGCAGGGTGTTGGCCATCGCCTGCAGACACAGGGTCATCAGCGAGCCAGGAACGATGCCCAGTACGAGGATGGCCACGCCATTGAGCGACAGCAAGGCCCGCGCACTGCCACCGCTGGCCCGCAAGGCCATGCCGCTGGGGGGCGCGTCGAAATACATCAGCTTGACCACCCGCAAGTAGTAGAACGCACCGACCAGCGATAGCAGCACAGCGTACACCACCAGCCAGACCCTTCCGCTGTAGGCCAGAATGGTCAGCACCTCGAATTTGGCGTAGAAACCTGCCAGCGGCGGCACGCCAGCGAGCGAGAACATCAAGAGGCTCATCACCCCGGCCATCCACGGATCGCTGCGCGCCAGCCCGGCGAAATCACGCAGTTCCTCGGCCTCGAAACCCTCGCGCGCCAGCACCAGGATGACACCGAAGGTGCCCAGGGTCGCCAGCACATAGATCACCAGATAGAACATCGCCGAGCCATACGCAGCGGCGGCTGACTGGCCGTTGCCGTTGACCATGCCCGAGAGCAGACCGAGCAGTACGAAGCCGAGCTGGGCGATGGTGGAATACGCCAGCATGCGCTTGAGGTTGGTCTGCGCGATCGCTGCCAGATTGCCCAGACCGATGGACAGCACGGCCAGCACGACCAGCATCGGCTGCCAGTCCATCGCCAGCGGAAACAGCCCCTCGACCAGCAGGCGGATGGCCATGCCGAACACTGCGAGCTTGGGCGCCGCGGCGAGGATCAGGGTGACCGCGGTGGGTGCGCCCTGGTAGACGTCGGGCACCCACATGTGGAACGGCACCGCGCCGAACTTGAACGCCAGCCCGGCGACGATGAACACCACACCGAGCACCAGCACCGCGCGGTTGATCGGCTCGAACGCGATCATCTTGAAAATGGTCAGCAGGTCGAGGGTGCCGGTGGCCCCATACAGCATGGACATGCCGTAGAGCAGAAAGCCCGAGGCCAGCGCGCCGAGAACGAAATACTTCATCGCCGCCTCGGTGGAAAGCGCATGGTCGCGGCGCAGCGCCACCAGCGCATACAGCGACAGCGCGAGCAGTTCCAGTCCGAGGTAGAGGACCAGCAGGTTGTTGCCGGAGATCATGATGAACTGGCCGAGCAGCGACAGCAGGGTGAGGCTGAACAGCTCACCGCCCCAGATGCCGCGGTCGAGCGCGTACCGCCGCGAATAGACCAGGGTGATCATGGTCGCGAGTATGGCGAACAGCTTGAGCAACATCGCCATCGGGTCGACGATGATCGCGCGGTTCATTGCGATGGTCTGCAGGTTCGCGGCGAAATACAGCCCGCAAAGCACGGCCAGACCGGCCAGACCGATCAGGGTCAGCGCATAGCCCGCGCGATGCCGCTCGTCCTTGAAAAACAGATCCACCAGCATGACCACGCAGGCCAGCACCAGCAGGAGGATTTCCGGATAGATCGCGATCCAGTTCATGGCGTGTTCGATCACTGCAATTTGGAAGTCGCCGCAAACTGCAGCAGATGTTGAACCGAGGCCTGCATCGGGTCGGTGAAGAACCGGGGATAGACCCCCATCCACAGCACCAGCCCCACCAGCACGGCCAGCATGAAGAACTCGCGCGCCGAAATGTCCTTGAGCGCGGCGACGTGTTCATTGGCGACCGGGCCGAAGAACACCCGCTTGACCATCCACAGGGTGTAGCTGGCGGCGAGGATCAGGGTGGTGGCGGCCAGCAGCCCGATCCAGAAATCGAAGTGCACCGCAGCGAGGATCACCATCCACTCGCCGACGAAGCCGCTGGTGCCGGGCAGCCCGGCATTGGCCATGCCGAACAGCACGGCAAACGCGGCAAAGCGCGGCATGGTCTTGGTCACCCCGCCGTAGTCGCCGATCAGGCGGGTGTGCATGCGGTCATACAGCACGCCGATCGACAGGAACATCGCCCCGGACACGAAGCCGTGCGAAATCATCTGGATCAGCGCGCCCTGCACGCCGAGGTCGGAGAAAATGAAAAAGCCCAGGGTGACGAAGCCCATGTGCGCGATCGACGAGTACGCGACCAGCTTTTTCATGTCCTTCTGCACCAGCGCGACAAAGCCGATGTAGATCACTGCGATCAGCGACAGGGCGATCATCACCGGCGCCAGCAGATGGCTGGCATCGGGCAGGATCGGCAGGGTGAAACGAATGAAACCGTAGGCGCCGAGCTTGAGCATGATCGCCGCCAGCACCACCGAGCCGCCGGTGGGGGCCTCGACGTGGGCGTCGGGCAGCCAGGTGTGCACTGGCCACATCGGAATCTTCACCGCGAACGCCAGGAAGAAGGCGATGAAAATCAGCACCTGCGCGGCCATCGGCAGCGGCAGGTCGTACCAGTGGGCGATGTCGAAGCTGCCGCCCGAATGGAGGAACAGGTAGATCAGCGCGACCAGGAACAGCAGTGAGCCCAGCAGGGTGTAGAGGAAGAACTTGAATGCCGCATACACCCGTCGCGGCCCGCCCCAGACGCCGATGATCAGATACATCGGGATCAGCGTTGCCTCAAAGAACACGTAGAACAGCAGCGCGTCGGTCGCCGCGAACACCCCGATCATCAACCCGGAGAGGATGAGGAACGACCCCATGTAGAGGTTGACGCGGTCGGTAACCACCTCCCAGCCGGCGATGACCACGATCACGGTCATCAGCGCGGTCAGCGGCACGAACCACAGCGACACCCCGTCGATGCCCAGCGCGTAGTTGATGTTGAATGGGCGAATCCACGGCACGCTTTCGACGAACTGCATGCCCGCCTGCGCGTTGTCGAAACCGGTGATCAGCGGAATCGTCACCGCAAACGCCACCAGCGAGCCGATCAGCGCCAGCCAGCGCACTGCGCTCGCCCGCGAGTCTCCGGCGAGAAACAGCAGCACCACGCCAACGGCGATGGGAATCCAGATGGACAGACTGAGCAAAGGTAGGGATTGCATTCTTGTCGTGCGCTTTGCCGTTAGCGGATGAACCATCCGGACAGCAGCTTGCCCGGCACAAAATAGCCCATGAACACCACCACCCCGGCGATCATCGCCAGTGCGTAGTAATAGACGTAGCCGGTCTGCAGCAGCCGCACCAGCCGCGCGGTCCAGCCGACGACGCGAGCCGAGCCGTTGACCATCAGCCCGTCGATCACGCCCTGGTCACCCCCCTTCCACAGCCCCACGCCGATCAGCCGCGCCAGCCGGGCGATGACGTTTTCGTTGAACCAGTCCATGTAGTACTTGTGGTCGAGGATCACGTAGATCGGCACGATGGCCTTGCGCACCGCGGCAGGGAACGCCGGGTTGACCATGTAGGCGTAGTAGGCGACGGCCACGCCGGCGGCAGCCAGCCACAGCGGCAGGGTCATCACGCTGTGCAGTGCCATCTGCAACGGGCCGTGGAAGTGCTCGGCCAGATCGGTCATCGCCGGGTGCGCGGCGGCGTTGACGAATATCGCGCCCTGGAAGAAGTGGCCGTAAAGCAGCGGCTGAATGACCAAGTAGCCGATGACCACCGAAGGAATCGCCAGCATGATCAGCGGCAGGGTCACGACCCAGGGCGATTCATGCGGCTCGCCGCCGTGGCCGTGATCGTGCCCCGAGCCTTCCTCGTGGTGATGGTGAACGTGGCGGAAGCGCTCTTCGCCGTGGAACACCAGGAAGTACAGACGGAACGAATACAGCGCGGTGACGAACACGCTGGCTACCACCGAGAAATAGGCAAAGCCCGAGCCGAAAAGGTCGCTGGCATGCACCGCCTCGATGATGCTGTCCTTGGAATAGAAGCCCGAGAAGAACGGCGTGCCGATCAGCGCCAGCGAGCCGATCAGGAAGGTGATCCAGGTGATCGGCATGTATTTGCGCAGACCGCCCATGTGCCGGATGTCCTGATCATGGTGCATGCCGATGATCACCGAACCGGCAGCGAGGAACAGCAGCGCCTTGAAAAAGGCGTGGGTCATCAGGTGGAAGATCGCCACCGAGTAGGCCGACGCGCCCAGCGCCACGGTCATGTAACCGAGCTGCGACAGCGTGGAATAAGCGATGACCCGCTTGATGTCGTTCTGAATGATGCCGAGGAAGCCCATGAACAGCGCGGTGATCGCGCCGACGATCATCACCAGCGACAGCGCGGTGTTGGACAACTCGAACAGCGGCGACATGCGCGCGACCATGAAAATTCCCGCGGTCACCATGGTCGCCGCGTGGATCAGCGCGGAAATCGGGGTCGGGCCTTCCATCGAGTCGGGCAGCCAGACATGCAGCGGGAACTGCGCGCTCTTGCCCATCGCACCGACGAACAGCGCAATACAGATCACGGTGATCAGCATCCAGTCGGTACCCGGCAGGTGCTGTTGCGCCAGGGTGGGCGCCTGCGCAAACACCTCGGTGTAGTTGAGGCTGCCGGTGTAGGCGACGACCAGCGCAATGCCGAGGATGAAGCCGAAGTCGCCGACGCGGTTGACGATGAACGCCTTCATGCCGGCGAACGCCGCGGTAGGACGCTTGTACCAGAAGCCGATCAGCAGATACGACACCAGACCGACCGCTTCCCAGCCGAAGAACAGCTGCAGGAAGTTGTTGCTCATCACCAGCATCAGCATGCTGAAGGTGAACAGCGAGATGTAGCTGAAAAAGCGCTGGTAGCCATCGTCATCGGCCATGTAGCCGATGGTGTAGATGTGCACCGCCAGCGACACGAAGCTGACGACCGTCATCATCAGCGCGGTCAGGCCATCGACCATGAAGCCGATTTCCATGTGCAGCCGCCCGACCACCATCCAGTCATAGATCGTGGCGTTGAACCGCGCGCCGTTGATCACCTGCCACAGCACGATGAACGACAGCACCGTGGAGATCGCCACCCCAAGGATGGTGATGGAGTGCGCACCGGCGCGACCGATGGTGCGGCCGAACAGCCCGGCGATGATTGACGCCACCAGCGGCGCCAGCGGAATGACCAGCAGCAGAACGGGATTGAGCGTGGGGGTCATCGTTCAACCCTTCAGATGATCGAGTTCCTCGACGTCTATGGTCGAGAGGTTGCGGAACAGCACGACCAGTATGGCCAGGCCGATGGCCGACTCCGCAGCGGCTACCGTCAGGATGAAGAACACGAACACCTGGCCCGCGAGATCCTGCAGGTAATGGGAGAAGGCGATGAAGTTGAGGTTGACCGCCAGCAGCATCAGCTCGATGGCCATCAGGATGACAATGAGGTTGCGGCGGTTGAGAAAAATCCCGACGACGCCGATGGCAAACAGAATGGCGGCAAGCACCAGGTAATGCGCCAGCGAAAGCGAACCGAACATGGCTTATTCCTTCGGTTGAGCGGGCAGGGACACCAGCCGCACGCGGTCTTCGCGCCGCGCCTTGAGCTGCTCGGACACCGGCACGTGTCGCACGTCCTTGCGCCGGCGCAGGGTCAGCGCAATTGCCGCGACGATGGCCACGAGCAGGATCACCGCGGCGACCTCGACCTCGAACAGATAGCGGCTGTAGAGCAGCATGCCCAGCGCCTGGGTGTTGGGAATCGCCGCAGCGCCGGCCGGCTCGGCGCCGCCGACCTGCGCCGCGCGGGTCATGCCGCCGATCTGGAAGCCCTGCATCAGCACCGCGGCCATTTCCAGCACGATGATCACGCCGACGATCAGCGCGATGGGAAAGTATTTCCAGAAGCCGCGGCGCAGGACGTCGAGGTTGATATCGAGCATCATCACCACGAACAGGAACAACACCATCACCGCGCCGACATACACCAGCACCAGCACGATGGCGAGGAACTCGGCCTTGAGCAGCAGCCAGATTGCCGCCGCCTGAAAAAACGCCAGCACCAGATACAGCGCCGAGTGCACCGGGTTGCGCGCGGTGATCACCCGCAGTGCGGCAAACAGCAGCACCGCGGAGAACACGTAGAACAGCAGGGTTTGAGGTTCCATGGTCACACGACTGGGGTTCCGTCGGCACCGCAGTGCCGGCAGCTTCTGGTGTTGTTCGAACGGGCGAAAGCGCTGCGCTGCGACGCAGCGCGGCCGGCGCGTCAGCGGTACGGGGCGTCGGCCTCCTTGGTGGCGGCAATCATCGCCTCGTAACGGTCACCCACGGCCAGCAGCATGTCCTTGGTGAAGTACAGATCGCCGCGCTTTTCGCCGTGGTATTCGAAGATCGGGGTTTCGACAATCGAATCCACCGGGCAGCTCTCTTCGCACAGCCCGCAGAAAATGCATTTGGTCAGATCGATGTCGTAGCGGCTGGTGCGGCGAGTGCCGTCTTCGCGCTGCTCGCTCTCGATGGTGATGGCCAGCGCCGGGCACACCGCTTCGCACAGCTTGCAAGCGATGCAGCGCTCCTCGCCGTTGGGGTAGCGGCGCAGCGCGTGCAGGCCGCGAAAGCGCGGCGACAACGGGGTTTTCTCTTCCGGGTACTGCACGGTGATCTTGCGCTTGAAGGCGTATTTGCCGGTCAGCGCCAGACCCTTGAAAAGTTCGACGAGAAAAAAGCTGTTGAAGGTGTCACGCAAGGCGGCCATGGCGCGTCCTCACTTCCAGATGTTCCAGGGCGTCTGCATCCAGACGGCGATCAGCACCAGCCAGACCAGCGTGACCGGGATGAAAATCTTCCAGCCCAGACGCATGATCTGGTCGTAGCGGTAGCGCGGGAAGGTCGCGCGCACCCACAGAAAGAGACTGACGACGAAAAAGGTCTTGATGCCCAGCCAGATCCAGCCGGGGATGAAAGCGAGGAAGGCAAACGGCGCATCCCAGCCGCCGAGGAACATCACGGTGGCGAGGATGGACACCAGAATCATGTTCGCGTATTCGGCGAGGAAGAACATCGCGAACGACATGCCCGAATACTCGATCATGTGGCCGGCGACGATTTCGGACTCGCCCTCGACCACGTCGAAGGGGTGGCGGTTGGTTTCGGCGATGCCTGCGATCAGGTAGACGAAAAAGATCGGCAGCAGTGGCAGCCAGTTCCACGACAGGATGTTGATGCCCATCGAGGCGAACAGCCCTTTCTGCTGCCCGAGCACGATCTGCGTGAGATTGAGACTGCCCGAGACCATCAGCACGATGACCAGCGCAAAGCCCATTGCGATTTCGTAGCTGACCATCTGCGCCGAGGCGCGCATCGCACCGAGGAAGGCGTATTTGGAGTTGGACGCCCAGCCGGCGATGATGATGCCGTACACCTCCAGCGAGGTGATGGCCAGCAGCAGCAGCAGACCGGCGTTGATGTTGGAGGCTGCGACATCCGGCCCGAACGGAATGACCGCCCAGGCGGCCAGCGCCGGCATGATGGTCATCACCGGGCCGAGGATGAACAGCTTTTTGTTCGCCTGGAACGGGACGACGATTTCCTTGAGCAGCAGCTTGACCCCGTCGGCGATCGGCTGCAGCAGGCCGTAAGGCCCGACGCGGTTGGGGCCGATGCGGATCTGAATCCAGCCGATGAGCTTTCGCTCCCACAGAGTCAGGTAAGCCACCGCGCCCATCAGCGGGGCGACGATGATGATGATTTTGATCAGGCTCCAGATGATGGGCCAGGCAATCGGCCCCAGCGCCGACAGTCCGCTCTGGTAGAAAGATTCGATCATCGTTTAGACCTTTTCCACGGCGGCAGCCGTCGCGGTTGAGGCAGAGGGATGAGCAGAGGCCGGTGCCTTGGCCACCGTCACGCTGCCGAACAGCGCGCCCAGCGGCGCCGTAACGTCCAGCCCGGTGGCAATGCGCACGACGCCCGCTGGCAGCGCGGCATCCAGCCGCGCCGGCAGCACCACCTCGCCCTGCGCGCTGCGCACGATCACCGCATCGCCGGTCTGCAGCCCGAGCTGAGACCACAGCGCAGCGGGCAGCCCGGCCTGCAAGGCCTCGCGCGCATCGCGGGTGCGCTGCAGGCTGGCGGCGCGACGAACGATGGCGTCGCTGGCGTAGATCGGCACCGGGGCGATGCGCTCCAGCGCCGCTGCGGCAACAGGCTGCAAAGCAGGCAAAGGCAGGGCGGTCTGCCGCGACAGCGCAGCGGCGATCCCCGCTTCGCCACCGATGGCGGCGAAAGCCTCGGTGCGCACCGCGTCGATGGCGTCGAAATCGAAACCCGGCAGGTCGAGCACATTGCCCAGCACCCGCAGCACCTTCCACGCCGGTCGCGCTTCACCCAGCGGCTGCACCACGGCGTTGAACCGCTGCAGCCGGCCCTCGGCGTTGACCAGGCTGCCTTGGGTTTCGGTGAAGGGGGCAATGGGCAGCAGCACATCGGCCTGCGCCAGCACGCCCTTGCCTTGCGGGTCGTACATCGACAGCGCAACGACGAACTGCGCTTGCCGCAATTTGGCCGCCTGCGCCGGGTCGGCCAGATCGCGCTCGGGCTCGACGCCCAGCAGAACCATCGCCCGCGCCGGCTCGGCCACCAACCGCGCGGCAGAGCGGCCACCGGCCTTGGGCTGTGCCCCCACCAGTGCGGCGCCGACGCCGTTGCCGGCCTCGACCAGCTCGCCAAAGGTCGCACCGGTCTGTGCGGCAATCCACTGAGCCAGCGCACGCAGCTGCTGCGCCTGCGGATGGTCGATTGCGGCGTTGCCGAGGAACACCGCCTTGCGCTCGCCGGCGAGCAGGCTTTGCGCAATGGCCTGCGCCGTGGCATCCGGCGCGGCGACATGCAGCTCGGCGGGCAGCGCCTCGCCCTTGGCCTGCGCAACCGCCGCAGCGATCGCCGCGAGCTGCATGACCCACTGGCTGGGCGCCGCGACCACACGCGCGTGCATCGGCATGTACCAGTCGTCATCGACCGCGTGCAGGCTGCTGATCTTGGCACCATGCTTGGCCGCATTGCGCACGCGGGCCGAGAGCAGCGGCTGATCTTTGCGCAGAAAGCTGCCGATGAACAACGCCGCCTGCAACTGCGAGACGGCCGCAATCGGCATGCCCAGCCAGCCGATGGACGCACCGGGCGCGGCCGGGTCGGTCTGACGCAGCCGGGTGTCGATGTGATCGCTGCCCAGCGCGCGCACCAGCTTCTGCAGCAGATACAGCTCTTCGCAAGTGTGGATCGGCGCGGCCAGCGCGCCGATCGCATCCGCCCCAGCGCCCTGCATCGCTTTGCGCAGACCGGCCGCGGTGAATTCGAGCGCGGTCGGCCAGTCCACGGTTTTCCACTGGCCGTTTTCGCGGATCTGAGGCGCCTTCAGACGATCAGCCGCGTTGAGCCCTTCATAGGCGAAACGGTCGCGGTCGGACAGCCAGCATTCGTTGACGGCTTCGTTTTCCTGCGGCACCACGCGCATCACCCGGTCGCCCTTGACCTGCACGATCAGGTTGGCGCCGACGCTGTCGTGCGGGCTGATCGAGGCGCGGCGCGACAGCTCCCAGGTGCGGGCGGTGTAGCGGAAGGGCTTGCTGGTCAGCGCGCCGACCGGGCAGATGTCGATCATGTTGCCCGACAGTTCGGAATCGACCGTGCTGTCGACAAACGCCATGATCTCGGAATGCTCGCCGCGGTTGGCCATGCCGAGTTCCATGATGCCGGCGACTTCCTGCCCGAAGCGCACGCAGCGGGTGCACTGGATGCAGCGGCTCATTTCCTCCATCGCGATCAGCGGGCCGACATCCTTGTGAAAGATGACCCGCTTTTCCTCGGTGTAGCGCGAGGCCGAGCCGCCGTAGCCCACGGCCAGATCCTGCAACTGGCACTCGCCGCCCTGGTCGCAGATCGGGCAGTCCAGCGGATGGTTGATCAGCAGAAACTCCATCACCCCTTTCTGTGCCTGAATGGCCTTTTCGGAGCGAGTGCGGACGATCATGCCCTGGGTGACCGGGGTGGCGCAGGCCGGCAGCGGCTTGGGCGCCTTCTCGACGTCCACCAGACACATGCGGCAGTTGGCAGCGATGGACAGCTTTTTGTGATAGCAGAAATGCGGGACGTAGATGCCGAGCTTGTGGGTCGCATCCATGACCATGGCACCCTCGGGCACCTGGACCTTCTGACCGTCGATTTCGAGTTCAACCATGATGCGGTGTCCTGTGCGGTTCAGACGTAGGCCGGCACGAGGCAGGTCTTGTGGGTGATGTGGTGCTCGAACTCGCTGCGGAAGTGCTTGATGAACGATTTCACCGGCATCGCCGCGGCGTCGCCCAGCGCACAGATGGTGCGCCCGGAGATGTTGTCGGACACCGAGTTGAGCACGTCGAGGTCTTCCATGCGCCCCTGCCCGTTTTCGATCCGGTGCACCATGCGGTACAGCCATCCGGTGCCTTCGCGGCACGGGGTGCACTGCCCGCACGATTCGTGCTGATAGAAGTACGACAGCCGCATCAGCGACTTGACCATGCAGCGCGTATCGTCGAGCACGATCACCGCGCCGGAGCCGAGCATCGACCCCGCCTTGGAGATCGAGTCGTAGTCCATGGTGCAGTCCATCATGATGCTTGCGGGCAGCACCGGCGCCGACGAGCCGCCGGGAATCACCGCCTTGAGCTGCCGGCCCTCGCGCACGCCGCCGGCCAGCTCGAGCAGCTTGGCAAACGGCGTACCCATCGGCACTTCGTAATTGCCGGGGCGCTGCACATCGCCCGACACCGAGTAGATCTTGGTGCCACCGTTGTTCGGCTTGCCGACCTCGAGATACGCCTGTCCGCCGTTGCGGATGATCCAGGGCACCGCGGCAAAGGTTTCGGTGTTGTTGATGGTCGTGGGCTTGCCGTAAAGGCCGAAGCTCGCGGGGAACGGCGGCTTGAACCGCGGCTGGCCCTTCTTGCCTTCGAGCGATTCGAGCAGCGCTGTTTCCTCGCCGCAGATATACGCGCCAAAACCGTGTGAGGCGTGAAGCTGGAAGCTGAAATTGCTGCCCAGGATGTTGTCGCCGAGAAAGCCGGCTGCCCGCGCCTGCCGCAGTGCCTCCTCGAAGCGCTCGTAGTCCTCGAAGATTTCGCCGTGGATGTAGTTGTAGCCCACCGAGATGCCCATCGCGAACGCGGCGATGGTCATGCCCTCGATCACCGCATGCGGGTTGAAGCGCAGGATGTCGCGATCCTTGAACGTGCCGGGCTCGCCCTCGTCGGAGTTGCACACCAGATACTTCTGCCCCGGGAACTGCCGCGGCATGAAGCTCCACTTCAGGCCGGTCGGAAAGCCCGCGCCACCACGGCCGCGCAGCGCCGAAGCCTTGACCTCGGCAATGACCTGATCGGGAGTCCAGCCTTCGGTGAGGATTTTGCGCAGCGCCTTGTAGCCGTCGCGCGCGAGGTAGCCGTCGATCCCCCAGTTGCTGCCGTCCAGCCCGGCGAGGATCTGCGGCCGGATGTGGCGACCGTGAAAACAGGTTTCCTGCCCGCTGCTGCGAAAGCGCGGCATGGCGACGTTGGCGTTCATTGCGCGCCTCCTTGCGCGGCCTGCGCGCGCAGTTCGTCGATGAGCTGATCGAGCCGCTCCGGTTTCATGAAGCTGCACAGCCGCCGGTCGTTGACCAGCATCGCCGGCGCGTCGCCGCAGGCGCCCAGACACTCGGACTCCTGCAGGGTGAACAGCCCGTCGGCCGTGGTGTCGCCGATTGCCACGCCGAGCTTTTCGCTCAGATACTGCGCCGCCTGCTGCCCGCCGCCCAGCAGGCATGGCAGATTGGTGCAGACGTTGAGCTTGAAGCGGCCAACGGGCTTCTGGTTGAACATGTTGTAGAAGGTCACCACCTCGTACACCGCGATCGGCGGCATGCCCAGATGCGCGGCGACGGCGCGCTGCGCGTCCTCGGACACCCAGCCCTGCTCCTGCTGCACGATGGACAGCGCGGCGATCACCGCCGACTGCTTCTGGTCGGCCGGGTATTTGGCCACTTCCTGGTCGATGCGCTGACGGGTGGATTCGGACAACATCTCGGGCGTTGCGGTTCGGGGGTTGGGAGTGGTGGCAAGCTTTCAGCGGTCGATTTCGCCGAACACGATGTCCAGCGTGCCGATGATGGCGACGACGTCGGCGATCATGTGACCGCGGGTCATTTCGTCGAGCGCGGCCAAGTGCGGGAAGCCAGGGGCGCGGATTTTCAGTCGGTAGGGCTTGTTGGCGCCGTCAGAAACGAGATAGATGCCGAACTCACCCTTGGGGTGTTCGACTGCCGCATAGGCCTGCCCCTCGGGCACGTGCATGCCTTCGCTGAACAGCTTGAAGTGGTGGATCAGCGCCTCCATGCTGGTCTTCATCTCGACCCGCGACGGCGGCGCGATTTTGTGGTCATCGGTGATCACCGGGCCCGGGTTGGCGCGCAACCAGTCCACGCACTGCTTGATGATGCGGTTGGACTGGCGCATTTCTTCGATGCGAACCAGATAGCGGTCGTAGCAGTCGCCGTTTTTGCCGACCGGGACGTCGAACTCGACCCGGTCGTAGACGTCGTACGGCTGCATTTTGCGCAGATCCCAGGCCACGCCCGAACCACGCAACATCGGGCCGGTCAGCCCGAGGTTCTTGGCCCGCTCCGGCGACACCACACCGATGCCCACGGTGCGCTGTTTCCAGATGCGGTTGTCGGTCAGCAGGGTCTCGTATTCGTCGACGTAAGCGGGGAAACGCTGTGTGAAGTCTTCGATGAAATCCAGCAGCGAGCCTTGGCGGTTTCTGTTCAGCTCTTTGACCGCCTGCGGGCCGCGGATGCGCGATTCGCGGTACTGCGCCATGCTCTCGGGCAGGTCACGATAGACCCCGCCCGGGCGGAAGTAGGCCGCGTGCATCCGCGCGCCCGACACCGCTTCGTACATGTCGAACAGGTCTTCCCGCTCGCGGAAGGCGTAGAGAAAAATGGTCATCGCCCCGCAGTCCAGACCATGCGCGCCCAGCCACATCAGGTGGTTGAGCAGGCGAGTGATCTCGGCAAACATCACGCGGATGTACTGCGCGCGGATCGGCACCTCCACACCGAGAAGCTTTTCCACCGCCAGGCAATACGCGTGCTCGTTGCACATCATCGACACGTAGTCGAGACGGTCCATGTACGGCAGCGCCTGCAGATAGGTTTTGTGCTCGGCCAGCTTTTCGGTGGCGCGATGCAGCAGCCCGATGTGCGGGTCGGCGCGCTCGACGACTTCGCCGTCGAGTTCGAGCACCAGCCGCAGCACGCCATGAGCCGCCGGGTGCTGCGGGCCGAAGTTCAGGGTGTAGTTCTTGATGTCGGCCATTTCAGTGCCCCCCGTATCCCGTTTCGCGGATCACGCGCGGGGTGATTTCGCGCGGCTCGATGGTCACCGGCTGATAGATCACTCGCTTGGTCTCGGGGTCGTAGCGCATCTCCACCGTCCCCGACAGCGGAAAGTCCTTGCGGAACGGGTGGCCGATGAAACCGTAGTCGGTGAGAATGCGACGCAGGTCGGGATGCCCCTCGAACACGATGCCATACAGATCGAAGGCCTCGCGCTCGAACCAGTTGGCCGCGTTCCAGACGTCGACGACGCTGTCCACGCGTGGCAGATCGTCGTCGGCGCAGCGCACCCGAACGCGCAGCCGCCAGTTGTTCGCCAGCGAGAGCAGATGCAGCACGACAACAAAGCGCCCGCTTTCGGCCTGGGTGCCATCGCCATACCCGCGGTAATCGACACCACACAGGTCGATCAGCTGCTCGAACCCCAGCGCCACCTCGTCTCGCAACTGGCGGCAGACCTGCAGGTAATGCGCCGGCGCGACGTCCAGCGTCAACTCGCCCCGGGCCGACTGCAAGGCCACGATGCGGTCGCCCAGCGACTGACGCAGTAGCTGGTCGAGTTGTTCGAGCTTGGTGGACATGGGATGGAGGATTCGAGAGTCAGGGTTTGCCGGGTGGACGGGAGTGACACTTCCGCGCGCGACGATGCCCGTCGTTGGCCGAGAACGCCGACGCGGCCACGTGTGTCATCGCGCGATGGTCTCGGTGCGGCGGATCTTGTTCTGCAACTGGATCAGCCCGTAGAGCAACGCCTCGGCCGTCGGCGGGCATCCGGGCACGTAGACATCGACCGGAACGATGCGGTCGCAACCGCGCACCACCGAATAGCTGTAGTGGTAGTAGCCGCCGCCGTTGGCGCACGAGCCCATCGACACCACCCAGCGCGGCTCAGCCATCTGGTCGTACACCTTGCGCAGCGCCGGGGCCATTTTGTTGCATAGCGTGCCGGCGACGATCATCAGATCGGACTGCCGCGGGCTCGGCCGGAAGACGATGCCAAAGCGGTCGAGGTCGTAGCGCGCAGCACCGGCGTGCATCATTTCCACGGCGCAGCAGGCCAGGCCGAAGGTCATCGGCCAGAGCGAACCGGTGCGGGTCCAGTTGATCAGTTTGTCTGCCGAAGTGGTGATGAACCCCTCGCGCAGAACCCCTTCGATGCTCATGTGGAACTCCCAGGCCGGGCGGCAAGGACGAGGCGGCGCCTCACTCCCAGTCGAGCGCGCCTTTTTTCCATTCGTAAATGAACCCCACCACCAGGATGCCCAGGAAGATCATCATCGTCCAGAAACCGACGAGACCGATCTCCTTGAGCGCGACGGCCCAGGGAAAGAGGAAGGCGATTTCGAGGTCGAACAGGATGAACAGAATGGCGACGAGGTAGTACCGAACGTCGAACTTCATCCGCGCGTCTTCGAAGGCCTCGAAGCCGCATTCGTATGGGGAGTTTTTTTCCGCATCCGGGCGATGCGGGGCCAGCAGACGGCCGAGCAGCTGCGGGGCCACACCCACGCCGATGCCCACGAGAATGAACAACAACACCGGCAGATACTGCTCAAGGCTCATCGCGCTTCATCTCCTGCTGTTGTGTAGGCGGGGTTCTTGCGCCCCACTTGCCTTTTTGTCTGGTGCCGACGGCGAGACTCGAACTCGCACAGCTTTCGCCACTACCCCCTCAAGATAGCGTGTCTACCAATTCCACCACGTCGGCGCTTGCTTCGAAGCGAATGGTTCAGTCGCGCCGCCTTCGGCCCTTATTGCTGCTTTGCAGCAATGCAACCTCCGGCGACTCAAACCCGACTGACCTGACCCTTGCACTTGGCACACGTTTTCGAAACTGAAAACGATGCGGCGAATGTGCCTGGCGACTTCGAATTGCAAAACAAAGAGATGCTACACGGAACAGCGGCAATGAAGCAACGCCGCACCCGCCAATCTTGCGTCAGCGCAAGTTCCTCCCAGAGGCGTTATTGACAAGCCGCAGCGATCATGCTTGCTGCGGCGCACAACAAAATGTTACCCGTGCGCAGGCGCGTGCCACGAAGCTGCTGGCAATGCACGTCCCGTCACTTCGCCGCCGATGCGGGCGGCGCGCTGGGCACGGTGGTCTGACCCGCGCCTGCGGAGTTCGCCCCGGGAACGGTCGGGATCTGGCTGACCGGGCCGCTGGCCGGAACGGCCGCCTTGGCCGCAGCGGAAGCGGCGGGAGGCGGGGTGACGAGCTTTTCCATCAGCCCGCCCTCGCCGCCGCCGCGCAGATTCCCGAAGTAAGCCATCATCAGCGTGGCGGCAAAGAAAATGGTCGCGGCCACCGCGGTGCTGCGGCTGAGAAAGTTGGCCGAGCCAGTGGCGCCGAACAGACTGCCGGAGGCGCCCGAACCGAACGAGGCGCCCATGTCGGCGCCCTTGCCGTGCTGCAGCAGCACCAGCACGATCATCGCCAGCGCGGCGAGGATCTGCACCACCAGAATCAAGGTCATCAGAATTTGCATGGCGTTTCAACGTGCGGCGGCCGCACGGCGGAAAAATGCGAATGAACGACGGCGCGCAGGTCAGCTCGCCGAGTCGACGATGGCGAGAAAGTCGTCGGCCTTGAGCGAGGCGCCGCCAATCAGCCCGCCGTCGATGTCGGGTTGTCGGAACAGCACGGCGGCGTTGTCCGGCTTGACGCTGCCCCCGTAAAGAACGGTGATGTCGCCCGCCGCAGCCGATACCGCCCGCAGATGCCCGCGCAATACGGCGTGCACTTCCTGCGCCTGCTCGGGCGTAGCCGTGCGGCCGGTGCCGATGGCCCACACCGGCTCGTAGGCAAGGACGATCTGCGCGGCCTGCACACCCAGCCTGTCGGTCACGGCACGAAGCTGGCGCAGCACCACGGCCTCGGTCTGCCCTGCCTCGCGTTCGGCCAGGGTCTCGCCGACGCAGACGATGGGCACCAGCCCGCCGTCGAGCACCCGCGCCGCCTTGGCAGCGACGAGTTCATCGCTTTCGTGATGGTCAGCGCGCCGCTCGGAATGACCGACGATGACATAGCGGCAGCCGAAATCGGCCAGCATCTCGACCGACACTTCGCCGGTGTGCGCACCCGCTTTGTGCACCGAACAGTCCTGCGCGCCCAGACTAACCGCCCCACACTGCAACATCTGCTGCGCCTGCGCGAGATAAGGAAACGGCACGCACACCGCGACCCCGCAGCGAGCCCGCGCCGCCGCGCCGGCCGACACGGCCTTGAGCAAGGCGGCGTTGCCGGCGAGGTCGCCGTGCATTTTCCAGTTTCCCGCGACGAGTTTGTTGCGCATGCAGTGTTCTCCCTGTTCAGCTCAAGTCCAGCGCAGCACGATCTTGCCGATGTGCTGGCCCGATTCCATCCGCGCGTGCGCCTGCGCCGCGTCGGCGGCCGGCAGCACGGTGTCCATCACCGGGCGCACCGCGCCCTGCTCGATCAGCGGCCACAGATGCGCGCGCACCGCCCGCGCCAGCTGCGCCTTGAACTCGGCGCTGCGCGCGCGCAGCGTCGAGCCGGTGAGGGTCTGGCGCTTGCGCATCAGCAGCATCGCATCCAGCGTCGCCTGCGCACCGCCCTGCACCGCGATGACCACGATGCGCCCGTCCTCGGCCAGGCATTGCTGGTCACGGGCCAGGTAGTCGCCGGCAACCATGTCCAGCACCACGTCTACGCCGCGCTGATCGGTCGCTTTCAGCACCTCGGCGACAAAATCGGCCTCGCGATAGTTGATCGCCTGCTGCGCGCCCAGCGCCTCGCACACCCGCGCCTTGTCGGCCGAGCCAACCGTGGCGAACACCCGCGCGCCGCGCGCCTTGGCCACCTGGATCGCCATGGTGCCGATGCCGCTGGCGCCGCCGTGGATCAGCACCGATTCACCCGCCTGCAGCCCGCCGCGGTCGATCAGGTTGTGCCAGACGGTGAACGCGGTCTCCGGCAGCGCCGCGCCCTGCTCGGGGCTGAGCCCGTCCGGCAGCGGCAGGCATTGCGCCACCGGCGCTGCGCAATACTGCGCATAGCCGCCGCCGGCGACTAGCGCGCACACGCGGTCGCCCACCGCAAAGCCGCTGCCCTGCAGATCGCCGCCGACGATTTCCCCACACACCTCCAGCCCCGGGATGTCCGAGGCACCAGGCGGCGGCGGGTAAAGGCCGCGACGCTGCAGCACGTCCGGGCGATTGACGCCGGAAGCCAGCACCCGCAGCAGCACCTCGCCCGGCCCATGCTGCGGCATCGGCCGCTCGACCCGCTGCAGCACTTCAGGGCCGCCGGGTTGGGCGATTTCGATGGCGTACATCATGCTCACGGTCGGGCCTCTGCGCGGGGGATGGCGGGGATTCGAGATGTCGCTGGACGCACCCGGGCGCGATCAGACCGGCTCGCCGCTTTCCAGCGGAGCCGCCTCGGCACCCTCGCCCAGCAGCGCCTTGATCGACAGGCGGAAACGGCCTTTGTCGTCGGTCTCGATCACCTTGACTCGCACCTTCTGACCTTCCTGCAGATGGTCGGTGACCTTGTTGATGCGCTCGTTGGCGATCTGCGAAATGTGCAGCAACCCGTCCTTGCCCGGCAGCACGTTGACCAGCGCACCGAAGTCCAGGATCTTGACCACGGTGCCGTCGTACACCTGACCCACTTCGACTTCGGCGGTGAGGTCGCGGATGCGCTGCTTGGCGATCTCGGCCTTTTCCGCGTCGGTGGAGGCGATGGTGATAGTGCCGTCTTCGGCGATGTCGATCTGCGTGCCGGTTTCCTCGGTCAGCGCGCGGATCGTGGCCCCGCCCTTGCCGATCACATCACGGATGCGCTCGGGATTGATCTTGAGCGTGTACAGCCGCGGCGCGAACTGCGAAACCTCGGCGCGCGCGCCGCTGACCTCCTGCTGCATGATGCCCAAGATGTGCAGCCGCGCCTCGCGCGCCTGCGCCAGCGCCACCTGCATGATCTCGCGGGTGATGCCCTGGATCTTGATGTCCATCTGCAGCGCGGTGACGCCGGTGGCCGAACCGGCGACCTTGAAGTCCATGTCGCCCAGGTGATCTTCGTCACCGAGGATGTCGGTGAGCACGGCAAAGCGGTTGCCTTCCTTGATCAGCCCCATCGCGATTCCGGCCACATGCGCCTTCAGCGGCACGCCGGCGTCAAGCAGCGCCAAGCAGCCGCCGCACACCGAAGCCATCGACGAAGAACCGTTGGACTCGGTGATTTCCGACACCACGCGCATGGTGTAGGCAAACTCGTCCTTGCTCGGCAGCACCGCCAGCAGCGCGCGCTTGGCCAGACGACCGTGACCGATTTCGCGCCGCTTGGGGCTGCCCACGCGCCCCGTTTCGCCGGTGGCGAACGGCGGCATGTTGTAGTGAAGCATGAAGCGGTCGCGATACTCACCGGCCAGCGCGTCGATGACCTGCGCGTCCTGGTCGGTGCCCAGCGTGGCCACCGCCAGCGCCTGGGTTTCGCCGCGGGTGAACAGCGCGCTGCCATGGGTGCGCGGCAGCACCGAGGTGCGCACGCTGATCGGCCGCACCGTGCGGGTGTCGCGGCCGTCGATGCGCGGTTCGCCGGCCAGGATCTGGTCGCGCACGATGCGCGCTTCCATTTCGAACAGCAGCCCGTCGACCTTGGCTGCGTCCACTTCCGCGCCACCCTCGGCCAGCGCCGCGTGGGTGTGCGCATACACCTCACGCAGCGCCTGGGTGCGCGCCTGCTTCTGGGTGATCTTGTACGCCCCGCGCAGACCCTCGCCAGCCAGCGCCTGTACCCGGTCGATCAGCGCCTGATCCTTTTCCGGTGGCGTCCATTCCCACGCGGGCTTGCCGCCGTCGCGCACCAGCTCGTGGATCGCGTCGATCGCCGCCTGGAACTGGCGATGGCCGAACATCACCGCTTCGAGCATCACATCCTCGGGCAGCTGGTCGGCCTCGCTCTCGACCATCAGCACTGCCGCCTCGGTGCCAGCCACCACCAAATCCAGCCGGCTGTTGGCCATTTCGCTCTTGTTCGGGTTGAGCACGAACTCGCCGTTGACGTAGCCCACGCGCGCCGCGCCGACCGGGCCGTTGAACGGAATGCCCGAAACCGACAGCGCCGCACTGGAGGCGATCAGCGCAGGGATGTCCGGATCGACTTCCGGATTGATCGACAGCACGTGCACGACCACCTGCACTTCGTTGAAAAAGCCGTCGGGAAACAGCGGGCGGATCGGGCGGTCGATCAGCCGCGACACCAGGGTCTCGTTTTCGCTCGGCCGGCCCTCGCGCTTGAAAAAGCTGCCGGGGATTTTGCCGGCGGCGTAGGTCTTCTCGATGTAGTCGACGGTCAGCGGAAAGAAGTCCTGCCCCGGCTTGGCCGAACGCGCACCGACCACGGTGGCCAGCACCACGGTGTCGTCCATGTTGAGCAGCACCGCACCGGTGGCCTGGCGGGCGATTTCACCCGTTTCCAGCGTGACCTGATGCCGGCCCCACTGAAACGTCTTGACGATTTTGTTGAACATCCTGAACTCTCCTGTTCTGGCTGCGCCCCGCCCCACACCGATGCGGCACCGGGCAGCGCAACCCGTTTCAGGGGCAGCGTGATGCCATTCCAGCGCAGCGCTGCTGCAGCACTGCGCTGGAATGACACCGGCCACACCACCCCGTTTTCTGCCCCGCGCAGCCGCACGGGGCCCAGATGCCGACGACCATGCAAAAAACGCCTGTGCAAACCGATTCACACAGGCGCGGGGTCATCGGCGACAACCTTACTTGCGCAGCGACAGCTTTTCGATCAGCGCGCGGTAACGCTCGACGTCCTTGTCCTTGAGGTAGTCGAGCAGCTTGCGTCGGCGGCTGACCATCTTGAGCAGACCGCGGCGGCCGTGGTGATCCTTGACGTGGGTCTTGAAATGCCCGGTCAGTTCGTTGATGCGGGCGGTCAGCAGCGCCACCTGCACTTCGGGCGAACCGGTGTCCCCGGTTCCGCGGGCGTTTTCGGCGACGATTTTCGCCTTGTCGATATCGGCAACAGACATGGTTAGTTTCCTGAGAAGAACTCGCGCTCGCAGAAGAAACCGTTCCGCGGCGTGGGGGTTGAAAAACAACGCATTGTACCCCGAAGCGCTGTGCACGATCCTTGACCTGGCTCGCCGCGGCCACGGTTGAAACCGCCGGCACCCGCCTCATATCCTCGTTGCGGCCGGCAGTCCCGGGGCGTGGCCGACACGCCAGCGGGGTAAACGGCGTGGATTGTGGCTGCCGCTTCGCTTGGAGCGGCGCATTTTGCAGGAGTGTCACGATGAGCTATTCCCTCACCCGCCCCGACAACCGGGGCAATGAGTTCGGTGGCGCGCTCGACCCGGTGTTCGACCGCTTTTTCGATCGTGCCTTTCGCAACTTTTTTGCGGTCGGCGAACCCAGCGACGATTCGCTGCGCCGGCTGGCGATGGACGTGACCGAGACCGACAAGGGCTATGTGGTTCACGCCGACCTGCCGGGCGTCGACAAGGACGCGGTCAAGATCAGCGTCGACGGCTCGCGGGTGACCATATCCGCCGAAACCAAGGCCGACACCGAGAAAAAGGACGACGGCGGCAAGGTCATCTACCGCGAACGTTCGTCCAGCCAGTACTACCGCGCCTTCGAACTGCCGGCCGAGCTCGACGCCGCCGGCGCCGAAGCCAAGCTGGAAAACGGCGTGCTCACCCTGACCCTGCCGCGCAAGGCGGCCTCCGAGGTCAAGCAGATCGCGGTGCGCTGAGCTCGCGCCTGCCCGCGGGTGGGCGGCAACCGGAAGTGCGCACTATTGCGCACTTCCGGTTTTTCGTTGCCGCGCAGCGGGTGGGCGAGCGTTGCGATGGCTTTACAGTGCTGAGTCATCGCACGCCCCTTTCCGGCCCCGCCGCCATGCGCTTTCAACTTCTGTCCGATCTGCACCTGGAGACGGAAACCTTCGACCCCGAACCCGCCCCCGATGCCGATCTGCTGGTGCTGGCCGGGGACATCGACGCCCGCCATGTCGGGCTCGACCGTTTTGCCGGCTGGACGGTGCCGGTGATCTACGTCGCCGGCAATCACGAATACGACCACCGCGATTTCGACACCTGCACCGCCGAGCTGCGCGAACGCTGCGACCGCCTGGGCATCACCATGCTGCACCGCGAGCAGACCCTGGTGACCCGCCACGGCCGCACCGTGCGGGTGCTGGGCACCACGCTGTGGAACGACTTCGAGCTGTTCGGCCCCGGCCAGGTCGATCGCTGCATGCGCGCAGCGCGCTACTTTGCCGAAAAGGTGCAGTGCTCCACCCGCCACGGCGAACCGATGGGAGTGGAGGCGCTACGCGAGGAAGGCATTGCCTGCCGCGAATGGCTGCGCGGGGCACTGGCGGCGCCGCGCGCGCAGCCGGGGGAATACGACGCGACGCTGGTCATCACCCATTTCGCCCCCAGCCTGCGCAGCAACGACCCGCGCTACCCGGTCAACGCCGCGACCGCGAGTTTCTGCAACGCGTATGACGATCTTGTGCCGCGCGCCGATCTGTGGGTGCACGGCCATCTGCACTGCCGTCACGACTACCTGCTGGACGGCGGCCATGTGGTGTGCAACGCCCGCGGCATGGCCAGCAAGGGCGAGGACGCCGACTTCCGCCCGCTGGGGGTGTGGGAAGTCTGAGAGGTCTCACCCGCGCGCGGGCGGCGAGTCGATCTGCTCCAGATCCCACCGCGGCAGCACGTCGAAGCGCCCGGCGCGCTGCGCCGCTTCGGGCCGGGCCTGCAGCCGCATCGCCCCGGCCAGCGCAATCATCGCGCCGTTATCGGTGCACCATTGCAGCTCGGGGAAGTGCAGCCGCACCCCACGCGGCAGCAGCAGGTCCCGCAGCTTCTGCCGCAGCCGCGCGTTCGCCCCCACCCCGCCGGCCACCACCACGGTCTGCCGCCCGCCGAGCTGCTGCGCCCGCGCCGTCTTGGCGGCGAGGACATCGGTGATCGCCTCCTGCGCCGCCGCGGCCAGATCGGCACGCGGCTGCTCGCAGGTCTCGCCGAGCTTGCGCACCTGGGTCAGCACCGCGGTCTTGAGCCCGGCAAAGGAAAAGTCGAGGTCGGGGCTGTGCAGCATCGGCCGTGGCAAATCAAAGCGCGTCGCGTCACCAAACTCGGCCAGCCGCGCCAGCGCCGGCCCGCCGGGGTAGCCCACACCCAGCAGCTTGGCCGATTTGTCGAACGCTTCGCCAGCGGCGTCGTCCACCGTCTCGCCCAGCAGCCGGTACTGCCCGAAGCGTTCCACGTCGAGCAGCATGGTGTGCCCGCCCGACACCAGCAGCGCGAGAAACGGAAAGTCCGGCCGGTCGCGCGACAGCAGCGGCGACAGCAGATGGCCTTCGAGGTGGTGCACCCCGATCACCGGCTTGCCCAGCGCGAAAGCCAGCGCATGCGCCACTCCCGCGCCGACCAGCAGCGCCCCGGCCAGGCCGGGGCCGCGGGTGTAGGCGATCGCGTCGACCGCGCGCAGCTCCGCCCCGGCCTGCGCCAGCGCGGCGCGAGTGAGCGGCAGCAGGCGGCGGATGTGGTCGCGCGAGGCCAGTTCGGGCACAACCCCGCCGTAGGCCTGATGCATGTCCACCTGCGAGTGCAGCGCGTGGCCGAGCAGCCCGCGCTCGCTGTCGTAGAGTGCGGCGGCGGTTTCGTCGCACGACGTTTCAATCCCAAGAATCAACATGCCCGGCAGTCTAGCCCCCTCCCCTTCCGCGACGCGCGCCGAGGCGAAAGCGCCGCGCTTCGACGCAGCCATCGTCGGCGCCGGCGCCGCGGGGCTGCTGTGCGCGGCGCTGGCCGGACAGCGTGGGCTGCGGGTGCTGTTGCTCGATCACTGGCCGAAGGTTGCCGAAAAAATCCGCATCAGCGGCGGCGGGCGGTGCAACTTCACCAATCTGCACACCCGACCCGAAAACTTTCTGTCCGACAACCCGCATTTCTGCCGATCGGCGCTGGCGCGCTACGGCCCGGCCGACATCATCGCTCTGCTGCGCAGGCACCGCATCGGCTTTCACGAAAAGCACAAGGGGCAGCTGTTCTGCGACGACTCGGCGCAACAGTTGATCGACGCGCTGCTGGCCGAATGCCGCGCCGGCGCGGTGACGCACTGGCAGCCCTGCGCGCTCGAAGCCGTACAGGCGCAGTCGCCCGGATTCGCGCTGCGCACCGCGCGCGGGCCGGTGTGGGCGCGGCAACTGGTCATCGCCACCGGCGGGCTGTCGGTGCCGGCGATCGGCGCGACCCCGCTGGGCTACCGCCTGGCGGAGCAGTTCGGCCTGCCGGTGGTGCCGCCGCGGCCGGCGCTGGTGCCGCTGGCGTTCGACCCGGCAGTGTGGCAGCCGTTTTCCGAGCTGTCCGGGGTGTCACTGCCGGTGCGCATTACCACCGGCAGCGGGCGGCGCAGCGCTTGCTTCGACGAAGACCTGCTGTTCACCCACCGCGGGTTGAGCGGCCCGGCGATTCTGCAGGCGTCGAGCTACTGGCAGCCAGGGCAGCCGCTGCACATCGACCTGCTGCCCGCTGTGAGCGCCGAGGACTGGCTGGCGCGCAAGCCCGGCAACCGCCGCAGCGTCGCCCACGCCCTGGCCGAGTGGCTGCCGCAGCGGCTGGCCGATGTGCTCGCGCAGCAGGCGGGGCTGTCCGGGCGAAAAATGAGCGAATGCAGTGACCGCGAGTTGCGCGCACTTTGGCAGCGCTGCAAGGAATGGGCCATCGTGCCCAGCGGCACCCTGGGCTGGAAAAAAGCCGAGGTCACCGCCGGCGGCGTGGACACCCACGCGCTGTCCTCGACCTCATTGATGGCCACTGCGGTGCCGGGGCTGCATTTCATCGGCGAGGTGGTGGACGTCACCGGTTGGCTGGGCGGCTACAACTTTCAGTGGGCGTGGAGCTCGGCGGCGGCATGCGCCGCTGCGCTGGTCAAGGCCGATTGAGCCTCGCCGCAGGCACGCGCCGGGCAACATGAAACCAGGCTTAAACGGCGTGTGCGGAAATGAACGCGAAGGTTTTCCGCGCTGTCTATCGTCTATATCTCAGCACATAAGCCGCGTGCTGGCGGCAGCCGGCTTTTCCGCGGCCCGGTTTCGATCACAAGGAGTTCATCATGCGTGCTGTTGCTTTGTCCCGTGCGGCGCTGAGCCTGCTGGCCACGCCGGTGTTTGCGTTGTCGATGGTCGCAGCGATGCCTGCGGCGCAGGCCGCCGAAATCACCCATGTGTGCGGCGGCGTGGGCGAAGGTGAACTCAAGGCGCTGGAAAAGCGTGGCCCTGAATTCAACATCGGCTTCTGGATGGTCAAGGGCCCGCGCGGTGAATACCTGGCCGATGTGCCAGTGCGCATCACCCAGAACGGCAAGACGGTCGCCGAGTTCACCGCCGGCGGGCCCCTTTGCTGGGTGAAGGCGCCGGCCGGCACCTACCAGATCCACGCCACCCATGACGGCGTGGCGCGCAGCGTGACCGTCAAGACCGGCGACAAGAACGTGTATCTGCGCTGGTGAGTCGGCGCCCTTGCAAAGGAAAAGAGCAGCCCACAGGCTGCTCTTTTCGCGCATCAGAAAAGCGACCCGATCACAGCGGTCGGCTGATGACCACCGCGCCGCGCAGTTCGCCCGGCTTGTAGCCCACGGCCTTGTCGTGCGGGTACAGCTTGCTGAGCTGCTCGGCCACCGGCGCCGGGATGGTTTCGGCGCTGCCGTGGCAGGTCATGCACTGCGGTTGCAGCACGATGGCCTTGGCGTAGTGCAGCATCGGCTTGCCGTTTTCCTGCACGACCTCGGTCCATTCCAGGGTCTCCGGCTTGGCGCCGCTCTTGAGATCGGCGTTCAGATGGCCCAGCGCCTTGTGCTGCCAGACATTGGGCGTTCCAAGGTCGATGTTGCGCACCCGGGTACCGACACGGGTGATTTTCCAGCCGGTCTTGTCGGCCAGGTTCATCGCGATTTCGGGCGCGATCTTGTGGCACACGCCGATCGACCCGGCCGGGCCGTTTTCCTTCATGCTTTCCTGCAGCTTGCCCGACAGGGTCTTGAGCAGCTCCCCGGCGACGGCGCGGGTTTTCTGCAGTTCTTCGGCGGTGGGCGCGGTCTGCGCGCTGGCCGTAACCGGCAGGGCAAGCGCCGCGGCGACGGCGGCGAGGTGCAGCAGGGATGGCTTCATGGCTGGCTTTCTCCGGGGGTGGAAACAGGCCGCTGGGGCCCGGAAGGCCGGCATTATGAAACATTCGGTTACGTTCACGCCACCGCTTAGCGCGTTGCGGGGTTTTGGGCGTTGATGCCGCGCAAAAGTCCGCGCCGCATCCGCGCGGCATCAGGTCGCAGCGGCGTTGCCCGGCGGGTCGAGGAAGCCGGCTGCACGCCAGGTCAGCACCAGGGTGTCGCGCCAGCCGGGTTCGCCCTCGCGCGCGGGCAGCACCGGGGTCGACTCGTGGATCACCCGGGCGTCGTCCATCAGCAGCGCGCTCCACGGCTGCTGCAGTGTGAACCGCACCCCGCGCTGGCCGTCGATTTCGAACACCCGGGTTTCACCGCCGCGAATGCCGTGGCGAGCGACAAGAATCACCGCGACGAAGTCCACCCCGTCGCGGTGCGCGCCCTCCGGGGTCGGCCGGCCGACGCCCTGCGCCGTGTCGATGCGGAACTGGTGCGCCTCGACAAACCAGCGCGGCACCGGGCGCAGCTGCGCAAACAGCCGGCCCAGTGCCTGCACCAGCGCCGCCCAGCAGGGTGCCTGCATCAGCGCCGGCGACAGCTCGGCGAAATGCCGCAGCATGCCGCCGTGCAGCGCGTTGTAGGCGGTAGGCTGCCAGTGCGGACGGTAGGGCACGGCGCGCAGGGTGTCACCGCCCGCGGCGAATTCGTGGATCAAGCTGCCGTGGCGGCGGAAGCGGTAGCGGCCGCCGTCTTTCAGGTAGTCATCCGGCGGCAGGTCATTCCACAGCGCCGCCAGCGCCGCGCAATCGCCGGCCAGTGGTCCGACGAGGGCTGACATCTCGGCTGCGTCGAGCACGGCAAAGCCTTCGCTGCGCAGCCGCGCAACGGCACTGCTGCCGGCGGGCAGCGGGGCGCCGAAGCTCAGGGTGGCGAAATCGTTCATATTCGGGTGGCGGTGCCGCAGGGCCGCGGTGTCGCGGCACACAGCGGTTCACTTGCCCCAGCTGTCCTTGAGGGTGACGGCGCGGTTGAACACCGCGTGACTGGCAGCATGGTCAACGGCGTCGGCAACGAAGTAGCCATGCCGCTCGAACTGGAACACCGTGCCGGCCGGCGCGGTGGCGGCTGCCGGCTCGACCCAGGCCGTGATTCTGCGCAGGCTGTGTGGGTTGAGCACCGACAGAAAGTCGCGCGCGCCCGCGTCGGGCTGCGGCTCGGTGAACAGCCGGTCGTACAGCCGCACTTCGGCGGCGATGCCCTCGCTGGCACTGACCCAGGTGATCACGCCCTTGACCTTGACCGCGTCGGCCCCCGGCGTGCCACTTTTGGTGTCGGGGACGATATCGGCATGGACTTCGACCACCTCGCCGGCTGCATTTCTGCTGCACCCGGTGCAGCGCACCACATAGCCGTATTTCAGCCGCGCCATGCCGCCCGGGGTGAGACGGTGGTAGCCCTTGGGCGGGTTTTCGGCGAAGTCTTCGGCTTCGATCCACACCTCGCGGGTGAGATGAAATCGCCGCTTGCCGCGCTCGGCATGCGCCGGATGCACCGGCGCTTCGCACGGCTCGGCGTGGGCTTCGCTGCCAAAAACCTCGGCCCAGTTGCGCAGCACCAGCTTGACGGGGTCGAGTACGGCCATTGCCCGCGGCGCGGTGGGCTCCAGGTCGTCGCGCAGCGCGCCTTCGAGCACGCCGTAGTCGATCCATGAATCGGCCTTGCTCACGCCGATGCGCTCGGCAAACAGCCGAAGGCTCGATGGCGTGTAGCCACGGCGGCGCAGCCCGGCGATGGTCGGCAGCCGCGGATCGTCCCAGCCCGCGACATGCCCTTCGCCGACCAGCTGCGCCAGCTTGCGCTTGCTCGTCACCACGTAGCTGAGGTTCAGCCGCGCGAATTCATGCTGATGGGGCAGCGGCCGCGCCAGCAGACCGAGGTTGGCCAGGTGGTCGAGCAGCCAGTCGTAAAACGGCCGCTGATCCTCGAACTCCAGGGTGCAGATGCTGTGGGTGATGCGCTCGAGCGCATCCTCGATCGGGTGCGCGAAGGTGTACATCGGGTAGATGCACCACGCATCCCCGGTGCGGTGATGGTGCGCGAACCGGATGCGGTAAATCACCGGGTCGCGCAGGTTGATGTTGGGCGAGGCCATGTCGATCTTGGCCCGCAGCACCAAGCTGCCCTCGGCGTGCAACCCGGCACGCATCTCCTCGAACAACCGCCGGTTTTCCGCCACAGGCCGGTTGCGCCACGGGCTGTCGACCCCGGGTTCGGTCAGGGTGCCGCGGTTGCGACGCATGTCCTCGGGCGACTGTGCGTCGACATACGCCAGCCCGGCATCGATCAGCGCCAGCGCGCAGCGGTACATGGTGTCGAAGTAGTCGCTGGCGAAGTATTCATGCGACCCGCCGCCGGCCACCCAGTCGAAGCCGAGCCAGTGCACCGCATCGCGGATGGCGCGCACGTATTCGTCGTTTTCCTTCTCCGGGTTGGTGTCGTCAAAGCGCAGATGGCAGACGCCACCGTAGTCCTGCGCCAGCCCGAAGTTCAGGCAGATGCTCTTGGCGTGGCCGATGTGCAGATAGCCGTTGGGCTCGGGCGGGAAACGAGTGCGGATGCGCGCGGCGTCGAGCGGCGCGTCGGCCAGCTGCGCCGCATCGCCCGGCACACCGGCGAAACGCCGCCCCGCATCGCGCCCGCTGGCCAGATCGGCCTCGATGATCTGGCGCAGGAAGTTGGAGGGTTTTTCAGTGGAGGTCATGATCGGAGGAAAAGCTCGCATCGCGGCGCACGGCCGGGCGAAAGCCGCATTTTCGGTCATGACGGTCGCCGCCGCCTTGGGCGTCGGCGGGACACGGTATTCAGTCCGCGCCGTTCGCAGGCGGTTGCGCTTGCAGCAACTGGCCGCGCGGCGCCTTCACGATAAGCACCTCCATCTGTGCGAGCTCACCTTGTGCATCGGAAACCGTCGCGGACACGGCGGCAGCCTGCGGCGACATCTGCCGGGAGCGGGTGTCGATGCGAACCGGGACATCCACTGCAACGGCCCGCCGAAAGGTGCACTTGCGCACCCCGGCCAGGACGCCGACGTGGTCGGCATCGAGTTCGGCCCTGTCGTCGCCGACCAGCATGCCGGCGCCTGCGACCTGCGCGACGGCCTCGATCAGGAACACGCCGGGCACCAGCGGCATGCCCGGGAAATGTCCCTGCAGAATCTGCATCTGAGCCGGCCAACAGGCCTCGCCGATGAAATGCGCGTTGCTCAGCACCTTGACACGGCGCACGAACAGAATGTCCCCGCGATGCGGAATCAGGGACTGGAGGTCGCGCAGACCGAGTTCGATGGGGAACTGTCGCGGACGGCGGGCAGGCGTCATGCAGAAGCTCTCGCTGAGGCGGCTGGCAATCGCACAGCCGGCGTCGACGGCACCCTCACCACACCGCGCTGCGTGCGGCTCACGGGCATTGCCCTCCGGCCCGCACCCGCCGCCCCCACGCGGCCGGCACCAACAGTCGGCTCTGCGACAACACCGCCCCGACCGCACCGAGCGGCGCGCCGCCCAGCACGTCGAGCAGCACATGCTGCTTGACTGCCATGGTCGAGTAGACGATGAGCCCACACCAGATCACGCTGAAAGCGCGTGAGAGCGTGCCAAAACCCAGCCGCGGCAGCACGCGATCTAGCCAGATCGCGGCGAACACTGCCGTGGCGACGTGCAGCGAGGGGCAGGCGTTGCCCGAGGCGTCGATTCCGCGCAGCATCTCGAACCCGGGGGCGGAGGAGTAATCCAGCGCCATCGACGGCACGGCCGTGGGCCAGAAATAAAAAATGGTGAGACCGGCCAAGCACACCCCGCTGATGCCGACGCCGAAGCGCACGAGTTCGCTGCGGGAGGTCATCAGCGTGGGCGGCAGGCAGACGTAGAACCAGAGCGACAGGTAAAGCGGCAACGCCCAGGGCTGAAATCCGATCCAGCGATCGATGGCCGTCAGCGGCATCAGGGTGACGGGGAATGCCGGATGGCGAAGCAAATGAAAGTAGGCGACGAAAAAACTCGTCATGATCGCGGTGGTGCCGATGGCCTTGAGCCAGAAATGCGTCCCGGCGATGCGCAGCAGATCACGCATGCCGGGACGGCCGACCGGCGATTGGCGACGTGGGTTCTGGCTGCCGGTCATGTCGGCTGAGCCGGCGGCGACTGCGCGTCAGTCACCCGCCGCGCGATCAGACACGCATTGCTGCCGCCGAACGCAAAGGAGTTGGACAGCACCGCGTCGACCCGGCGATCACGCCACGCCTCACGCCCGATCAGATTGATCTCGCAGCGGGGATCGGGCTGCTCCAGGGTTGCGTTGGGCGGCAGGGTCGAGTGGCGCATGGCCTCGATCGCGAGGATGAGTTCGACCACGCCCCCGGCGCCGATCAAGTGGCCATGCACCGCCTTGGTCGAGCTGACCGCCGGGCCGCTGCCGCCGCGGCCGAAAACCGCCGCGAGCGACTCGGCCTCGACGAGGTCGCCCGCATCGGTCGCGGTGCCGTGGGCGTTGACATAGCCGATGTCCTGCGGCTGCAGCCCCGCACTGTCCAGCGCCTGCCGCAGCGCGGCCACTTGCCCGGACACCGAAGGCGCGGTGAGGTGATGCGCGTCGCTGCTGGCGCCGTAGCCGGCAATCTCGGCCAGGGCATCCACGCCCCGCTCGCGGGCATGCGCCTCGCTCTCGATCATCATCGCCCCTGCGCCCTCCCCCAGCACGAAGCCGTTGCGCCGCACATCGAACGGTCGGCAACTGGCCGCCGGGTCCGCCGCATCGGGCCGGGCCATGACCCGCAGCGCGTTCCACGCCACCATCGCCCCTGGCGTGAGCATGGCCTCGGAGCCGATCACCACCGCTGCATCCAGGTAGCCGTGGCGAACAGCGCGAAACGCCTCGCCCACGGCGATCGCCGAGGAAGCGCAGGCCACAGAGTAGGTGTTGCCCATGCCGCGCAGGCCGTAGCGCATCGACACCAGCGCCTGCGCCGAATTGGCCATCAACCGCGGCACCGTCAAGGGGTGGATGACGGTGGCCCGACGCCGCCCGGCTTCATCGCCGAACAGCAGGGTGAAGTAGCGCGTGAACATCGCGTCCAGGGTCTGCGCGCCACCAAACCCGATGCCGGCGAACACGCCGACGCGCTCCGGGCGCGGCAGACCGTCTGCGGCGCGCGCCTGCTCCGCGGCCTGCGCGGCGGCCACCAGGGCAAACTGGGTCGCGCGATCGAGGCCGGCATCGGTCGCGCCGAGCAGAGCCTGCGGATCGGCGCTGGCCGGCGCCCACAACAGATGAGGGATGCCTGCGCACTGTTCGGCTGGCGCCGGGCACACCCCGCTTCTCCCGGCAACCGCCGCGGCAAAACTCGGGGCAACGCCAACGCCGAGTGGGCCGATCAGCCCCATGCCGGTGACCACGATCTTTGATGCGCGACCGTGCGGCGCTGCGGAATAGTGCGGCTCCACGCCTCGCCCGCTCAGGAGTGAGTGGGCGCAGTCAGCGACTGCAGATCGGGCAATTCCCCGCCGTTGTGCGCGCGGATTTCGGCTTCGATCGCCGCGACCATTTCGCGAAAACGCATGCTCTGAAAGCGCATCGGATCAGCGAGCTGAAAGCCGAAACGGTCTTCGATTTCGAACAGCATTTCCACCAGCCCCAGCGAGTCCAGGCCGAGATCGGCGACCGCCAGTTCGGGGTTGTCGAATTTCGCGGGGTCGACCTTGGCGTGGCTGATCAGATAGTTCTGGATGACCGGCTCCAGCATGCTGCTTCCTTCGAAACTCAGACTGAGGGGTTTGACCGGCCCCGAGGCCGATGAGGCCTGCAGCGGTGTTCGAGGACTAAACAACCTCAAGGAGGCCGGATGGCCCGCCGATGCTAACAGCGGGCATCGAATTTCCAGAATTTACCGCCATGACGTTGCCCGCTCGCTACAGCGCGCCTGCCAACAATTCACGCTTCCTCACAATCAGCGCCGATGCGGCCGCAGAAAGGCCCGTGCAACCCGGCCTGACGCTTATCATTACCGGTTGATTTCGTTGGTTTTTCTGCCGCAGCGCACTCCCCAGACATGGCTTCTCAGACTTTGCCGCCGCCGACCGCCGATTCGTCCTTCGTGCAGGAACTCGGCCAGCTCATCATCGACACCCTGGGATTGGACGCATCAGCGGCCGAAATCGACCCCACCGCCCCGCTTTATGGCGACGGACTGGGGCTGGATTCCATCGACATCCTGGAGATCGCGATGGTCATCTCCAAAACCTACGGCGTGCAGTTGCGTGCCGATGACGCCGACAACCACCGCATTTTCAGTTCGCTGCAGCACCTCGCCGACCACGTCGCGGCGCTGAGGGCGCGCTGATGTCCTGGCGCTGGCCCGTTGCGCTTCGCGGCGCGGTGGCGCTCGGCATCGTCGCCTATCCCGCGATCGCGATCTGGAGCAGCAGCAAGCCCGAATGGCGTCTGCTCGCCTCGGCGCTGGCCTGGTCACCCCTCGCCCTCGCCGGCCTGTGGATGCTCTGGCGCAGTCGCGCCCGGCGCTGGCTGGCACCGTTGCTCCTTGCGGGTGTGCTGCTGCTCTGGGCCTTGCGCGCCGAATTGCTGGCGCATTACGCCTGGGCCTACCTAGTCGAGCACGCCGGCAGTCTGATTGTCTTCGGGCTGGTGTTCGGCAGCACCCTGCGCTCGGGGCAGACGCCCCTGATCACGCGCTTTGCCGCGATGGTGCGCAAGAGCGTCTCGCCGGCGGTGGCGCGCTACACCCGCGGCGTCACCTGGGCTTGGACGCTGTTCTTCGGCGTGATGGCGCTGGCTTCCATTTTCCTGTTTCTCACCGTATCGCTGGCGGACTGGGCGCTGTTCGCCAGCGTGTGGACACCCGCTCTGGTCGTTGCCATGTTCATCGCCGAGTATGCGATGCGCTGCCGCATACTCGACCGCGGCGACCATTCCGGGCCTTATGAAGCCGTGCGCGCCTATCTGCTCTACCGCAATGAGGCGGCATCGGCCCCATCGACGACAACGCAGAGCCGCGGCACGACCGCGCCGTCGATCGGGGCCACGCCCTCGGAGGTCGGCCGGTGACCGCGACGCTGCCTTTGCTGTCGCATCGCGACGAGCAGGCCGTGTTTGCCTGGCGCGAGGGAGCGCCCGTCACCGTAGCGGAGTTTCTGGCCGACGTTGCCGCGCTTGCCGAGCGTCTGCCGACCGGTCAGCATGTGCTCAATGTCTGTCGCGATCGCTACCTCACTGCCGTGGGCTTTGCCGCGGCGGTGGTCAGCGGCAAAGTCAGTCTGTTGCCGTCGACCCGCACGCCCGACACCATCGAGCAGTTGCGCCGCAGCGCCCCCGACCTGTTCTGTCTGGTCGACGGGCCGTGTGAAATCGACCTGCCGCAAGTTGCCTGTCTGCCGCGCGGCGAGCGCAGAAAGGGCGCAGAGTTCCATGTACCGGAAGTCGACGCCGACCGCGTGGTTGCCCGCGTCTACACCTCGGGCTCGACCGGGGTGCCCGTGCCACATGCCAAGACCTGGCGATCGCTGGTCGAGTGCACCCAAGCGGGGCGCGATCGGCTCGCCCTCCCCGCGGGTACGGCGCTGCTCGGCACGGTACCGGCGCAGCATATGTACGGCTTCGAGTCGACCCTGCTCATCGCCTTTCACGGCGGGCTGGCGCTCAGCGCAGCCCACCCCTTCTATCCGGGAGATGTGGCGGCCGAGCTCGCTCGACTGCCAGCACCCAGGCTGCTCGTGTCGACCCCGGTGCATCTGCGCGCCCTGCTTGCCTCCGGCGTCGCGCTGCCGGCGTTGCAGATGGTGCTGTGTGCCACCGCGCCGCTGTCCACCGAACTGGCCGCAGAGGTGGAGAGGGAATTCGGTGCACCGCTGCTGGAAATCTACGGCTCGACCGAAACCGGGCAGATCGCCACGCGCCGTACCGCCCGCACGGACGTGTTCGAGCTGTTCCCCGGTGTGCAGCTCACCCCGATCGCCCCCGATGTCGCGCTGGCCTCGGGCGGACACCTGACCGAACCGACCCCCTTGCACGACGTGATTGAGCCGCTCGCGGGCGAGGGCCGTTTCCGCCTGCTCGGGCGTGGCGCGGACATGGTCAACATCGCGGGCAAACGCAGCTCGCTCGCGCATCTGAATCATCAGCTGTGCAGCATCCCCGGAGTGCTCGACGGCGCATTCCACGCCCCAGCGTCCGATGCCCAGCAGGCCTCAGCCCGGCTGATGGCGTTCGTCGTCGCGCCCGGACTGACGCCGACCGCGGTCCGACGGGCACTGCGCCCGCGCATCGACCCGGCCTTCATGCCGCGTCCGTTGGTCTTGGTCGACGCATTGCCGCGCAACGCCACGGGCAAGCTGCCGCGCAGCGCCCTGGCCGCGCTGGCGCAGCAGCACGCGACGATGCCGGAGCCGCAAGCCCATGACGCTTGAGCTGCCCCTGCCGGCTTTCGCTGCGGATCATCCGGCCTTCGCCGGCCACTTTCCCGGCAATCCCATCGTCCCGGGCGTGTTGCTGCTCGATGCCGCGCTGCAAGCGGTGTCCGGGCACCTGCCCACCGCCGCGGCGGAGCTGAAGGTGGACAGCGCCAAGTTTCTCGACGTCGTGCGGCCCGGTGAGCCGTTGTTGCTGCGGGTGGCGGCGGCGGCGAATGAGCGCCTGCAATTCGAACTGCAGCGCGCCGGTCAGGTCGTCGCCAGCGGCGTGCTCTCGATTCCGTTGTTATCGCCGGCGCAGCCATGAATTCGCATCCCGGCTCCCTTCCCGATGTCGCATCGCCGCGGGCTGAACCTCGCGCCCCAGCAGCGTCGCCCCCGCCGGCCGAATGGCGGGGCCGGCGCGAACGCAGCAACGCACTGATGCTGCGCATCATGACCTGGATCTCGCTGACGCTGGGCCGGCGCGTCGCGCGGGTAGTGCTGCAGGGCATCAGCCTCTACTTCTTTGCCTTTTCGCCCAAAGCCCGCCGCGCTTCGCGCCACTACCTCACTCGCGCGCTCGGACGCCGGCCGCGCTGGAGCGAACGTCTCGGCCATATCCACGCCTTCGCGTCGACCATCCACGACCGCGTCTATCTGCTCAACGACCGCAGCGATCTGTTCGACCTGTCGTTCGACGGGGTGGAACACCTCGAGCACGCGCTTGCAGCGGGTCGGGGCGTGATTCTGCTCGGCGCGCATTACGGCAGCTTCGAAGTGCTGCGCGCCGTCGGGCGGGCCCGGGGCGGAATGCACATCGCCCTGCTGATGTACCCGGACAATGCGCGCAAGATCAACGCCGCGCTGCATGCGATCAACCCGGCGGCCGAGCACGACATCATTGCCCTCGGCCGCACCGACTCGATGCTGCGGGTGAGTGCGGCGCTGGATCGCGGCCACATCGTCGGCATCCTGGCCGATCGCTCGCTGCACCACGACACCGTGGCCACCCGCCGCTTTCTCGGCGCCGATGCAGCCTGGCCGCTGGGGCCGCTGCGCATCGCCGCGCTGCTGCGCCGACCGGTGCTTTTCATGGCCGGCACCTATCTGGGCGGCAACCGATACGAAGTCAGCTTCCGCCCGCTGGCCGATTTTTCCGACGTCGAGCGCCCGCAGCGTGCCCAAGCCGTTGCCTCCGCGCTCGACACTTACGTCGCCGAATTGGAGGCATGTTGCCGCCGCGTGCCGAACAACTGGTTCAACTTCTTCGACTTCTGGGCCGGGCCAGGCCCCCAGCCCACCAGGGTACCTTCGGCATGACTGAGAGAATCCTCGCTGACCGGCGTCAGACCCTGCGTGCGCTGCTGTTCGCTGCATCGGCGGTGCTCGTTCCCTGGCCGGCGGCACGCGCGGCGACCTGGGATCTGCAGGCGCTGATGAAGGCGCTGGCCGCACGCAAGTCCGGCCGGGCGCAGTTCACCGAGGTCAAGACGCTGGCGCTGCTCAACGCGCCGATTGAGTCTTCGGGGCTGCTGCGCTTTGTCGCGCCGGATTTTCTGGAAATGCGCACCCTCAAGCCCAAGCCGCAGACCATCGTCGTGCAGGGCGGGCAGGTCACGCTCGATTTCGACGGCCAACCGCGCCAGTTCAGCCTGGCCGACCACCCGGAAGTCGCCGCCCTGATCGACGGTATCCGCGCCACCCTCAATGGCGACCTCGCGGGGCTGCAGCGCGTCTACGCGACCTCGCTCAGCGGCAACGAGCAGCTGTGGACGCTCAAGCTGGTGCCGCGGCTGGCCGCAGCCCGCGCCAAGGTCAGCGAAATCGACATCAGCGGCTCCGGCGCAACGGTGCTGAACATCGCCATCGATCAGACCGATGGCGACCGCTCGCTGATGACCCTGCGCGAGATCCGGCAACCGTGAAAAGGCCATGGTTCGCTCCGGTGCTGATCTGGCTCGCCGTGGTTGTCGCAGCAGCCGGCGTGGTACTGCATGCGAAATTTTCTGCCGACATGTCGGCTTTCCTGCCGCGCTCGCCCGATGCGCAGCAGCGGGTGCTGGTCGACCAGCTGCGCGACGGTCTGGTGTCGCGCATTCTGATGATCGGCATCGATGGCGGCTCGCAGCCGTCGCGTGCCGAGCTGTCGCGCCAACTGGCCGCCGCGCTGCGTGCCATGCCGGCCTTCGCTTCGGTCAACAATGGGCAGACGGTCGATCTTGCGCGCGACTTCGAGGTGGTGTTCGCCCACCGCTACCTCCTCAGCCCGCAGACCGATGCACAGAGCTTCAGCGCCCATAGCCTGCACCAAACCATCGCCGACAGCATCGCCCAGCTGGCCTCGCCGATGGGCGGCAGCCTCAAGCGTCTGCTGCCCAGCGACCCGACTGGCGCCACGCTGCGCTTTCTCAGCGCAGCAGCCCCCGGAGCGCAGCCGCGGCTGATCGACGGGGTGTGGTTCACCCCTGACGGCCAGCGCGCGCTGCTGCTGGTGATCCTGCGCGCCCCAGGCACCGACACCGATGCGCAACAGAGTGCACTCAAGGCGCTGCAAAACCGCTTCGACGCCCTGCGCCGAGCCGCCGGCCCGGCCGCCGATGGCGCCACCCTCGTGGTCAGCGGCCCGGCGGTGTTCGCGGTCACCTCGCGCGCAACCATCAAGGACGCGGTGGGCCGAGTCACGGTGATCGGCGCGGTGCTGATCATCGCCCTGCTGCTCATGGTCTACCGCTCGCTGCCCGTGCTCGCGCTGGGGCTGCTGCCGGTGCTCACCGGGGTGCTGGTCGCCACCGCCGCGGTCAGCCTCGGCTTTGGGGTGGTGCAGGGCATCACCCTGGGTTTCGGCACGACGCTGATGGGCGAGGCGGTCGACTACTCGATCTACCTGTTCGTCCAGTCTGGCGCGCGCCATGCGGCCGGGCACGCCGACTGGCTGTCCGGTTTCTGGCCGACGGTGCGGCTGGGAATGCTCACCTCGGTGGTCGGCTTCGCCACCTTGCTCGCCTCGGACTTTCCAGGGCTGGCGCAGATCGGCGCCTATTCCATCGCCGGTCTGGTGACCGCGGCGCTGGTCACGCGCTTTGTGCTGCCGCATCTGCTGCCGCCGCGGTTCGCGGTGCGCGATCTGTCGCCGGTCGGGGTGCGGCTGCTGCACGCCGTCGCCGTGCTGCGGCGCCTGCGGGTTCCGCTGCTGCTGCTGTTGCTGGCAGCGATCGGCGTGGTCGTCGCCCAGCGGCAGCATATCTGGAATGACCGCCTGGCCGCACTCAGCCCGATTCCGCAACACCTGCTCGATACCGACGCCGAACTGCGTCGCCAGATCGGCGCGCCCGACTCCGGCGATCTGGTGGCCGTCTCCGGCGCAACGCAGGACGCGGTGCTGCAGGCCGCCGAGCGTCTGGCGCCACGCCTCGAGCAGTTGCAGCGCGAGGGGGTAATCGGCGGTTTCGACTCCCCGGCCCGCTATCTGCCCAGCGCCCAGACCCAGCGGGCGCGCGAGCGCAGTCTGCCCGACGCCGCAACGCTGCAAACCAACCTCGAGCAGGCGGTCAAGGGCTTGCCGATCGACGCAAAGGTGTTCGCGCCGTTCGTCCAAGCCGTGCAGGCCGCGCGCAATGCGCCGTTGCTGACCCGCGCGGACTACGACGGCACGTCGTTTGCGCTCGCTCTCGACGGCATGCTGCTGCGCGGCGCCGACGGCGTGTGGACCGCCTTGCTGCCCCTGCGCTCTCCCGCAACGGGTGCGATCGACTCGGCTGCCGTGCAGCGCGCGCTGCACGGCAGCGGGGCGAATTTCGTCGATCTCGGCGCCACCAGCAACCAGCTCTACCGCGGCTATCTGCACACCGCGGCCTGGGCGTCGCTGGCCGGGGTGGTGGGCATGGTGTTGCTGCTGCTGATTGCGCTGCGTTCGCCGCTGCGCGTCGCGCGGGTGATGGCCCCGCTGCTGACCGCGGTGATCGTGGTCGTCGCCGGGCTGACGCTGCTCGGCGTGAAGCTGACCCTGCTGCACCTGGTCGGGCTGATGCTGGTGATCGCCGTCGGCTCCAACTATGCGCTGTTTTTCGACGCCGGCAGCCGCCACGGCGGCATCGCGCCACGCACCCTGGCCTCGCTGGTGTTCGCCAACCTGACCACCGTCGCCGGCTTCGGGCCGCTGTTGATTTCGGGCGTGCCGGTGCTCACCTCGCTCGGAGCCACGGTCGGCCCCGGCGCACTGCTGGCCCTGCTGTTCTCGGCCATCCTGTCCGCGCCCCAGCCGGCGCCGTCGGCGGTCGGCGCCGCCGCAAGCTGAATCCGCCATGTCCGCGTCCGCCTCGCCGCCCCCTTTGCCCACCCTCGTCGCGTCCCGCAGGCGCGGCGTGGAGCCGGTTTGGTGGCTCGTCGGCGCGGTGCACGCCGGCGCGCTGGCCGCGGTGCTCGTCTGGCCGTCGATGTGGCTCTGGGCCATCGCCGCGGTGGTGCTCAGCCACGGGGGGATCACGGCGCTCACCCTCACGCCGCGCACCCAATGGCTGGGGCCGAATCTCGTGCGCCTGCCCGAAACTCGGGCTCGCCGCGGTGAGGTCGCGCTGACCCTCGACGACGGCCCCGACCCCCAGCTCACCCCTGCCGTGCTCGATCTGCTCGATCGCTACGGCGCCAAGGCGAGCTTTTTCTGCATCGGCCAGCGCGTGGCGCAGCACCCGGAGCTGGCGCGCGAAATCGTTCGCCGCGGCCATCGCGTGGAAAACCACTCGGCCCATCATCGTCACAACTTCGCTCTGCTCGGCCCGCGCGGCTACCGCCGCGAACTCGAAGCGGCGCAATCCATCATCCTCAGCGCAGTCGGCCGCGCGCCGCGTTTTTTCCGGGCTCCCGCCGGCTTCCGCAACCCCTTTCTCTGGCCGGCGCTGCGCCAGACCGGGCTGCAGCTCGCATCGTGGACGCGGCGGGGTTTCGACACCCGCGACGCCGATGCGCAGCGCGTGCTGCGCCGGCTGCTGCGCAACCTCAGCGCGGGCGACATCCTGCTGCTGCACGACGGCCACGCCGCACGCGACGCGAGCGGCCGCCCGATTGTTCTCGACGTGCTCCCCGCCTTGCTCGAAGCCCTGCAACGGCAGGGACTGCGCGCCGTCGCCCTCGACCCGGAGGATGAACATGCCGCCGGCTGAAGCCCTCGCCATCCGCCAACCCAGGGACTGGCTGTCCACCCTGGCCGGCGCCGCCGCGCAGCCCTACCGGCGTGCGGGCCGCTTTGCCTGGCATTTCGCCCGCGGCAAGCTGCTGCACGACCCCGCTTTCGGTGGGCTGCTGCAGATCGGCGGCATCCCGGATGGTGGGCGGGTTCTCGACCTCGGCTGCGGCCAGGCGCTGCTGGCCCCGTGGCTGCAGCAGGCGGCCGAGCGCCACCGTGCAGGTGACTGGCCGACTGGTTGGCCGGCGCCACCGCGCGGCATCCGCTACCGCGGCATCGAACTCATGCCGCGGGACGTCGCGCGGGCGCGGCGGGCGCTGGGCGACACGGCGCAGATCGAGGTCGGCGACATTCGCGACGCCGACCTCGGCGCCTGCGATGCAGTGGTGATCCTCGACGTGCTGCATTATTTCGACCAGCCGGCGCAGGAGCGGCTGCTGCAGCGCATCCACGCCAGCCTCGCCAGTGATGGCGTGCTGTTCCTTCGCGTCGGCGATGCCGCCGCGGGCTGGCGCTTCCATTTCAGCAACTGGGTCGATCGGGTCGTCACCCGCGTGCGCGGGCACCGTGTCCCCCCGGTGTACTGCCGGCCGCTGAACGAATGGCAAGCGCTGCTGCAACGGCTGGGTTTTGACGTCAGCGCCATTCCGATGAGCGCCGGCACACCGTTTGCGAACGTGCTGCTGGTCGCGCGCAAGCTCGGGTCAGCGCCCGGCTGTTGATCGTTTATCGCTTTCGTTTCTGTTCCCCTCCTTTTCTTCGCTTCACACGTGCCTGTTTCCTCCGTTCCCCCGCTGCTGCTGCGACACGTCACGGCCACGAGCTGTCTGGGCCGCGGCCTCGCCGCCCATCTGCAGGCGATGCAGTCCAACCGTTCCGGGCTGGCGCCCTGCCGGTTCGAGACCGTCGATCTGCCCACCTGGGTCGGCGAGGTCGAAGGCGTCGACCAGACCCGACTGCCGCCGGCGCTCGCCGAGTTCGACTGTCGCAACAACCGCCTCGCGGAACTCGCCCTGCAGCAGGACGCCTTTGCGGAACACGTCGCCGCGGCCGTTGCTCGATACGGTGCGCAACGCGTGGGCCTGTTCGTCGGCACCAGCACCTCGGGCATCCTGCAGACCGAACTGGCCTACCGACGTCGCGGCGAGGGCGGTGCCCTGCCAGGCGATTTCCACTACGCCGGAACGCACAGCACCGCCTCGCTCGCCGCCTATCTGCGCGCTCGCCTGGGCCTGCAGGGGCCGGCAAGCGTCGTGTCTTCGGCCTGTTCATCAAGCGCCAAGGTGTTCGCCACCGCGCAGCGCATGATTGCCGCGGGGCTGGTGGACTGTGCCGTGGTCGGCGGGGTCGACACTCTGTGCCTGACCACGATGTACGGATTCAATTCACTCGAACTGCTGTCGCCCGACCCGGCCCGGCCGTTCGACGCCGCCCGCAGCGGGCTGTCGCTGGGCGAGGCCGCGGCATTCGCTCTGGTCGAGCGTGTGCCGGTCGAGCCGCAGGCCGATGTGGTGCTGCTGCTGGGCAGCGGCGAGTCCAGTGACGCCTATCACATGTCCTCACCCCACCCGGATGGGCTGGGCGCCCGGCTGGCCATGCAGGCCGCGCTGCAACAGGCGGGACTCACGGCGCAGCAGATCGACTACATCAATTTGCACGGCACGGCGACCCCGAGCAACGACGCCGCCGAAGGCCGCGCCGTCGCCGCACTGTTCGGCGCGGGCGTCCCTTGCAGTTCGACCAAGGGCGCGACCGGCCACACCCTGGGCGCCGCCGGCGGGCTGGAAGCGGTTCTGTCGTGGCTGGCGCTGCGCGAAGGCCTGCTGCCGGGCAGTCCCGGCACCAGCGCGCTCGATGCGCAGATCGCCGGCAACAGCGCGCTGGACTATCGGCTCGCCCCCAGCGCCCAGCCGCTGCGGCGCGTGCTGAGCAACTCCTTCGGTTTTGGCGGCACCAACTGCAGCCTGATCTTCGCGCGGGGCGATGCGGAGGCGCTCGCATGAACGATCGCGCACAACCGCAGCCTCTGACCGCCCACATCGCCAGCATCGGCGTGCTCGGGCCGGGGATTGCCGACTGGCCGGCCGCCGCGGCGCTGCTGCGTGCTGAGCAGGCGTATCAACCCGAACCCACCGTCCTGCCGGCGCCCGAACTGCTGCCGCCCGCCGAACGCCGCCGCGCGACTCCGGCCATCAAGCTCACCCTGGCCGCGGGCCTTGAGGCGATCGAGCGGGCGGGGCGAAGCGGCGGCGCCGCGGACTTGCCCACCGTTTTCGCCGCCTCGGGCGGCGACGGCTTCAACTGTCACGCCATCTGCGAGGCACTGGCCGGTGCCGATCGCTTCATCTCCCCGACCCGTTTCCACAACTCGGTGCACAACGCCGCCTCAGGGTACTGGGGCATTGCCACCCGCTCGATGGCACCGTCGGCCGTGCTCAGCGCGCCGCACGACGGCAGCTTCGCCGCGGGACTGCTCGAGGCCATGAGCCAGGTGGCGACCGGCCAGACCGAGGTGCTGCTGCTGGTCTATGACACCGATTACCCCGAGCCGCTGCGCCGCGTCCGGCCGATTCCCGACAATTTCGCCGTGGCGCTGCTGCTCTCGCCGACGGCCGGCCCCAACGCACTCGCCCGCCTGCTTCTGTCACCTCAGGCGGCCTTCACCGACCGCGCAGCCGATGCGCTCGCGCACAGCGCACTGGAAGATCTGCGGCAATCCATTCCGGCCGCGCGCGCCCTGCCGCTGCTGCAACGTCTGGCGCAAGCGCGGTGGGGAGCGGTCTGCCTCGACCACGCGCCGGGCCAGCGCCTGCAAGTCCACGTCGAATCATGCTGAACCCCGTTACGAACCAGACCCGCGATCACGCCTGGATCGCGGCGCACATTCCCCACGCCGGGGCCATGTGTCTGCTCGACCGGGTGGTGGCGTGGGACGCGGAGCGGGTGGTGTGCTGTGCGACCAGCCACCGCAGCGCGTCCAACCCCCTGCGCCAACATGGGCGACTGGGCGCCGCCTGCGGCATCGAGTACGCGGCGCAGGCCATGGCGGTGCATGGCGCGCTCGCGGCCACCTGCGCGGCTGAAGCCGGGCGGATTGCCCGCCCTGGCATGCTGGTGAGCGTGCGCCATGTGGAACTGGCCGTCGGTCGGCTCGACGACCTTGCCGAAGACCTGGCCATCGAAGTCCGACGCCTGAGCGGCAGCGAGCACAGCCTGCTCTACGCCTTCACCGTGACCGCCGCCGATCGCCTGCTGCTCAGCGGCCGGGCAACGGTGCTGCTGGCGCAGACGCCGATGCCCACTGCCTCTGCCCAATCATGACCGACCGCCAGAGCCCTCCCCCAATATCCGCAGCGCCGCGGCGTGCCCTGGTCACCGGCGGCAGCGGCGGCATCGGCTCGGCCATCTGCACGGCGCTGGCCGCCAGCGGACTGCAAGTGATCGTGCACGCGCAACGGCAGATCGAACGCGCCGAGGCCGTCGCGCAGCGGCTGCGCGATGCCGGTCACAGCGCCAGCGCAGTCGCCTTCGACCTGCGTGACGCCGCGGCGACCGCTACCGCAGTGGCCACGCTGCTGGAGCCAGGCCCGGTGCAGGTGCTGGTCAACAACGCCGGCATCCACGACGACGCCGTGTTTCCGGGCATGCGCGAGGAGCAGTGGGACGCGGTGATCGACGTCTCGCTCAACGGCTTCTACCGCGTCACCCAGCCGCTGCTGCTGCCGATGATCCGCACCCGCTGGGGGCGCATCATCAACATCACCTCGGTCGCTGCCATCGCCGGCAACCGCGGCCAGGTGAATTACGCCGCGGCCAAGGGCGCGCTGCATGCGGCGACCCGATCGCTGGCGCTGGAAGTCGCCAGCCGCGGCATCACCGTCAACGCCGTCGCGCCGGGCATCATCGCCACGGCGATGAGCGAGGGCGCGTTCGATGCCGAAGCCATCAAGCGCCTGGTGCCGATGCAACGCGCCGGCCGACCCGACGAAGTGGCCGACCTCGTCGCCTACCTCGCATCCGACCGTGCGTCCTACATCACCGGTCAGATCCTCTCGGTCAACGGCGGGATGATCTGACCGCGCCGCTGCCACTGCGCAACACGCTCCCCATCCCTCGACGCTGCACCGCACCCGATCATGAGCACTCACGGTTCCTCGGTTCACGCCACCGAAGCCTTGCTGTTCTTCACCCTGCTTCAACTCTCGATCATCGTGCTGGCCGGGCGCATCGGCGGCGCGCTTGCCCTGCGGCTCGGACAGACGGCCGCGGTGGGCGAGATCATCGTCGGCATCATGCTCGGCCCTTCGCTGCTCGGCCTGCTCGCGCCGGGCGTGTTCGGCTACGTGTTTCACTCGGCCTCGGGCACGCCGCTGCAGATCCTCTCGCAGATCGGTCTGGTGCTGCTGATGTTCCAGATCGGGCTGGAGTTCGACTTCGGCCATCTGCGCGAAAAGCAGCATCGCCGCAGCGTGCTGTGGATCGGCGTGGCGAGCATGGTGTTTCCGTTCGCGCTCGGGCTGGGCTTCGGCTGGTCGTCTGCCCAGGTGCTGTCGCCACAGGCGTCGCACGAAGCATCGGCGCTGTTCGTCGCAACGGCGTTTTCCATCACCGCACTGCCGATTCTCGGTCGCATCCTGATGGATTTCGGACTAAACCGTCTGCCGATGGGCGTGGTCGCGATCAGCGCGGCGGCAATCAACGACGTGGTCGGCTGGCTGCTGCTGGCGCTGATCACCCTGCTCAGCGTCAGCCAGTTCGCCCCGGGCGCCTTTGCCCTGCAGGTGCTGGCGGTGCTGGGCTTTGCCCTGCTGTGGCTGCTCGCGCTGCGCCCGCTGGCGCGGCGGGTGGTGCAGCACTTTCAGAAGTCCGGTGACGATCTGCCACCGCATCTGCTGGGCGTGGTGCTGGTGGCGATTTTCATTTCGGCGATGGTCACCTACCAACTGGGCATTTTCGCGATCTTCGGCGGTTTCGCGATGGGGGTGGTGCTGCATCAGGAAACCCGTTTCGTGCAGGCCTGGAAGCGCCAGGTGGGGCCGTTCGTGCTGGTGTTCTTCCTGCCGATCTTTTTCACTTACACCGGGCTGCGCACTGACATCGGCGGACTGTCCTCGGCCGCGTTGTGGGGTTGGTGCGCGTTGCTCGTGCTGCTGGCGACTCTGGGCAAATTCGGCGGCGCCTACCTCGCCGCGCGTCTCACCGGCTCGTCCCACGCCGAAGCCGGGGTGATGGGTGCGCTGATGAACACCCGCGCGCTGATGGAACTCATCGTCATCAACGTCGGCTACGACCTCGGCGCCATTTCCCGCAATTTGTTCACCATGCTGGTGATCATGGCGATCTTCAGCACGGTGATCACCGCGCCGTTGCTGCGGCTGTGGTTGCCGCGGGCCGGCTACGTCGTGCCGACGCGGCTGGGCGAGAACGGCGCCGCCGGCGCCCGCATCGCTCAGGAACTCTGAACGCCACCCCGCGCGTCAGCCCGATTCCGTTTTCTCCACAGCAGCAGCGGCAGCCGCAGCACAAAGCCAAGAAACAGCCGGGTGTGCATCCAGGTGAGCAACAGGTTGTCGCGCGCGTAGTTGAAGTGCGAAACGCCGCCTTCCTCGGCGCGCAGATAGCGCACTGGAGCGGGCAGGTTGATCGCCGGCACACCGGCCCAGCTCAGCCGCACGGCGGCCTCGGGGTCGAAATCGAAGCGCCGCATCAAACGCTGCCGCCGCATCACCGCGCGCAGCGGATCGATCGGGTAGACGCGAAAGCCGTAAAGCGAATCACCGATGCCCGCGCCCAGGGTCTCCAGGTTGGCCCAGGCATTGGAAATCTTGCGCCCCTGCACCCGCAGTTGCGGGGCGTCGGCGGCGAACACGGGTTTGCCCAGAATCATCGCCCGCGGATGCTGCTGCGAGGTGCGCATGAACTCGGCGATGCGATCGGCCGGATGCTGGCCGTCCGAGTCCATGGTCAGCGCGTGCGTGAATCCCGCCGCTCGCGCCGCCTCCAGCCCGGCGAGAACGGCGGCGCCCTTGCCACGGTTGCAGTCGAGCTGCAGCACGCGCAAGCCGCAATCGCGCTGCGCCATGTCCCGCAAGCCCTGCGCCGTGCCGTCGGTGCTGCCGTCGACCACCACCCACACCGGCGCCCACGCGCGGCGCGCCGCCCGCACCGTTTCGTATACCGCCGCGCCCGGGTTGTAGCTGGGAATCAGAACGAGGTGGCTGCTGCTGGGCAACGGCCCCTCGCCCTGCACGGCCTCAGCACTCGTTTGCGGCATCGTGCGAGCCCTGCGCCGAAAAGTCCGGCAGGGTGGCGTGGCGCAACACGTCACGGAAGTAGACGTCGATCTCACCCACCAGCTCGTGCACGTTCTGCGGCGGATCGAAGCGCCGGCCCAGGGTCACGCGGTAGGTGATCGGCAGACGCGGGATGCGATGCAACGCCCAACCCTTGGTGAGAAAGGGCGAGTCGCATTCGATCAACACCGTCTGGATCGGCACCCCGGCCTGCTTGGCAATCAACCCGACGCTGCCCTTGATCGGCCCCACCGGATGGGCACTGCTGCGGGTGCCCTCGGGAAACATCAGCAGCTGATGGCCCTCGCGCAGGTCGGCAACGGCAAGGTGGATCATGCTGCGCAGGTCGTCGTTGCGGATGTACCGTGCCAGCCTTGCACCGGCACCGAGCGAGGGGTTGTCGACGATGCTCGACTTCATGATGCAGGCCAGCCCAGGCAGTCGCGAAATGACGAGCACTGCGTCGATCAGCGAGGGGTGATTCGGCGCGATGATCATCGGCCCCTGCCCGCGCAGCGCATCGAGCGCCGTCAGGTCGAAGCGGCAGGCGCCTGTCGCGCTCAGCACCCGCAGATACCAGCGAAACGCGGTGTGGATCAGCCAGCGTCCGACCCGGAGCCCCTGACGTCGCGGCAGCACGTAATACAGCGGCACCGCGAAAAGCGTCCACAGCAGTCCCAGCACCCCGAGCAGGGCCAGTCCGAAGTAGGTGCGCGCCGCGTCCCACAGCAGTCGCATCGGCGCTGCGACCTGACGCGGCAGCTTGAGTACGCCATCAGTCATGGCTGTCCACCATCTGCGAAGACTGGCCGAGAATCCAGGCGATGCCAAATCCGGCCGAGACATTGCGCCGCTGCTGAACCAGCGGGCTGGCCGCGAACACCGCGCCGTGCAGATCGTCCACGCGGACGAACGCGCCGACCCACACTCGCTCGAAGCGTCGGCTCAGCGCCGCAGTGAACTGGCTGCCGGCATAACCTCCCGGTGCCGAATAGGCCGGTCGCCACGGCTCGGCGTACTGGGGTTGCACGCCGTAGAAGGTCTCGTTGTAGCGCCGGCTGGCAAAAATCGGCCCGGTCTGCAAGCCCAGGTTCCAGCCGGCAAGCCCCAGCGGGCCGTCGATGTCCAAGTTGATGACGGGCGTGAACAACCAGCCGACCAGCCGCGGCTGGCGCGTGACGCTGAACACCGCGCGCACCGGCGCGCGCAAGTCGAGCTGCATGCGCTGCGCGGGCGATCGCCAGAGGTGCACTTCCACCGCCGGCCCGAATTCCAGCGTCGGGTCGAGGTTGGGCATGCCCTGACGGATGGGGTCGTCGTCGCTTCGCACCGGTGGCGAGGCGCCGAGGCTGAGGTAGGAATCCACCCGATCCTCGTCGAGCAGCTGCGCCTGCAGCCCACGCCGGTCGGCGCGAAGAATCTTGCCTCGGTAGACGAAATACGGAACCGGCACGAGGTAATTGGTGCGTCGGCTCGATCCGATGTAGTCGGGGAAACTGATCGCGCCCACGCCCAGACCTGCCTCCCACAGCGGCTTCTGCTCGGCCGAGACCACGGGGGACAGCAGGGCCAGCGCCGCACCGATCAGACCGGCCCGCGACACCCGGCGGATCAAGACTGCACTCAGACCGCGCATGCCACGGGACTCGTCTGGCGGGCAACGGCCTCGATCTCGACCAGCAGTTCACTGCGGCAGACATCGGCCTGCACGAACCGGCACGGCACTTCACTTCCGGCCATCTCCCGGATCACCTGCTGCACCACCGGGCGATCGCCGGCACGACGCAGATAGACCTTGAGCTGCAGATCCGCCAGCTGCCAGTCGACACCCCGCCTGGCCCGCGCCTCGACGAGAACGGCGGCGATGTTGCGCAGGGTCTCCCGCGTCTGCTCGCGCACGTCGCCGAGGTGCCGCGATTCGTGCCCGACGATGCTGGCCGTGCCGGAAACGAACAGAAAGGGTGAGTCGAACTCGGCCAGACTGGCGCGCGAAAACGTGGGCGCACGTGGCCCGTAGGCCTCGGGATAGTGATAGGCGCTGACCTGCCGCGGATTCTCGATCGCCAGCGCCGGCTTGCGTGCGGCGAGGGCGTAGACCAGCAGGGGCGCCTCCGCGCTGGCACCCAGGGCGCTCGCCGCGGGCACGCTGCTGCCGGCCACCTGGCGACCGCTGGCCAGAAACGCCTGCTGGCGGCCGATGTTGAATTGCCGGTAGCGCTCCAGACCGTCGACCTGCGCGTTGATGTCGCCAACGTGGTTCCACACGCGCAGCAGGTGCCCATAGCCCTGCGCCGCAACCGTGGCGAACAGCTCGCAGTAGACCTGTTCCGCCGCCGCCTGCAAGGACTGCCGGCCGTCATCCGTTGCGGCGATGAACATCACCTCGCCGTCGTCGCGCCAGCGCACCGGCCCGGCCCGGCCGGAACGTGCCGGACGCGGGCTCCACCAGACTTCGCAGCCCCAGGCGGGTTCACCCAGCAGCGGTGCGCGCACGATGGCCAGCGGCACGTCCAGCGACCGCAACGCCGCAGGCACTTCGCCCACACCGAATGCCGCCACGCCCAGCAGCCCGGCCCGCCATGCTTCGGAGCGAGCGAGCAGTTCGTCGAGCCGCAGCTGCTGCACGTGCAGCGATCTGGCCTTCACCCGCTCGCCCCTTCCGGCAGAGAAGCCGGCTGAATCTGCTTTTTGCGCAGCGCCCGAGCGCGCAGCGAGCGCCCGAGGTGTCGCAGCGACGCGAGGTAGAAAATGCCCTTGAGGATGGCCACCGAAGTCCAGATCGGCGTGCGGCCGAAAATGTCCCCGGCCAGTACCGACAGCAGCGCCTCCTTGACGCGAAACACATTGCGCGGCCCCATGAACAGGTCGCGCATGGTCGGGTGATTGACGCGGTAGATGAACCACGAGAACTCGCGCGGCCCGTGCCGCATCAGCCGGTCGAATCGCGCCATTGCCGCAGCCTCGGCCTGTGGGTCGCGCAGGCTGGTGACGATGGCGTCGGCCGCGGCGAAACCGCCCTGCATCGCCAGCATCACTCCAGAAGAGAACACCGGGTCGATGAAGGCATAGGCATCGCCCACCAGCAGCCAACCCGGGCCGTGGGTACGCTCACAGCTGTAGGAAAAATTCCCGGTGGCCTGGACATCCGACACGCGGGTGGCTCCCTTGAGGCGCGCGGCGAGTTCGGGCGCCATCGCGATGGTGTCGTCGAAAAATTCGGCCAGCGGCTTGTCTCGGGTTTTCAGGTAATACGGCCAGACCACGGCGCCGACACTGGTCGTGCCATCGGCCAGCGGGATGAACCAGAACCAGCCGTGGTCGAACCAGAAGATCGTGATGTTGCCTTCGGCTCGGCCCGGCAAGCGCTGGGCGCCGCTGAAATGGGCAAACAGCGCGGCGCTGTTGTGCTTGGGGTTGCGGTGTTTCATCTGCAGCCGGCCACCGAGGAAGGTGTCGCGCCCCGAGGCGTCGACCACGTAGCGTGCCGACCACTGCGAGCGGGTGCCGTCGTCGTGCTGGGCGACGATACGCGACTCCTTGGCCTGCGCATCGACCTCCACTTCCTCGACCTTGCAGGCCTCGACCACCCGCGCGCCGCAGCGGTGGGCGTTGCGCAGCAGCAGGTGATCGAACTCGGAGCGGCGCACCTGAAAGGCCATCGGCATCGACTTGTCCCAGGCGTCGGCAAACTCGAACGTCTGGGTTTTCTGCGCATGCCAGGGCGACACGAATTCGGCGCCCCACTTCTCCATGCCGATCGCCCTCACCTCGTCGGCAACACCCAATTGTTCGAGCAAGGCGAGATTGGCCGGCAGCAGCGATTCTCCGATGTGAAAGCGCGGATGCCGGTCCTTCTCCAGCAACGCCACGCGCACGCCCTGTTGCGCCAGCCGTGTGGCCACCGTGGTGCCCCCAGGGCCGCCGCCGATGACCAGCACGTCGTAGCGTCCTCCGGCCGTATCGGCGCTGCTCGCGCCGGGCTTCGCATCGGTGGGCATGAATTCTCCGTCGGGGTTCTCGGTTGGCGGGATGGCCCGTCGATCGCCGAGCCCGGATGCAACGCGGCGCTCATGTGGCGCCGCGTCCATGTGTTTCAAACGGGTCGAGATTTTACCGAGCCAGACCGGGAAATCGGAGAGTTCGTCAGCCGCTTGCGGCCAAATACTTCGCGCTTTCGCAACATTTGCACATTGGCCAGATTTTTCGGCCAAGTTAATCGCATGCCGCCGCGCGAATCGCCACTGCCCGATCGAGATGCACTGTCGGCAAACGCGTATCGCACCCGTTGTCAGGTCATTCGCATCGGCTTTCAGAGGAGTGTGAAATGTTCGCCCGAATGGTGATTGCGCTTTCGAGTCTGGCCGCGGTGGCCGCACTCTCGGCTCCGTCTGCGCAGGCCGGCGGGGTTTCCTGGTCGGTCAGCGTGGCGACACCGGGAATCGTCACCCAGGTCGGCTCAGGGGGCTATCCGTACCCATACGCCTACGGGCCCGCGCCTATCGTGGTGGCGCCGGCCTATGTCCCACCCCCGCCTCCACCGCGCCCTGTGGTCTACGGCTACGCGCCCGCTTACGTGGCTCCGGGCTACGCGCCGTTCTACCGGCCGGTGCCGCCCTGGGTTGCCGAGCGTCGCTGGCGGCACTGGCATCGCATGCACGAGCGCCGCGAATGGCGGGAATGGCACGGCGATCGCGACGACTGGGATCGCCACTGATCCCCGCAGTCGGCCACTCAGCGCCGCCGCCCGCCCAGCAGGCCGCCGAGCACGCCGCGGATGATTTCTCGGCCGACGGTGCTGCCGATGGAGCGGGCGGCCGACTTGGCCAGCGTTTCGAGCACCGAGTCCTTGCGGCCTGAGCCGCGCGCCAGGCCGCCGAGGGAGTCGCCAAGCCAGCCGCCGCTGCTGCCGGGCGGCGCGGACTTGGGCGATTCGCCCGTAGTTGCGGGCGTTGCGTCGCCTCCAGCGGCGGGGTTTTCCACCCGGCCTTTGAGCCGCTCGTAGGCCGACTCGCGGTCGACCGTTTTGTCGTAGACCCCGGCGACCAGGGACCTCGCCAGCAGCGCCTGCCGCTCTTCGGCGCTGATCGGGCCGATGCGCCCGCCGGGCGCGAGCATCCACACCCGCTCGGTCGGCAGCGGCCGGCCCTTTTCGTCGAGCAGCGACACCAGCGCCTCGCCAGTGGCCAGCTCGGTGATGGCTTGCGCGATGTCCAGCGGCGGGTTCGGGCGCATGGTGTCGGCCGCCGTTTTCACCGCTTTCTGGTCGCGCGGGGTATAGGCGCGCAGCGCGTGCTGGATGCGGTTGCCCAGTTGCCCGAGCACGCTGTCGGGCACATCGAGCGGGTTCTGCGTGATGAAGTACACGCCCACGCCCTTGGAGCGGATCAGCCGCACCACCTGCTCGACTTTTTCCAACAGCGGCTTGGGCGCGTCGTTGAACAGCAGATGCGCCTCGTCGAAAAAAAACACCAGCTTGGGTTGCTCGGGGTCGCCGACTTCGGGCAGACGGTCGAACAGCTCGGACAGCAGCCACAGCAGAAAGGTCGCGTACAGCCGCGGCGACTGGTAGAGCTTGTCGGCGGCGAGGATGTTGACCACGCCGCGGCCGTCCACCGTCTGCATCAGGTCGGCGATGTCGAGCATCGGCTCGCCGAAGAATTTGTCGGCACCCTGTGCCTCCAGCGCCAGCAGGCCGCGCTGGATGGCGCCGACGCTGGCCGCGCTGATGTTGCCGTATTCGGTGGTGAAGCTCGCCGCGTTGTCTCCCACCTCCTGCAGCATCGCGCGCAGGTCTTTGAGGTCGATCAGCAACAGGCCGTAGTCGTCGGCGATCTTGAACACCAGGTTGAGCACCCCGGTCTGCGTCTCGTTGAGCTGCAGCAACCGGGCGAGCAGCAGCGGCCCCATGTCGGAAATGGTCGCGCGCACCGGATGGCCCTGCTCGCCGAACATGTCCCACAGCGTCACCGGGCAGGCGGCGAACTGCGGCTCGGGCAGCCCCAGGGTCTTGAGCCGCTCGGCCAGCTTGGGGCTGAGGCTGCCCGGCTGCGAGATGCCGGTCAGGTCGCCCTTGACGTCGGCCATGAATACCGGGGTGCCGATGCGCGAAAAGCCTTCGGCCAGCAGTTGCAGGCTGACGGTCTTGCCGGTGCCGGTGGCGCCGGTGATCAGGCCGTGGCGGTTGGCCAGACGCGGCAGCAGCTGGCAGGTGACGTCGCCGTGGCGGGCAATGACGATGGGTTCGGGCATCGGTGTAGTCCTCGTTCTCGGGGGCTGCGGAGCGCGCAACGCCTGGGGGACGCACCCCTAGAATCCAGTCTATCAACCGCCTGCGGCAAGGCCGCAGCGCAACGACATCGCAGGAGCTCCACACATCATGGCCGGACATTCCAAATGGGCCAATATCCAGCATCGCAAAGGCCGCCAGGACGAAAAGCGCGGCAAGATCTGGACCAAGATCATTCGTGAAATTTCCGCCGCTGCGCGCCTGGGCGGCGGCGACCCCGGCGCCAACCCGCGGCTGCGGCTGGCAATCGACAAGGCCAAGGCGGCCAATATGCCCGCCGATACCATCAAGAAAAACATCGACAAGGCCACGGGCGCGCTCGAAGGCGTGAACTACGAGGAAATCCGCTATGAAGGTTACGGCGTCGGCGGGGCGGCGCTGATCATCGACTGCCTGACCGACAACCGGGTGCGCACCGTTGCCGAAGTGCGGCACGCGCTGTCCAAGCACGGCGGCAACCTCGGCACCGAAGGCTCGGTGGCATTCCAGTTCAGGCATGTCGGGCAACTGGTGTTCGCACCGGGCACCTCCGAAGACAAGGTGATGGACGTCGCGCTCGAAGCCGGCGCCGATGACGTGATCAGCGACGACGACGGCGCGATCGAAGTGCTCACCGCGCCGGCGCAGTTCGAGGCGGTGCGCGACGCGCTGGCCAAGGCGGGGCTGACGCCCGAAGTCGCGCAGGTCACGATGCGCCCCGAAAACAGCGTCGAACTCAGCGGCGAGGACGCGGTGCGCATGCAGAAAATCATTGACCTGCTCGAAGACCTCGACGACGTGCAGGAGGTCTACCACAACGCCGTGTTCGCGTAAGGCGCTGCAACATGAAACTTCTGGTCATCGGCTCGGGCGGCCGCGAGCATGCGCTGGCGTGGAAGCTGGCGCAATCGCCGCGGGTGCAGACGGTGTTTGTCGCGCCGGGCAACGGCGGCACCGCGCTCGACCCCGCGCTGCACAACGTGAGCTTCGCCAACGCCGAGCAGCTCGCCGCGTTCTGCGAGCAGGAAAAAATCGCCTACACCGTGGTCGGGCCCGAGGCGCCGCTGGCCGCAGGCATCGTCGACGGCTTTCGCGCCCGCGGGCTGAAAATCTTCGGGCCGACGCGCGCCGCCGCCCAGCTCGAAAGCTCCAAGGCGTTTTCCAAGGACTTCATGCGCCGCCACGGCATTCCGACCGCAGCGTATGAAACCTTCGAAGACCCGGCCGCGGCGCACGACTACGTCAACCGCATGGGCGCGCCCATCGTCGTCAAGGCCGACGGCCTGGCCGCGGGCAAAGGCGTGGTGGTCGCGCAGACCCTGGCCGAAGCGCACGCCGCGATCGACGACATGCTCGCGGCCAACCGCTACGGCGTGCAGCACAACGCCGGCCGCGCGCGGGTGGTGATCGAGGAATTCCTGCAGGGCGAGGAAGCGAGCTTCATCGTCATGGTCGACGGCCACAACGTGCTCGCACTGGCTTCCAGCCAGGATCACAAACGCCTGCGCGACGGCGACCAGGGGCCGAACACCGGCGGCATGGGCGCGTACTCTCCTGCACCGGTGGTCACGCCCGAAGTCCATGCGCGGGTGATGCGCGAAATCATCCTGCCCACGGTCAAGGGCATGGCCGCCGACGGTCACCCGTACACCGGCTTTCTCTACGCCGGGCTGATGATCGACGCGCACGGCCACGCCAAGACCCTGGAGTTCAACTGCCGCATGGGCGACCCGGAAACCCAGCCCATCATGGCGCGGCTCAAAAGCGATCTGTCGGTGGTGTTCGACAAGGCGCTGGCCGGCAAGCTGGGCGAGGTCGAACTCGAGTGGGATCGCCGCACCGCGCTGGCCGTGGTGCTGGCTGCACAGGGCTATCCCGAGCAACCCCGCAAGGGCGACGTCATCACCGGCCTGCCCAAGCCCAGCGACGACTGCCGGGTGTTCCACGCCGGCACCGCGCTCGATGCCGACGGCACGTTGCGCACGGCCGGTGGCCGGGTACTGGCCGTCACCGCGCTGGGCGACTCGCCGCGCATCGCCCAGCAACGCGCCTACGAAGCCATCGCCCACATCCATTTCGACGGCATGCAATACCGCCGCGACATCGGCTGGCGGGCGATCAAGCGCTGAGCACACCCTGCGAGCGGCGAAAGTCAGCCGCTTTTCGGCTGCACTCGTTGCGGCGGCTCGGCCAGCGCCGAGGGGGCAAACGCAGTGACCGCCTGCGTTTATCAGTCTTCCCGCGCCCCGTAACCTCCCCCTCCCGGCGTTTCGATCACGAACACATCGCCTCGCTGCACGTCCACACTGGCGCAACCGGACAGCGGCTCGACCGTGCCGTCTACTCGCTCGACGCGGTTGATCCCCAGCGCCCCGGGGGCGCCGCCGTGCAGCCCGAAAGCGGGCACGCGGCGGTTGTTGGACAGGATGCTCGCGGTCATCGGCTGCAGAAAGCGGATGCGGCGGATGCCGCCGTCGCCGCCGCGCCAGCGGCCGGCGCCACCCGAGCCGGGGCGAAAGCCGAACGATTCCAGCCGCACCGGGTAGCGCCACTCCAGCACCTCGGGGTCGGTGAGCCTCGAGTTGGTCATGTGCGCCTGCACCATCGACGCGCCGTCGAACCCTCCGACCCTGCGCCCTTGCGCGTCGAACAACGCGCCAGCGCCCGAGCCGCCGGCGATGGTTTCGTAGTACTGCCGCTCTTCGTCGCCGAAGGTGAAGTTGTTCATCGTGCACTGGCTGGCCGCCTGCACGCCCAGAGCGCCGAACAAGGCGTTGACCACGCACATGCTGGTTTCGACGTTGCCGGCGACCACCGCCGCCGGCGGCTGCGGGTCGAGCAGCGACCCCGGCGGCACGATCACCCGCAGGGGCTTCAAGCAGCCGGCGTTGAGCGGAATGTCGGCATCGACCAGGCAGCGGAACACATACAGCACCGCCGCCGTCGTGATGGCGCGCGGGGCGTTGAAATTGTCCGGGCGCTGCGGCGAGGTGCCGGTGAAGTCGATCTCGGCCTGTCGCTTCTCCCGATCGACGCGGATGGCCACGCAGATCGCCGCGCCGCTGTCGAGTTCGAGCCGGAACTGGCCATCGTGCAGCGCGCCGATCACCTGCCGCACCGCGGCTTCGGCGTTGTCCTGGACGTGCTGCATGTAGGCGCGCACCACGTCCAGCCCGAACTCGTCGACCAGCCGCCGCAGCTCCCGCACCCCGCGCGCGTTGGCGGCGATCTGCGCCTGCAAATCGGCCAGGTTCTGCTGCGGGTTGCGCGCCGGGTGCGGACCACTTTGCAGCTTCTGCAGGATCTCGGCTTCGCGCAGCACCCCGCCGCGCACCAGCAGCAGGTTGTCCAGCACCACGCCCTCGTCGTCGATATGGCGGGAAAACGGCGGCATCGACCCGGGGGTGAGCCCGCCGATGTCGGCATGGTGGCCGCGCGAGGCGACGAAAAACAGCAGCTCGCGCCCGGCCGCGTCAAACACCGGGGTGACCACGGTCACGTCCGGCAGATGGGTGCCGCCGTGATACGGGTCGTTGAGCACGTAGACGTCGCCCGGTTGCATCTGCCCGGCGTTGCGCTGCGCGACGGTACGGATGCTCTCGCCCATCGACCCCAGATGCACCGGCATGTGCGGAGCGTTGGCGATGAGCTGGCCCTGCGCGTCGAACAGCGCGCAGGAAAAATCCAGCCGCTCCTTGATGTTGACCGACACCGCGGTGTGCTGCAGTTGCGCGCCCATCTGCTCGGCGATGTGCATGAAGCGGTGGTTGAACATCTCCAGCCGCACCGGGTCGAGGTCGGTCGGTAGTTGCGCGCGCTGCCGCGGCACACAGCGGAGCAGTTCCAGATGGCCGCCGTCGCGCGCGACTGCGCGCCAGCCCGGCGCGACCCACACCGTCGTGCCGGGCGCGGCGATCAGCGCCGGCCCGTCAATCGCCTGCCCCGGCTGCGCCTGCGCGCGGTCGACCCATGGCGCCTCGACCCACCCCTGCCCATCGAACACCGCCAGCCGCTGCGCCACCGGCATCTCGCCCGCAGCAGCGCCCGCCGCCGGCACCTGCGGCTCGCTGCCGGCGCCACCGCTGGCCTGCACCGCCACCGCTTCGATCACCAGATCGCGCCCCGGCAAGGTGTGGCCGAATCGCTGCGCATACTCGCGCTCGAATGCCGTGTGCAGCAAGTCACTGGCATCGAGCGCAAACGCCAGCGCGGTGTCGCTGCCGGCGTAGCGCAGATGCACCTGTTGCTGCACACGTACGGCCTCGCCTCTCACCCCAAGGGTTTCGATTTCGGCCACCGCCTGCGCCTGCAACTGCGCCAGCAGCGGTTGCAGCGACTGCAGCGCGGCGTCGCGCAGCGGCTGCTCGACACTCTGCAGCTTCAGCGCCGACTGCTCGGCCAGCCCCATGCCGTACGCCGACAGCACCCCGGCATGGCGGTGGATGAACACCCGTTCCATGCCCAGCGCATCGGCCACCGCGCAGGCGTGCTGTGCCCCGGCACCGCCAAAGCACTGCAGGGTGTAGCGGGCAACGTCGCGGCCGCGGGCGATGGAAATGCGGGCAATCGCCCCGGCCATCGCCGCCACCGCGATGTCGATGCAGCCCTGCGCCAGCGTCTCGGCGCTGTGCGTGCTGCCCGTGGCGGCGTTGACCTGCTGCGCCAGCGCAGCAAAGCGCTCGCGCACCACGGCCTCGTCCAGAGGCGCGTCGCCCCCCGGGCCGAACACCGCCGGGAAGTGCGCGGCGCGCACCCGGCCGAGCAGCACATTGGCATCGGTCAGGGTCAGCGGCCCGCCGCGCCGGTAGCAGGCCGGGCCGGGGTTGGCACCGGCCGACTCGGGGCCGACGCGCAGCCGCGTGCCGTCGAAGTGCACGATCGAGCTGCCACCGGCGGCCACGGTGTCGATCGCCAGCATCGGCGCACGCACCCGCACACCGGCGAGCTGGGTTTCGAACACCCGCTCGAACTCGCCGTCGAAATGCGACACATCGGTCGAGGTGCCGCCCATGTCGAAGCCGATCACCCGCGCGTGGCCCGCCGCCTGCGCGGTGCGCGCCATCCCGACGATGCCTCCGGCCGGGCCGGACAGCAGCGCGTCCTTGCCGGCAAAGTGCCGCGCCTGCGCCAGCCCGCCGCTGGACTGCATGAACAGCAGCTGCACCCCTGGCATCTCGGCGGCAACCTGCTGGACGTATCGGTGCAGGATCGGCGACAGATACGCGTCGACCACCGTGGTGTCGCCACGCGCGACGAACTTGATCAAGGGGCTGACCTGGTGCGAGGCGCTGACCTGCGTAAAACCGACCTCGCGCGCGATCTGAGCCGCCGCCTGCTCGTGCGCCGGGTAACGCCAGGCGTGCATGAACACGATCGCCACCGCGCGCAGCCCCGCGTCGAACGCGGCCTGCAGCTGCGCGCGCAGCGCAGCGGCGTCGAGCGGCTGCACCACCGCGCCGTCGGCGCCGATGCGCTCGTCGGACTCGATCACCTGCGCATACAGCAGCTCGGGCAGGACGATGCGGCGGTCGAACAGCCGCGGCCGGTTCTGGTAGGCGATGCGCAGCGCGTCGCGAAAGCCGCGCGTGGTCACCAGCAGCGTCGGCTCGCCCTTGCGCTCCAGCAACGCATTGGTCGCCACCGTCGTGCCCATGCGCACCTCGGCGACGCGGTCGGGGCCGATCGGCTCATCGAGCCGCAGCCCGAGCAGTTTGCGAATGCCGGCCACCGCGGCGTCGCGGTATTGCTCGGGATGTTCCGACAGCAGCTTGTGCGCAACGATTACTCCATCCGGGCGTCGCGCAACGACATCTGTGAAGGTGCCACCTCGGTCGATCCAGAATTGCCAGCGTGGGCTTGCTAACCCGACAGGATTTGAAGTCATTGCCATGGATGCACTCAGTCGATTCGACTTGGATACTTGATGCTGACCAGCCAGCTTGACTCAGAGTGAGCTCGCCGCACGCGCGGCCTGGTCGTATAGCCCGCTCATCGTGCGCAAGACGCGCGCAGCCTCGCCAACATCCGGATTTCTGTGCACATCCAGATTGGCTATCAGGCACTGCTCCCGGATCTCTCGGTAGCGCGCAACCGCTTTCTCACCAAGCTCTGTCGGGCTATAAAAAACCTCTTTGCCAACCTTTTCTGCTTGGGCCAGCCCCGCCGCAACCAGCTTTTTCAGGGAGTAGGCCACGACGTGAGTGTCTTCGTAGTTCAGTACGAAGCAGATGTCCGCCAACTTCTTGTTGCGCGCGCGATGATTGATGTGGTGCAGCAAGAGCACATCGGTAATGGCGAGGTCTGACACACCAGCCGCCGCCATGCACCGAATCGCCCACCGTGAGAACGCATTCCAGGCGACGATCAGCCCAAATTCAAATTCGGACGTCTCTTTCGCCCGCGGCGAAACCAGATGCGACGAGGACACGATCCCCGCATGGGGCGGCGGAGTCTTCGAATGGTGCGTTGTCATGGCAGGTTCCTGACGCTGACCGATTCCGACAGCTCGACAGAAGCAATTCATTGAAAATTTATTGACACTTTATTTCCGTTTTCCATAGACTACAAGCGCCATGCTGGCCAATGCCCGATCTCCATCCTGCCTGCCCCCATCATCGCAAGGCAGGCACGTCCACTCACAGGAGCACAAGACATGAACCTTTCACGTCGCGCCTTCTCGCTGTCCGCCTGCCTCGTTGCTGCGGGTCTCATGGGCTCACCTGCTCTCGCCCAGGAAAAATGGGACTTGGCCTCGGCCTACCCGGCAGACAACTTTCAGACCCAGAACCTAGAACAGTTCGCCAAGGATGTTGCAAAGCTGTCCGGGGAAAAGCTAATCATCAACGTGCACCCCAATGCAACCTTGTTCAAGGCGCCCGAAATCAAGCGCGCAGTCCAAGGTGATCAGGTACAGATCGGCGAGATCCTTCTGGTCAATTACTCCAACGAGAACCCCATTTATGAGCTGGACGGCATCCCCTTTCTTGCCACCAGCTACCCGGCTGCGATGAAGCTTTATCAAGCGCAGTTGCCCTATCTGGAAAAAATCCTCAAGGCGCAGGGCATGATGCTGCTCTACGCAGTTCCGTGGCCGCCGCAGGGCATCTTCACGAACCGGGCCCTCAATTCAGTGGCCGACATGAAGGGGCTGAAGTGGCGCGCATACAGCCCCGCCACATCGAAAATCGCTGAACTCGTCGGTGCCCAGCCCGTCACCGTTCAGGCGGCTGATCTATCTCAGGCTATGGCGACAGGAGTCATCAACTCCTACATCTCATCTCCTGCCACCGGCTATGACACCAAAACCTACGAGTACATCAAGCGCTTCTACAACACCCAGGCATGGCTTCCGAAGAACGCAGTCATCGTCAACACCCGTGCGTTCGACAAGCTGGATAAGCCTGTGCAGCAGGCCCTCCTGAAGGCAGCCGCCGAGGCGCAAACCCGCGGCTGGAAGCTCTCTGAAGAAAAGACAGCTTGGTACATGGAGCAGCTGCAAAAACATGGCATGCAGATCGATCAGCCATCAGCCCAGCTTGATGCTGGACTCAAAAAAGTGGGAGACACCATGCTTCAAGATTGGCTGAAAAAAGCGGGACCCGATGGGCAAGCTCTCATTGCGGACTATCGCAAGCCCTGAGACTATGGGACTCTTCATGCCCGCGCCGTTTACTAGCCGTCTTCGGCGCTGGCTGGATGGGCTGTATGACGGCGCCGCCTATCTGGCGGCGATTTGCATGGTGGGCTTGCTGGTGATGATTCTCACCGGGATCGTAAGCCGCATGTTTCACTTCATTGTGCCCGGTACCGACTCTTACGCGGGCTATCTGATGGCGGCTACCGGCTTTCTGGCTTTGGCCCACACGTTCAAGCGTGGCGAACACATCCGGGTTAATTTGCTCATCAATGCGCTTGGAGGCATGCGCCGGAAGTATTTGGAGCTCTGGGCGCTGATCGTTGCAATGCTCATCTCCGGCGCGCTGGCTTGGTACAGCTCAAGGCTCGTGTGGCTGTCCAAGATCTATCACGATGTCTCGACCGGCAACGACGCCACACCGCTCTGGATTCCACAGCTTGCCATGGCAGTTGGATCGATCGTGCTGCTGATCTCCTTGGTCGACGAGCTGATACTGGAAATTTTGGGAAAAAGGCAGACAACTCAGTCGGGCGAAGCCCTGCGCAACGAGTGAGGATGGAGCTGCAATGAACGAATTAGCCATCACGGGTTTGCTCATCTTTGCGATGTTCGTCCTGCTCGGAAGCGGAGT
>CAYMDM010000004.1:0-7562 GCA_964389235.1 uncultured Burkholderiaceae bacterium
AAGCGCAGGCTCGTGCGCGACTGACGCGGCGCGCGCCGGCCCGCGCAGTCCGGCCCGTGGCTCAGCCGGCCAGACTGGCCGAGCGCCAGTCTGCTGCTGCATCGGCCAGTTCGTCCAGCGCCCGCAACACCCGCACGCCCTCAGGGGCGCGCGCCAGCGCCGGCGCGCTTCCGCCGGCCCACAGCGCGCAGCTCGCTGGCAAGGTCTCGCTCAGCTCCTGCAGTGCAGCGATCACCTGCGCCGCAGGCAGCAGGCTGGAAAAGCTCAGCGCCAGCACGTCGGCGCGGTGCGCCTGCACCGCCTGCACGATTTCCGGCAAGGGCATCTGCGGCCCGAGCTGGATGCAGGCGCAGCCTTCGAGCGCCAGCATCGCTTCAACCATCAGCAAGCCGAGGATGTGCGGCTCCTGCGGCACCGTGGTCAGCAGCACCCGCGGACGGGCGCGGCGCGCATCGACCGGTGGCATCGCCGCAATCGCCTGCCGCAGCACCCGCTGGATGACCTCGGAGTAAAGGTGTTCCTCGAACACCGCCAGCTCGCCGCGCATCCACGCCTCGCCGACCGCCACCGTCAGCGGCGCGACCACGCCCGAGACAAAGCCGCTGAGCCCATGCCGCAGCAGATCGCGCGCGAGCTGGCGGTGCAGGGCTTCGACCTCGTGCCGCTGCAACAGCGTGATGTACGGCATGCTGGCGCCGACGGCAGGAGAAGCCGCGATGGGGTCATCCCCGCCCGCGCGGGCGGCGGACGCATCGGGCGCGGCAATCAGCGCCTCCAGCGCAGCAACATCCAGCGGCACCACCTGCCCTGGGCGCATGCCGCGGTCGAGCAGGCGCTTGATCTGCCGCAGCCGCTGCACCTGCTCAGGGGGATAGACGCGGTCGCCATCGGCGTCGCGCAGCGGCTGCGGAAAACCGTAGCGCCGCTCCCATACCCGCAGGGTGTCCTTGCCGATGCCGGTGTCACGCTCGACGGCAGCGATGCCCAGATGCAGCGCGGAGGTGTCGGCGCGGTCGTTCATACACAGATCGGTGTCGTGGACAGACGGGGTGGACGCATGGCGGCGCGCAAGCCCACTCGGGCAAGCACTTTCGTACAGGACTGCATCCGATCAGCCCGTTCTGACGTATAGGCAATGGTAAGCGCATGGACAAACCGACCGGATGACCCTTTCGTTGTCCTGGACAAACAATGAAAGGTTGAACATGCTGAACTTTTCCACGCATCATTGTCCTAGACAAAACGCACAGGAGCCCTGCGATGAACCTCACCCGCCAACCCTCGTCCCCGCTGCGCCGCGCGTTGCTCGCCGTGCTGGCCGCCAGCGGCATCGCCGCCGCGCTGCCGGCCGCCGCGGCCACCTGCCCCGCGGTGCTCAACCACACCGTGCCGCGGCTGCAGGACGACAAGCCGATCGACCTCTGCCAGTACGCCGGCAAGGTGGTGCTGGTGGTCAACACCGCGAGCTACTGCGGCTTCACCCCGCAATACAAGGGGCTGGAAGCGCTGTATCGCAAATACGGGCCGCAGGGGCTGGTGGTGCTGGGCTTTCCGTCGAATGACTTCCATCAGGAGATGAACGACCCGAGCAAGATCGCCGCGTTCTGCAAGGACACCTACGACGTGCAGTTCCCGATGTTCGCGCCCTCGCACGTCACCGAGCCCAAGCCCAACCCGGTGTTCAAGGGATTGATCGCGGCCACCGGCAGCCAGCCCAAGTGGAATTTCTACAAATACCTGATCGCCCGCGACGGCAAGGTTGTCGGCGACTACTCCAGCCTCACCTCGCCGGACAACAAGGATTTCGTCGCCAAGATCGAAACCCTGCTGGCGCAGAAGCCCTGAGCCTCACGCGCCCGCCCGCGTCACGCCCCATCCCGCCGCCTCGCTCCGACTCCCCGCCCGCGGCCCGCGCCGCGCCCTTTGCCCGACCTGCAAGGAAACCCGATGAACGCCCCCGAAAGCCTGTTCACCCGCGCCGCCGAAATCGCCCTGCCCGATGTGCAGTCCACCCCCGACCGGCGCGACATCGCAATCCAAAAGGTCGGCATCCGCGGCCTGCGCCACCCGCTGCAGCTGCGCACCGCCGAAGGCGCGCAGCCGACCATCGGCGACTGGCAGATGACCGTCGCGCTGCCGCCCGAGGTCAAAGGCACGCATATGTCGCGCTTTGTCGAAGTGCTCGACGCGTGGGACGCCCCGCTGGACGCGGCGGCGCTGGGCGACCTGCTGACGGCGATGCTCGCGCGGCTGAACGCCGACGCCGGCGCGGTGACGGTGCAGGCCACCTATTTCCGCCGCAAGTCCGCCCCGGTGTCGGGGGTGAGCAGCCTGCTCGACTACGGCGTGACCCTGCACGCCGAACGCGACGGCGCAACCCGGCTGCTGCGCCAGACCGTGCAGGTGCCGGTGACCAGTCTGTGCCCCTGCTCCAAGGAAATCTCCAACTACGGCGCGCACAACCAGCGCTCGCTGCTCACCCTGGAAGCCGAGCTGCGCGCCCAGCTGGCGCTGGACGAGCAGATCGCGGTCGCCGAAACCGCCGCCTCCTGCCAGCTCTGGGGGCTGCTCAAACGGCCGGACGAAAAGTTCGTCACCGAGTACGCCTACGACCACCCCAAGTTCGTCGAAGACCTGGTGCGCGACGTTGCCCTCGGTCTGCGCGCGCGGCCGGAGGTCGCGTCCTACACCGTCGCGTCGGAGAACTTTGAATCCATTCACAACCACTCGGCGTATGCGTGGTTGCAGGGTCGCAACGACTGAGCACCTGCCCACCGCCGCATCACCGCGCCCTGACCACCCCGTCACCGACCTCGACACCCGACCGCGATGCCTCCTGACCCGCTGCCCCTGCATCCTCCCGCCCACCTGCCCCGCGTGGCCGTCATCGGCAGCGGCATCGCCGGGCTGGGCGCGGCGTGGACGTTGAAGGATCACGCCCACGTCACCCTGTTCGAAGCCGGCGGCCACTTCGGCGGCCACACCCACACCGTGGACGTCGACCTGCCCGGCACCCCGCCGTTTGCGGTGGACACCGGGTTTCTTGTCTGCAACGAGCGCACCTACCCGAGGTTGCTGTCATTGTTTGCCGAACTGGACGTGCCGCTGGCGCCCAGCGATATGTCGTTTTCGGTGCAGGCTCCGCTGCCGGGCGGGCGGGTGCTGGAGTGGAGCGGCAGCAACCTCGACACCGTGTTCGCCCAGCGGCGCAACCTCGCGCGGCCCGATTTCTGGGGGCTGCTGCGCGACATCCTGCGCTTCAACCGCCAAGGCACGCGGCTGGCGCGCGACCCGGCCTCGGCCAACGCGCTGGCCCGGCTGACCGTCGGCGAATTCCTGCACCGCGAGGGCTACGGCCACGCCTTCACCCACCATTACCTGCTGCCGATGGCCGGGTGCATCTGGTCCTGCCCGCCGGGGCAGATGCTGCAGTTCCCGCTGCTCACCCTGCTGCGCTTCTGCGACAACCACGGCCTGCTGCAGGTCAACGGCCGGCCGCGCTGGTTCACCGTGCGCGGCGGCGCGCGGCAGTACGTGCAGCGCATGGTCGCCGCACTGCCCGATGCGCGGCTGCGCACCCCGGTGCACCGCGTGCAGCGGCACGAGGGCTGGGTCGAGCTGCACACCCTGGATGGCGCGATGAGCTTCGACCATGTGGTCATCGCCACGCATAGCGACCAGGCGCTGGACATGCTGATCGACGCCGACGACACCGAGCGCACCGTGCTCGGCGCCATCCGCTACCAGCGCAACCGCGCGCTGCTGCACACCGACACCTCGCTGCTGCCGCGCTCACGCAAAGCCTGGGCCGCGTGGAATTACGACGCCCTGCCCGCGCCCGGTCGCCACGGCGAAGAAGGTGTCGTGACCCTGCACTACCTGCTCAACAAGCTGCAGCCGCTGCCGACCCACAAGCCCCTGCTGGTCACCCTCAACCCGCTGCGCGAGCCCGCCCCGCACACCGTGCTGCGGGAGATGGACTACGCGCACCCGGTGTTCGACCGCGCGGCGATTGCCGCGCAGCGCCGGGTGCCGGAGCTGCAGGGCCGGCGCCGCACCTACTTCGCCGGCGCCTGGTGCGGCTACGGCTTTCACGAAGACGGGCTGCGCGCCGGCATCGAAGCCGCGCAGACCTTGCTGCACGACCTGCAGCGCCCGGCCGCGCCGCAGCTAGCACGCGCCGCCTGATTTCGCCGGAGCTGCGCATGTCCACGACCGCCGCCACCCCCGCCCCCGCCGCAGTGCCGCTGCTCGGCCGCGGCCCGGTCGGGCATCGGCGGCTGCGGCCCACCGCACATGCGTTCACCTACGACAGCCTGTTTGTGCTGCTGCCGATGCGGGCGATCGCCGCCAACCCGGCGCTGCTGCGCATTCCGCGCCGGCGCTTTGGCGCGATGACTTTCTGCGACGCCGACCACGGCGACGGCCGCGGCGACGCGCTGGCCTGGCTGCTCGACCTGCTTGCCGCGCAAGGCATCACCGACGCCGACGGCGAGATCTGGCTGCAGACCTTTCCCCGCGTCTGGGGCTACGCCTTCAAGCCGGTGAGCCTGTGGTACTGCGAGCGTGCCGACGGCCGGCTGCGCTGCGTGGTCGCCGAGGTCAACAACACCTTCGGCGAGCGCCATTGCTATTTGCTGCTGCCGCCCGCGCCCGATGCCGACATGCCCTGGGGCGCCGAATACCGCGCGCGCAAGGTGTTTCATGTGTCGCCGTTCTGCGCGGTCGAAGGCGGTTACCGCTTTCGCTTTGTGCGCAATGCGCAGCGCCTGCTGCTGCGCATCGACTACGACGACGCCCAAGGCCCGCTGCTGCAGACCCATATCAGCGGCGCGCTGCAGCCGCTCACCCGTTCTGCGGTCTGGGGCGCGCTGCTGCGCCATCCGCTGCACGGCCTGCGGGTGATCGCGCTGATCCACTGGCAGGCGCTCAAGCTCTGGCGCAAGCACGCGCCGTTTCACCGCAAGCCGCCCGCGCCCGAACCCTTCGTCACCCGATCGAGCCCCTGACCATGAACGCCCGCACCCTTTGCCGCCCGCGTTTCCCGCTGACCTTTTCGCCGCCTGACCCGGCTGCCCGCCGCGCCCCGGGGCTGGCTGCGCGTTCGGTGCTGCGGTTGCTGACCCGGCTGCAGGTGGGCAGCCTCGCGCTGCACGGCGCCGACGGGCAATGGCGCCACTACGGCACCGGCGCAGCCACCGGCCCGCGCGCCGAAGTCTGGCTGCACGACTGGAAGGCGCTGACCCTGGCGCTGCGCCGCGGCGACATCGGCTTTGCCGAAGGCTATGTGCGCGGGTTGTGGGACACGCCCGATCTGGCCGCGCTGCTCGACCTGCTGGCAGCCAACCGCGCCGCGATCGAGCCGGCACTGCACGGCTCGCGGCTGGCGCTGCTCGGCGCGCGGCTGCGCCACCTGCTGTTCAAACGCAACAGCCGCCGCGGCAGCCGCGACAACATTCACGCCCATTACGACCTCGGCAACGCCTTCTACGCCCTCTGGCTCGATCCGAGTTTCACCTACTCCAGCGCGCTGTTCGCCGCCCCGGGAATGACCCTGCAGGCCGCGCAACAGGCCAAATACGCCCGGGTGCTCGACCAGCTCGGCGCCGCGTCGGGCGACAAGGTGCTGGAAATCGGCTGCGGCTGGGGCGGACTCGCCGAGGCTGCTGCTGCGCGTGGGCTGTGCGTCGACGGCATCACTCTGTCGACCGAGCAACTCGCGTATGCGCACGACCGCACTGCCAGCCTCACTCCGCGGCCGCGGCTGGAACTGTGCGACTACCGCGACGTCGCCCGGCTCGCGCCGGCCGAAGGCTACGACGCCATCGCCTCGATCGAAATGTTTGAAGCCGTCGGCGAGGCCTACTGGCCTTCGTTTTTCCGCACCGTGGCCCGGCATCTCAAACGCGGCGGACGCGCGTGCATCCAGACCATCGTCATCGACGACGCGCTGTTCGACGGCTACCGTACCCGCACCGACTTCATCCAGCGCTACATCTTCCCCGGCGGCATGCTGCCGTCGCGCGCGGCGTTCGCTGCACAGGCCCAGGCGGCGGGGCTGGCCGTCGTCGACGCCCATGCCTTCGGCCTGGACTACGCCCACACCCTGGCCGCGTGGCGGCAGCGCTTCACCGCCCAGCTCGACGCGGTGCGTGCGCTGGGGTTCGACGAAGCGTTCATCCGGCTGTGGACCTTCTACCTCGCGTACTGCGAAGCGGGCTTTCGCCAGCGCAGCACCGATGTCGTGCAGTTCACCCTGCGCCATGCCTGATGCCGCGCGCCGCCGCCTGCTGCTGGCCGCCCCAGCTCTGCTGGCTGCGCGCGTCGCCCACGCGCAAAGCGACGACGCGCCACCGCCAGCGATTGCCTCTCTGCTGCCGGGCGCGCGGCTGCAGGGCCGCGGCACCTTCCGCTACTTTGGCTTTCTGGTCTATACCGCGTCACTGTGGGTCGGCCCGCAGGGCTTGGGCTCGCCGCTGACCGCGCAACCCTTTGCGCTGCTGCTGCGTTACGCGCGCAGCCTCAAGGGCCGCGACATCGCCGAACGATCGGACGAGGAGATGCGGCGGCTGGATGCCGGCACACCGGCGCAGCGCCGGCAATGGCTGCAGCGCATGACTGCGCTGTTTCCCGACGTGCGCGACGGCGACTGGCTCGCCGGGGTCTACACCCCGGAGGACGGCGGCACCACGCGCTTTCTGTTCAACGGCCAGCCGCTGGGCGACATCGCTGGACGCGACTTCGCCGCAGGGTTTTTTGCCATCTGGCTGTCGCCGCAGACCCCGGCGCCGGAGCTGCGCGCCGAGCTATTGGGCAGCGCCGCGCGCTGAAAGCCTCGCGTCGCCCAATCCGCTGTCCTGCTCGCTGCCATGCCCGCCGCCATCCCGATTGCCAACGCTGCGCTGCTGCGCTTTGCCGCGCTCAGCCTGCCGCTGGCCTTTGTCGCGCTGCCGCTGTATGTCTACCTGCCGGCGCACTATGCCGCGGGATATGCGGTGCCGCTGTCGGTGCTGGGCGCGGCTCTGCTCGCCGGGCGTCTGCTCGACGCGGTGGTCGACCCACTGCTCGGCCGCCTGGCCGACCGGCTGCTGGCCGCCGGCCACGCGGCGCTGGGCATGGCGCTGGGCAGCGCGCTGATGTTCGGCGGATTTGTCGCGCTGTTCGCGCTGCCTGCGCTGCTGCCGTATGCGGCCGCGCCTGCGGCGTTTGTCGCGCTGTTCATCGCCGCGCTGCTGGCGGCGTCCTTGGGGTACAGCGCGGTGAGCATCGTGCACCAGGCCTGGGGCGCGACCCTGGGCGACACCGAAGCGCAACTCGCGCGCACCGCGGCGTGGCGCGAAGCGCTGGGGCTGGTCGGGGTGCTGCTCGCCGCCGTCGTGCCGGAGGTCGGCGGCGCACCCGCGCTGGTGGCGGTGTTTGGCGTGGCGCTGGCCGCCGGGCTGTGGCTGCTGCGTGCGGCGCCCTCGCCGCGGCCGCGCGCGGTGCGCCACGCCCGGCTGGGCGATCTGCTGCTGCCGCTGAAGGTCGCGCGGTTTCGCGCGCTGCTGGCGGTGTTCGTCGTC